>JAVJSV010000012.1:600000-893894 GCA_040219235.1 Rhodospirillaceae bacterium
CCGCTGATGCGACCGCAGACGCTGAATCTCTGCGTTCCATACGGTAAATGTGCTTCGCTTCACACCAGGTTTATATAGCGGATTCATAAAGCGGTTTATTAAAGAAGGACGTTTGACCACATGATACATCTTCCTCTTGTTGAGGCGGCCTCTCAGGCTGTGCCCGTCACCGCTGTTACATCCGAAGGTTTAGAGGCTTGGAAAAATACTCAGCCAGAGTCTGTAAAGGCGTGGCTGACGACGATGTCTTTTAACGCCGATGCAGGACAAGTCTGCGTTATCTCTAGTGCTGAAGGTACATTGGCCCGGGCTCTTGTCGGGCTTGGCAATGGGCAAGACGGTTGGGCCGCTGGCCGGTTATCGACGGCCTTGCCAGTCGCGACATATTCTCTGGATGAGATTGCTGGTGTTGACCAGGACCGGAAATCTTGGGTTGCAACATGGCTGGCTCTGGCATGGACTCTCGGTGCCTATCGCTTTGATCGGTATAAATCGAAAGACGCCGAAAAATTGGCAGAGCTTGTGTGGCCGGAGCACGCAAACCGCGCCTATGTGGAAGGGGCGGCCTACGCCGCTATTTTAACGCGCGATTTGGTGAATACGCCGGCGGAAGATATGGGGCCTGGCGCGCTCGCCGCCGTTGCGAAAGATTTGGCAGATACGTACGGCGCTGAGCTTGAGGTTACAGTTGGTGACGACTTGCTCTCAAAAAACCTGCCGGCCATACACGCCGTGGGTCGGGCGGCTAATTTCGCTCCACGGTTGATCGACCTGACGTGGGGTGATGTGACGGCCCCAAAGGTGACGCTAGTGGGCAAAGGGGTATGCTTTGATTCCGGTGGTCTAAATATTAAGCCGAGCAGCGGTATGCGCCTTATGAAAAAAGATATGGGCGGCGCGGCGACGGTTCTTGGTCTGGCCGATTGGATCATGCGTGCACAGTTGCCCGTTCGCCTGCGCGTTCTGATTCCTGCCGTTGAGAATGCTATTTCCGGGAATGCGTTTCGGCCTGGTGATGTTGTCGCCACGCGTTTGGGGCCGACCATTGAGGTTGGAAATACAGATGCGGAAGGGCGCGTTGTGCTGGCGGATGCTTTGGCCTTGGCCTGTGAAGACTCTCCTGACGTGATTATCGACTGTGCGACGTTGACAGGGGCGGCACGCGTGGCGCTTGGTGCTGAACTTCCGGCACTCTTTTCATCTGACGATACGCTTGCCCGAGACCTTATAGAGGCGGGTACACGCACTCATGATCCCATGTGGCAGTTGCCCTTGTGGAGTAATTATCAGAGATTGATTGAGAGTAAGATCGCTGACGTTAGCAATTCAGGCGAATCGGGTTTAGCCGGTGCCATTACGGCGGCGCTCTTTCTTAAGACCTTTGTCAAAGACGATGTATCATGGGTCCATCTGGATTTGTTCGGATGGAATCCAGACGACAAGCCGGGTCGCCCAGTTGGTGGAGAAGCCTATGCCCAGCGCGCCATTTTCGATGTTTTTCAACAGCGTTATGGCTGATGCGCTGGGATAACTCAGTCTTGGTGTTTAGGCTTTTTTCTTATCTTCTTTTGTATGCGGCGCATCGCGATTCACCGGAACCTCGAGTTTATTAAGCATCTCTTTTGGTACGACTTGCCAAAAATTCCGCACTTCGCGATCCCAGTTGACGAGGATTTGTTCCGCCCAGGCTGAAGCGGTTTCTTTGTGATGCTCAGTGACGAGATTTCTGAGCAAAGCTTCGTAATGTCCGACTTCAATGCGTTGGTAGATTACTGAATCCGTATTGACGCGATGCTCAAAGTCTTTGTTGCTATCGTATACGAACGCCATGCCGCCGGTCATGCCCGCGCCAAAGTTCGGTCCGACGGGGCCAAGAATAACAACCTGGCCGCCGGTCATATATTCACAGCCATTGGATCCACAACCTTCAACCACTGCAATTGCGCCTGAGTTGCGCACACAAAAGCGTTCAGCGGCTTGTCCAGAAGCAAAGAGTTTACCCGAGGACGCGCCATACAACACGGTGTTACCGATGATGGTGTTGAGGTGTGAAGGGAACGTTGAGGAGGTCGTCGGCCGAATCACAATGGTTGCACCCGACAAGCCTTTGCCGACGTAATCATTGGAATCACCGAGCACTTCAAGCTTCAGACCTTGAACACCAAACGCGCCAAGAGATTGCCCACAACTGCCACGCAGGCGTACCGTAATATGGCCCGGTTGTAAGCCGGTCATGCCATACTTGGTTACGATCTTATGGGACATCTTTGTGCCAATGGCGCGCTGCGTATTGTTGACGTTGTAGGTCAACTGCATTTTTTCACCATCTTCAAGCGCCGGTGCCGCATCCCGGATCATCTGTGCATCCAGGGTTTCTGGAACCTCATTGCGCCCTTTGGTCATGTTGCGTGTTGGCAACCCGCCGGAGTCTGGCCTGACCAACAGAGGGTTCAAATCCAGATCGTCCAGGTGGGCTGAGCCGCGGCTGACTTGCTGGAGCAAATCTGTGCGGCCGATGATTTCGTCCAAAGTCGAGAAACCAAGCTCACCCAATATGTCGCGCACTTCTTCTGCCAGGAAAGTCATCAGATTGACAACCTTTTCTGGTGTGCCCGTAAACTTCTTACGCAACTCGGTGTCTTGTGTGCAGACCCCAACAGGGCAAGTGTTGGAATGGCACTGGCGCACCATAATGCAGCCCATGGCAATCAAAGAGCTGGTGCCGATGCCAAACTCTTCAGCCCCCATCATGGCCGCCATGACAATATCGCGTCCAGTTTTGAGGCCGCCATCGGTGCGCAATAGCACGCGGTGGCGCAAGCGGTTGAGCGTCAGAACCTGGTGGACTTCTGTTAGCCCCATCTCCCAAGGAAGACCTGCAAATTTGATAGAGGTTTGGGGACTGGCACCGGTTCCGCCTGAGTGACCGGAGATCAAAATGACATCAGCATTGGCTTTGGCAACGCCAGCGGCAATGGTGCCGATGCCTGTGCGTGAAACGAGTTTAACGGTCACGCGTGCTTTCGGATTGATTTGCTTTAGGTCGTAAATGAGCTGTGCCAAATCCTCGATGGAATAAATATCGTGGTGCGGTGGTGGCGAAATCAACATCACACCGGGCGTCGCATGTCTCAGTTCTGCGATTTCCAAAGTGACTTTAAAACCGGGTAGTTGCCCGCCTTCTCCTGGCTTTGCGCCTTGGGCAACCTTGATCTCAATCTCGCGGCATTGGTTTAAGTATTCTGCCGTCACACCAAACCGGCCCGACGCAATTTGTTTGATCGCGGAATTTGCGTTGTCGCCATTTGGAGCTGGTTTGTAGCGTTTACGGTCTTCGCCCCCTTCGCCAGAGTCCGACTTTGCCCCGATCCGGTTCATGGCAATATTCAGTGTGCCGTGTGCCTCGGGTCCAAGGGCTCCCAGCGACATGCCTGGGGTCACAAACCGTTTGCGAATTTCTGTTGTAGACTCCACCTGTTCTGGGGGGACGGGCTCATTGATGCGGCGAAAATCGAGCAGATCTCTCAAACTGATCGGCGGGAGTTTTCTAAGACCTTCGGAATAACGCTGGAATATCTGATAGCTGTCTTTCTCAACAGCAGCTTGCAGCGTATGGATGAGGCGTCCGTCGAAACTGTGGGCGTCGCCGGACTGCGCGCGATAGCGGTAGAACCCCCCTACGGGCAGAGTAATAACACCTGGCTGATACGCTTTTCTATGCTGGGCTTTGATCTTCTTCTGAATGCCGGGCATCCCGATTCCAGAAATTCTGGAGGTCATGCCAGGGAAGAATTCAGCGACCAAAGATCGAGATAACCCGACCGCTTCGAAGTTGTAACCACCGCGATATGAACTGATGACCGAGATGCCCATCTTGGACATGATTTTTCTCAGGCCTTCATCAATGGCTTTTTTGAATCGCGCCATGGCTTCAGCCAGCGGTATATCGCCAAACAAGCCTTTGCCGTGCCGGTCTACAATCGCTTCTTGTGCCAGATAGGCGTTAACGGTTGTGGCCCCAACGCCAATGAGGACGGCAAAATAATGGGTGTCGAGACATTCCCCTGAGCGCACATTCAATGACGTGAAGGTTCTGAGTTTTTGCCGGGTCAGATGTGTATGCACGGCACCGGTTGCCAAAATCATGGGGATCGGTGCTTTGTCTTGTCCAATATTGCGATCAGACAGCACAACGTAAGTGCTGCCTCCACGGACGGCATCTTCCGCTTCTTTTTGAATGCGGGAGATCGCTTTACGCAGGGCGTTCTTGGTTTGACCTGTCGCGTCGAATGAGCATTCAATATCGACGGCCTTGTCGCCCATGTGCTCACGCAGCACTTTGTACTGACCATTGGTCAGGACGGGGCTGGGAAGCTGCAATACATCACACTGACTTGGGTCTTCATCAAGGATGTTGCCAAGATTCCCAAGGCGCGTGTTCAAGGTCATGACCCTGGTTTCACGCAGGCTGTCGATGGGTGGGTTTGTTACCTGACTGAAGTTCTGCCGGAAGAAATTGTGCAGACCACGGTAATTGTCTGACAACACAGCTAATGGTCCATCGTCGCCCATAGACCCCGTGGCTTCCTTGGCATCCATTACCATCGGATGCAGGATGAGCTCTAGGTCTTCCATGGTCATGCCATAGGTGACTTGGCGACGACGTAACTCTTCGATTGTCATCTCACCTGTTTCAGGCGCGTCTTCTGTGACTTGTGTGTCGAGTAATTTGGTTTTTTTGATCCACTCTTGATAGGGATTGGCAGCGGCCAGCATGTCTTTCAGTTCGAGATCACCAAAAAACTTTCCTTCTTGCAGATCGACAGCAATCATTTCGCCAGGTCCGACGCGGCCTTTTTCTTCAATCTCAGCATTTGGAACGCGTACCATGCCGGTTTCCGATCCCACAATCAGAAGACCGGTTTTGGTGAGGGTGTAGCGCATCGGGCGCAGACCGTTACGGTCCATACCGGCGATAACCCACCGACCGTCTGTGGCGCAAATCGCGGCTGGGCCATCCCAGGGCTCCATCACGGCATTACAATACGCAAACAAAGCACGGTGGTTGTCTGGCATGACAGCATTCTGGCTGATGCTTTCAGGTATCAGCAATGACTTGGCCATCGGCGCACTTCGCCCGGCGCGGCAGACCAATTCGTATACGGAATCAAGAGCGGCAGAATCCGAACTGCCGCTTTGAATGATCGGCTTTAAGTCTTCAATGTCATCTTCGAAAAGGTCTGATTCTAAACGGCATTCATGGGCTTTCATCCAGTTGACGTTGCCGATCAAGGTATTGATTTCACCGTTGTGGGCCAGCATCCGGAACGGTTGGGCCAGCCGCCAAGTGGGGAAAGTGTTGGTGGAATACCGCTGGTGATAAATCGCAAAGGAAGACACAAAACGTTCGTCGAGAAGATCTGGATAGAACGTCGTCAGTTGTTCCGCGAGGAACATGCCTTTGTAAATGATCGAGCGGCAGGATAACGAGCAGATATAAAAGTCATTTGTTGCTTCGTCCTTGACGCGCTTTTCGATTCTGCGGCGCACGACAAACAAATCGCGCTCAAGTGCTTCCGTATCCATGTCACGTGGATTGGACAACATGATTTGTTCGATTTCAGGCCGCGTTGCGTTGGCTTTTTCACCGATAACCGAGATTTCGACGGGGACCTGACGCCAGCCATAAATGGTATAGCCCGCGGCTAAGACTTCGCTTTCAACTATGGTGCGGCAGACTTCTTGCGCCCCTAGGTCAGATTTAGGTAGGAACACCATGCCGACGGCTAGTGTTTCGTCTTCAGCCAATTCATGACCGGTGCGGACAATATGTTCGTGAAAAAAGTCCTGCGGAATTTCAACGTGAATCCCGGCACCATCGCCGGTTTTACCGTCGGCATCCACAGCGCCACGGTGAAACAACACTTTAAGGGCTTCAATACCGGCAACCACAACTTCGCGTCTCGGTTTACCATCTATGGCGACCACCATGCCGACGCCGCAGTTGTCGTGTTCCCAGGCGGGGTCGTAAGCGCCTGCTTGCTGCAAAATCTTGGCGTTTTCTGTCCAGTTGCGAACGAAGTCTGCGCCGGACTCTAAGCCGAATTTTGCGGTGGAGAAGTTTTGAATGCTGTCTTTAGGGGCCATGTCGGTCATCCTCAGCTTGCTTTACGAAGGGGTGCAGTCGCGCCCGCGCCCGCTTTTTGTTCAGTTAGATACTTGGTGATGCTGGCCGCGACGTCGCGGCCATCTCGGATCGCCCAGACCACCAGAGATGCACCACGCGCGATGTCGCCACCCGCGAAAACGCCGTCCATGTTTGTCATCAAAGTCCGGTAATCGATTTTGAGTGTGCCCCAACGGGTAACGCCCAACTCCGGCTCGCCGAAAAGGTGCGGTAAATCTTCAGGATCGAAGCCAAGCGCTTCAATAACCAAATCGGCAGGGATCACGAATTGAGATCCCTCAATGACTTCAGGTTTGGCGCGACCGCTGGCGTCCGGGGTGCCGAGGCGCATCCGCACAGCGCGAACGCCTGTCGCCACATTGTCTTGATCGTGGAGCACGGCTTCGGGGGCCGAGAGCCAGACAAATTCAACGCCTTCTTCAATAGCGTTGCTCACTTCGCGCTGTGATCCGGGCATGTTGTCGCGGTCGCGGCGGTACAAGCATTTCACCGACTTCGCACCCTGGCGAATGGCGGAGCGTACGCAATCCATGGCGGTGTCACCACCGCCAATAACCACAATATTTTTGCCTGCTGCGTCCAAAGTGCCATCTTCGAAGGCAGGCACGGAATCGCCCAATCCTTTGCGGTTGGAGGCGGTGAGATAGGTCATGGCCGGGAACACGCCG
The DNA here is from genome assembly GCA_040219235.1 of Rhodospirillaceae bacterium. NCBI lineage: Bacteria > Pseudomonadati > Pseudomonadota > Alphaproteobacteria > Rhodospirillales > Rhodospirillaceae > Rhodospirillaceae bacterium. The sequence goes on from JAVJSV010000012.1 coordinate 606,856, forward strand.
TCTGCGCCCACACCTGGGACGTTGAGCGCGCGGGCCTTATAAACGCCTGTCATAACAAGAATCGCGTCATGTTTCTTGCGCAGGTCTGCGAAACTAATGTCTTCGCCGACGTTGACGTTCATGTGGAATTTCACACCGGAGTCTTCGAGCAGTTTTACGCGGCGCTGGACCACTTCTTTCTCAAGTTTGAAGTTGGGGATGCCATAAATGAGTAGACCGCCGACACGGTCGTATCGGTCATAAATCTCAACCGCATACCCGCGTTTACGCAGTTCTTCAGCGGCGGCCATGCCACCCGGGCCAGCACCGATAATGCCGACACTTTGATCAAGTTCCTGAAGTGGTTGAACTGGTTTAACCCAACCATTTTCCCAGGCGGTATCGGTGATGTACTTCTCGACAGACCCAATCGTAACGGTGCCATGCTTGGATTGTTCTAAGACACACAAGCCTTCACACAGTCTGTCTTGCGGGCAAATCCGCCCGCAGATCTCTGGCATATTGTTGGTTTCAGAGGAAACGGCATAGGCTTCTTCAAGGCGGCCTTCAGCTGTGAGTTTCAGCCAGTCTGGAATGTTGTTCTGAACGGGGCAGTGAACCTGGCAAAATGGAATGCCGCACTGCTCGCACCGCGAAGCCTGATCAGCAGCTTCATCATCCGAAAACTGGTCGTAAATTTCGCCGAAGTCTTGGCGGCGGGTTTCTGGGGGCCTCTTGTCAGGAAAAGCCTGATTGAGATTTATAAACTGAAGCATCGGCCTGGATTTTTTCTGGTTCGATTTTTTCTGGCTCATGGTCGAATACCTCCTCTCGGCTGGTCACGAAGACCAAGCCGGTTACCGCCATGTTCGGATATGGCGCTTAACTTTGAACTGTGGATCGAACGCTGGCCGATTCTCGGCCTGTCCCTTGTGAAGGTCTGTTACGTCAGACTTTTATATTGTGATGATTATAATGGGCAGAATGGCGTTTGGCCATGAAAAAGCCACCCATTAAGTCAGCTTTATTGACTTAATTATCATGAGGCCGCCGGAGGATGGGCATTTTCAAGGGTGAGTTCTTGCTTTTGGCACTCTATTTAGTAAACATATGATTACTAAAGTGGTGCTGTTTGGCGAATCGAGCCCATGCTATAAGAATCCAATTGCCTTAACTCCGAGTATGCCGTGGCTCTGACCCAAATTATCGTACTGGCCATTGTCCAGGGCATAACAGAATTCCTGCCGATCAGTTCGTCGGGACATTTGGTTTTGGTGCCTATCCTTGCGGGCTGGCCCGATCAAGGGCTTATGCTGGACGTGGCCGTCCATGTCGGCACGTTGGGCGCGGTTATGATCTATTTTTGGCAAGATCTTATGGCCATGATCACGGGCGTTTTTCGCCTGTTCAGAGGGCGTCGTGACCCCGGCGCGCGTCTTGCGGGCCAAGTCATCGTCGCGACACTTCCTGTGCTACTCGCTGGTTATGTTTTTGATCAGTATGTGGGTGAGGGGCTGCGGTCGATCCAGGTGATAGGATGGGCCACGCTTGGTTTTGGCCTCTTATTATATGTTGCAGACCAAATGTGTATGACAGTCAAACGCCTGGATCATTCTACGTATCTTGATGTGGTCATCATTGGTGTAGCGCAGGTGCTGGCGCTGATCCCTGGCACCAGTCGCTCTGGCATTACAATGACGGCGGCCCGCTTTCTTGGGTATGAACGGTCTGAAGCCGCGCGCTTTTCAATGTTGCTCTCCATTCCAACCATTGCAGCCTCAGGGCTGTGGTTAGGCTTGACGTTACAGAAGGTCGACGACGTCCAGATGACCCAGGGCGTTGTCGCCGCAGCGGGCCTCTCCTTTGTGGTCGCAATATTCTCAATCACGGTACTTATGGCTTGGTTACAGCGGGCATCGTTCACGCCGTTCGTGATCTATCGTGTGATTTTAGGTCTCGCGCTGTTAGCGGTTGCCTATGGTTGGGTCTAAGAAGAGGGTTGCATTCTTTTTTGGAATTGGTAGCCGATACTCTTACATTGCCGCCACTCAGATGCCGAGGCTTCAGAAGGAAACCGGGGTAAACATTGCGTGGCACCCAGTTATGAGTTCCTGTTTAGTTCCTTCAAACGACTATGCCCCATTTAAGTGGGATAATGCTGCTGAAGATTGGTGGGGTGCCCGTGTGTCAGGTCACTATAAAGAGAGCTATAGGCAGGCAGATTTGGCCCGCTGGGCCGACTTTTACACTGTTCGTTACAATGAGCCCAAGCCTCCCTTAATGTTGGCGACACGGAGAACGCTTTATGCGGTGGCGGCGACAATGCTAGGAGTAGGCGAACAGTTCAGTTTGGCACTTTTTGATCACATCTATGTTCAAGGCGTCGCGACAGCAGAGGATGACTGTCGTGCTTTGGCGCGTAATCTAGGAGTGAACCTAATAGATCTCGCGGATTTACTTGAATCGGGTTCTGCTCAGGCAATGCATGACGATTGGGTTAAGGCCGCAAAGCAAGCTGGTGTTTTCGGCGTCCCATCTTTCACGCTCGCTCAAGAGTTTTACTGGGGTGTGGATCGATTGCCCCTTCTCGAAGTTGCCCTAAAAAGTTAACGGGCGTTTAGCCTGATCTTCTTAAGCTGCTGATAGGGCCGAAAACGCCGAAGGTATGTCGGCACAATGGATTCTACAGTTTCTGGTGCGATGCCAAAAGCCTCCAAGCCGGGCTTGCTGCCGTCTGCGATGTTATCAACCCTTAATAGTTTAACTTGGTCTGGCGTGAGTAGGGGGGTGGGCAAAAGCTGCAAGAAGACCGCCTGAATCCGTGCCACCCAGAACGGCAGTCCACATATCCAAGTGGTGCGGTCCGTGTAGCGGCAGATCATTTCAAGAATTTCGCGCATGGTATAAACGGTCGGCCCAACCAACTCGTATGTCTTGCTTTCGTAGCCATTCTCCGTGAGGGCGCTAACAGCGGCTGCCGCAACATCGCCCACATATACGGGTTGAAACTTAGTGCCGCCGCCGCCTTCTGCATGGGGCACAATAGACGTGAAGTAAGGCAAAACAGGCGACATACGCGCTAGTTCAGCAAACATATTAAAAAAACCATCTTCCGGTCCGAATATGACACTCGGTCGTAAGAGTGTTGCTTTAGGGAAAGCTGCCAGAACGGCCTGTTCGCCAGCCGCTTTCGAGCGCGCATAGGCGGATTTAGACTCTGCATCGGCCCCTAAAGCTGACAGCTGAACAAATCGCTGTGCACCTGCTGCTTTTGCCGCCTTGGCCACGCGCGCAGCCCCGTCGACATGAATGGCGTTGAAAGATCGGGCGCCCCGTTCAAATAGGATGCCAACACAGTTGACCACAAAATCAGCACCATCGACGGCTCGGTTCACTTCGGTGTCTGAGGTAATGGATGCTGGAATGAAACTGATTTGGCCCAGATCACCGCATGTTTTCAGAAAATCAGCCTCTTCCGTGTCGCGCACGGCCACGCGCACGCGCGCTCCGGCCGCGGCTAAGCGCTGGACGATATACCGTCCGACAAATCCAGAGCCTCCAAAAACCGTGACCAATCGGTTCTTCATTGCGGGTCCTCTCCGACTTCAGCCAGCACGTTATTATACGCCTTTCCAGCCGTGTTTCTATGATGCTGGAAGCTCGCATAATTGCTCGGTAATGGCAATGAATCCGCGCGAGACTCATGCCAAGCATAAGTGCTCTTCAGAGCAGACAGAGCAAGGGTTTCGTTGACAAAGGCTGGGAGATGGCTATATCCCTTCCCGCTCAAAGTCCGGACGTCCATGCATGGACGCTCGTCTGTGCCCAGGTGGCGGAATTGGTAGTCGCGCTGGCTTCAGGTGCCAGTGGCCGCAAGGTCGTGGAAGTTCGAGTCTTCTCCTGGGCACCATTTTGGGGCATCCGATGCCGCACCTGTTGGAAAGCCGGTGCATCTCAATACTTCACCGCCGGGGGCGCTTGTGGCCAATCATGTACATCAAGGTGACCTACCGTCTGACATTACTTTTTCTGGTGCCGTTGCGGTCGATACGGAAACCATGGGCCTCAGTATTGCCCGAGACAGGCTGTGCGTTGTGCAATTGTCTGCGGGCGATGGAGAGTGCCATCTGGTGCAAGTACGCGCGCCCTATGATGCCCCAAACCTCAAGGCGATTTTTACCGACAAAAGCCTGACAAAGATCTTTCATTTTGCGCGCTTTGATCTGGCTATGATCCTTAAACACTTGGGTGTGCGATGTGAACCGGCCTTTTGCACCCGCACAGTGTCCAAGTTGTGCCGGACAAACACGGACAGGCACGGGTTGAAAGACCTCTGTCGCGATTACCTTGGGATTGAAATCTCAAAACAACAGCAGTCTTCGGATTGGGCCGCAGAGACGCTCAAACCAGAGCAGATCGAATATGCGGCGGCTGATGTTCTATATCTCCACAAATTAATGGCTGAAATGAATTATTTGCTTGATCGTGAAGGCCGTCGTGATCTGGCAGAGGCGTGTTTTCGGTTTTTGCCTGATCGGGCGGCTTTGGACGTGGCGGGCTGGCCAGACGAAGACATATTTGCCCATTAATTAAAACTCCTTCAAAGCCTTGCGTTGACCGGATTCTGTCGAGTCGCCATACTCTTATCCTGAGTTCAACGATTAGGTGTGTTGGTCAGTCTTTGACAGAACGGTCTTGGTGCCCCACATCAATCTCTTGGATCTCTTAATTGACGGGTCAAACGTCTCGCATGCATCGTAATCGGACCGCCTAATGGCTTCTCCCACATCTAAACGCACAACACCTGAGACTGTTGATCCTGGGGCCAGTGATCTCGCTGTTGCCCGGCGTGTCATTGCGCAAGCAGTTACAGGCTTGTCGGCGATGGCAGCAGACCTGGGAGACGAGTTCGCTCAGTGCGTCACGTTGATCGCATCACTCAAGGGTCGCGTGATCGTGTCGGGCATGGGAAAGAGTGGCCATATTGGTCATAAAATCGCAGCGACGCTCGCCTCAACGGGCACGCCAGCTTTTTTTGTACACCCTGCCGAAGCCAGTCATGGCGACCTTGGTATGATCTCAGATATTGATGCCGTTTTGGCGTTGTCAAACAGCGGTGAAACGGCTGAGTTGTCCGATCTGGTCTCCTATACACGCCGGTTTGGTATTCCGTTGATCGGCATAACGGGGAAGCGTGAGTCGACCCTGGCAGAGCAATCGGACATCGTTTTGTGTTTGCCAGATGTTGAAGAAGCCGGGCCGCACGGCGCGCCAACAACATCGACAACACTGATGATTACACTCGGCGATGCGATTGCCGTTGCCTTGTTGGAAAGCCGTGGTTTTACAGCCGACGATTACAGGGTCTTTCACCCAGGCGGTAAATTGGGCAAAAGTTTACTCAAGGTCACTCATATTATGCATACGGGGGATGACATTCCTTTAACGCATCCGACGTCGCTGATGAGTGATACCATCATCACTATGACCAATAAAACGTTTGGTATCGCTGGCGTGGTTGATGACACTGGCGTGCTAGTCGGTATCGTCACAGATGGTGATTTGCGCCGGCACATGGCGGATCAGCTTATTGGTATGGCGACCGTCGATGTTATGACCACAAAGCCAAAGACCATTAAGTCAACAACACTTGCGGCAGAAGCCTTGCGTCTCATGAACGAATGGAAAGTCACATGCTTGTTCGTTGTCGATGACGGCAAGCCTGTGGGTATCGTGCGTATGCATGACGTTCTCCAGGCAGGTGTTGTATGACGACGGATGGCCCTCAAACGACGACAAGTCCACAGTCGCGCGAGGGGAAAACCTCTCGTCGCGCATGGCCGGCTCAAGCCACAGACATTCGCGCGTCCGTTGAGAAATACAGCCGGTTCGTCACGACGATGAAGATTGTTTTGCCGACCGTCGCTGTTTTGCTATTAGCGCTTGTTATTATTCTCCCCCAGTTGCGTAGTAAGCCGGAACAAATCGCTGCTGAACTTGATATTTCCAGCGATGCCTCTGGCACCACCCTCAGCCTTGTCAATGCCCGCTATTTTGGCACGGATACATCGGGGCAGCCGTTTTCAGTGACGGCTCAATCCGTGCGTGAATCGCCGTCTGATAAAGACAATATTAATTTAGATGCACCGCAAGCGGACATCAGTCTTAATGATGGTTCCTGGTTGATGGTGGGCGCTGATACCGGACTCTATCATCGCAAAAACCAAACCTTAGATTTATCCGGTGCTGTGAATTTATTTCAGGATCAAGGCTACGAACTGCACACTGAGTCTGCGACCATTATGTTGGAACAGGGCAGCGCGACAAGCTCCTCCCCCGTTCGCAGTCAGGGGCCCTTTGGGGTGCTGGAATCGCAAGGGTTTGAATTGGAAGAAAAAGGCAAGACCGTGCACTTTACCGGCCCGGCCCGCTTGGTGCTCAACACTGGTGGTGGAAGTGCACGCATACCATGAGGCCAATTTTTAAATACATTTCAGTCCTGTGTTTACTTCCGTTGGTAGCGCAGGCGCAAACACTTTCATTTAAGTCGGATGACCCTGATAAGCCAATTGAGGTGGTCGCTGAACGCGGCATTGAATGGCGTCAGGATGAAAAGCGATTTATCGCTCGCGGTGACGCCCGCGCCACCCAAGGTGATGTTGAAGTGGTGGCAGACGAGTTGATCGCCCATTACCGTGAGACCGATAATGGCGGGACAGATGTTTACCGGGTCGATGCAATTGGGTCTGTGACCATTACCTCGGCTGGCGAAACGGCAACGGGGTCTGCTGCTGTCTACGACTTTGAGCAGGCGGTTCTTGTGATGGAAGGATCCCCCGTTCGGTTGGAAACATCCGATGGTGTGGTCACAGCTTACGATACCATTCAATACTGGGAGCAGGAAAATGTCGCTGTCGCTGAAGGCAATGCGATGGCCGTGCAAGGTGGTCAAAAGCTCACGGCAGATACACTAACCGCGCGCTTTAAGGAGCCTGTCAGTGGTACTGGCGCTGTTGCGCCGCGCAGCAGTGAATTGTCACGTATAGAAGGTTACGGCAATGTCAGACTGGAAAGTAAAGGCGACATCATTCTTGGTGATCGCGGTCGCTATGACCTTGCCAGTGGTATTGCCACATTGGATGGAAATGTTCGCATTACCTCAGATCGAAATCAGTTGAGCGGCGGCTTTGCCGTGGTCGATACCAAAAAGGGAACAAGTACCTTGTTTGCTAATGCGACAGAAGCCGGGGTGCCGGGGCCGGGTCCCGGGCCGCGTGTGAGGGCCTTGTTGGTGCCGCGTCCAAAAGGGGTCACAGACTGAGCGAATTCAGACTAGACTGTAAAAAATAATACCATTCGATTATCCGAATGGCAGAGGAAGAATTTTATGGCGCCGGATACGGTGGAGAACAGCGAGACCCAAGAGGCGCAGGCGGATGGTGCAGAGCCGTCAGCACAGGAAGGTCTCAGAGTAGATGATCTTGGCAAGTCCTTCAAAGGACGTCCGGTTCTTAGGTCTGTCAGTTTATCGGTTCATCGCGGTGAAGCGGTCGGACTGCTTGGTCCCAATGGGGCTGGTAAAACGACGTCTTTTTATTGTGTGACAGGGTTGATCAGTCCTGATGAAGGGCAAATCTATCTTGACGGTGAAAACATCACGCCCTTGCCGATGTATCGGCGGGCCCGCCTCGGGATTGGGTATCTTCCGCAAGAAGCCTCGATTTTTCGCGGCATGACCGTGGAAGCCAATATTCGCGCGGTTGCTGAAGTGATCGAGTCAGATAAGTCTGCCCAGGATGAGTTGGTGGAATCGCTGCTTGAGGAATTCAACGTCACGCACCTGCGTCAATCACCTGCCATTGCGTTGTCAGGAGGGGAGCGCCGTCGGGTTGAAATTGCCCGTGCGTTGGCGTCGCGCCCGAGCTTCTTGCTGCTGGATGAACCCCTTGCCGGTATTGACCCCATTGCGGTTGCCGATATTCGTGATCTGGTGTCGCACCTGAAAGACCGCGGATTAGGTGTTCTGATAACCGATCACAACGTACGCGAAACCTTGGACATTATTGATCGCGCTTATATCCTTCATGAAGGCACAGTACTGATGGAGGGCGCGCCTTCAGAAATCGTCGCTCATGAAGGTGTGCGACGGGTGTATCTTGGAGAGCGGTTCAGCCTCTAACGGAGGACCCCTTGACGCCATGGCCATCGGCCCTCGCTTAGACCTCAGGCAAACACAAAGCCTCGTGATGACACCGCAGCTGCAGCAGGCTATTCGCCTGTTGCAGCTCTCGGCGGTTGAGCTTGTGGAATATGTGGATCAGGAGCTTGAAGCAAATCCCCTGCTGGATCGTGATGACTCTGGGGGCGATGGCACTCTCAAAGAAGCCATGGGCAATGAAGATGATCGCTCAGAGGATGGTATGAGCGTGGTCGATTCTGTTGATAACCAAAGCGACGCGCCTATGGATATTGACGCTGGCTTTACGGAAAATGATGCTGCGTTTGACACGCACGCCGACGCTCTTGGCTCGTCTGCTGGATCAGACTCTTCAGGAATGACAAGTGGTGGTGGCAGCTTTGATGAGATGCGCCCGGATTTGGAACAGACGCTGTCTGAAGCCCAAGACCTCAGAAGCTATTTAGAGGAGCAACTGAATTTATCTGTGATGGCCGGTGGAGATCGTCTCATTGGCCGTGCACTCATCGATTGTATTGATGAAAGTGGCTATGTTGTTGGTGGCCTTGATTTGCTTGCAGATCAGCTTGGGGCTGACGTGCAGGCTGTGACCAAGGTGTTAGAGGTCCTTCAAACATTTGACCCTCCTGGCATATTCGCCCGCGACCTTAAAGAATGTCTGGCACTACAACTCCAGGATCGTAACCGTTACGACCCAGCCATGGCCGCTCTTGTTGAAAACCTTGAGCTGCTGGCAAACCATGATTTTGAAAAACTTAAATCTATTTGTGGTGTGGATGGGGAAGACTTAACAGAAATGGTCGCTGAAATCAGGGCGCTTGACCCTAAGCCAGCCCTGAAGTTTGAGCGTTCTGTCAGCCAAACAGTTGTTCCTGACGTGATCATGTCGCCGGCACCGGAAGGAGGGTGGCGCGTCGAGTTGAGTTCCGACACGTTGCCGCGTGTACTTGTGAACAATCAATATTATGCTGAACTCAACAGCCCTACGGCTGATAAAGCACAAAAGACATTTGTGGCCGAGCGGTTTCAATCTGCAACGTGGCTTGTACGTGCCCTTGAGCAGCGCGCGACCACTATTCTGAAAGTGTCAATTGCGCTGGTTCAGAAACAAGACGCTTTTTTTCGCAAAGGGATCGCGCATTTAAGGCCTCTCGTTCTGCGTGATATTGCCGAAGCGACAGAGCTTCATGAAAGTACGATCAGTCGCGTCACGACAAACAAGTTCATCGCGACGCCGCGCGGAATCTATGAACTGAAGTATTTCTTTAGTCATGGGTTGTCCCAGGCGGGCGGTGGAGAGGCGACATCGGCTGAGTCTGTGCGCCATAGGATTAAGCAGTTGGTTGATGAGGAAGCCTCTGACGCGGTTCTTTCAGACGATCAAATCGTCGAATTATTGAAAGCTGAAGGTATTGCGGTGGCCCGGCGAACAGTTGCTAAGTATCGGGAATCATTGAAAATTCCATCATCGGTGCAGCGCCGTCGTCAAAAGGCTCGCAACCTTTCTGTGATCTCTTAACCTGCCTTCCTTGACTTGAGATTTCCTGCTGCATAAGGTGCGGCGCATCAGGCTAAGAGAATGGCAAAAGCACTGGAAAACCGGTGTATAAATAGGCCGAATGCGACCTTGTATAGAAGCGCAGTGCTAGAGCAACGCGAACCTAATTCGTTAGTCCCTAACTTAATTCAGCCGGGAGATTTCCCATCGAATAAAACATACAACGACAGCCAGGCTTTCATTCCGCTCTTGTGAGTGGCCGAATAAAAGTCGTGTGTTGCGAGTGGTGTTCGATGGGATAAGTTCATATATGGAAATTAGTGATCTGTTGCAATCGGACTCGGTTGTGATCTTAAAAGCATCAAGTAAAAAACAGGTGCTGCAAGAGCTTGCCAAGAAGGCTGCGTCTCTGACCGGTCTGAGCGAACGGAAAGTTTTTGACACGTTACTCGAACGTGAAAGATTGGGAACCACAGGGGTCGGCAATGGCATTGCCATTCCTCACGGAAAGTTGCCTGAACTTAAAAGTCTGCACGGTGTGTTTGCACGCCTTGAGAAGCCGGTTGATTTTGAAGCTATTGATGACCGGCCCGTTGATTTGGTTTTTCTGTTGCTTGCGCCCGAGCAGGCTGGTGCAGATCATCTTAAGGCTTTGGCCCGCGTCTCGCGTTTATTGCGCGATTCCGATAACTGCGAAAAATTACGTGGTGCTGTAAACACAGATGGGCTTTATATGTTGCTCATTCAAAATGAGGCGCAAGCGGCTTAGCTTTGCACGGGATGGTTGCGGGCTTTTTATCGCCCTGTGTTCTTTATTTCCCTCTGCCAAACGCGACGTATGCCTGAGCAATACGCATGCCCACTGTGATCCAACACAGGGCCATGAAAATGACTGAGGCTGGTACAAACCAATCTGGCCGGAGGCAAATAACGCCAAAAAACAAAATGGTCTCTGTGCCTTCGGCAAGTCCGCCGGAATAAAAGAAAGATTTTTGACCCCGGGTTGTCGTTTCCACACCCCGTTTTGCGGCCACAATGGCGTAGCCTAAGAATGAGGTGCCTGTGCCGATAAAACTGGCCAGCAGCAGCAGTGAGATCACGGTATTGTCTTCATCAAACAAGGCAAAGCCAACTACAACGGCGGCGTAAAAGATAAAATCCAATACAATATCGAGGTAGGCACCAAAGTCTGTGGGGCTTGAGGCCCGGGCCACGGCACCGTCCAAGCCATCAAAGATGCGGTTGAGCACAATAAACGCTAAGGCCGAGGTTGGCGCTTGCAGAGCCAGGGCGGGAAGAGCGCACAGACCGAGGGTAAAACCCAGCACCGTTATGCTGTTGGCCGTCACGCCACGTTCCGCCAGAGTGCGCCCTAAGCTGTTGATCGGAGGCGCAATCAGACGCACCATTAAGGGGTCAAGCATAAGCAATCCAGGATATTGAGAACGTGAGAGACAAATCCTACACTAACACAAGGCCCACCATCTGCTTTGTTCTGTGTTTTGTTGTGTTACTTTTCGACGGTGTTCGCGTTGAGGCGCAAGACCTTCAGTTCAAGCCCGACCTCAAGGCGGCGGGGTGGAAAATACATACGCCACGCGGCAAAGCCGCCGCTCAATTTGAAGTCCTCGAAGAGGGCAGTCTTAAGATTACGGCGCGTCAAGCTGTCGCGTTTTTGTACCGCTTCATCTCCAAAGATCAAGGTGCCGCTAGTTCACTGAGTTGGGACTGGCGCATCAGTCAGTCTTTTCCTGCGACGGATCTTTCCCGTCCGGGACAAGATGACAGACCGCTCGCCATTCATGTGTATTTTACGGATCAGGACGTAGGTGTGTTGAGCCGTCTCGGCAGTGGCCTGGCCGGATTTTTCGGTGTGCCTGTGTCTGGTCGGGCGATCACCTATGTATGGGGCGGGCTGCAACCAGAGCAGACCATACTTCCCAATCCATTTATGGATGAGGGAGACGGCGTTCTTGTTATCCGCAAATCAGGACTGCAGATCGTCACAGATGAATGGGTTACAGAAACCGTTGACCTGGCTGCTGACTATGAACAAGCGTTCGGTGAGGCAGTGCCACCGGTGAGTGTTATAGCGGTGTCTGCAGATACTGACGATACGGGCGCAACCTCACAAGCGTTGGTCCGCCACGTGCGATTGACGCCAGCGCCTATTTCGGGGCGTTGAGCGCCCAATCGTAGTCTGTCTTTATAAGCCCGATGCGCTGGTTAATGTTGCGCGCCAATGGCTTGCGTGCATATTGCAGGATGTGCTCAAGCACGCCTTCATCCGTCCCACCAAAATCTTCATCATACCATTCATAAATTTTTGACAGCGTCACACGCCCGCCAACAACAGTAACGCCGCGACCGGCATTGATGTATTTTGTTGCGGCAGCATCTAAAGCCGCATCCATGTTGTCCGGTGTGAACACGTCTGGCCACAAATCGGGGCAGCCCATGGAAGCGCAGTTCACGCCGTAATGGATACGGTTGTCATTCCAGATCGGGCGCAAAATACGATGCTCAATGTCATCTAAACTGAGGTCTACACCTTCCACTGTGACCAGCTTTTTGCCCCAAGGCCCTGACGAAAAGAATCCAGGTGAAATTTTGATGTCTCGAATGCTCCGCACCGGGTAGTGATCCAGCACGGTTTGCACGGTCAAAGCATTGTAAAAATTGATCCAGTAGGCTTTTTGTTCGTTTCGGTTGTAGGAGGTGATGGCCATGGCTTCGAGGCTTGCGATGTAGGCGTCCAGGCTGGCCCGATCTTCGCTTGATACGGCACCGTAGCGAAATAGGTTGGGCTCTTGATCGTCTGAAATCAAATAGGCATCGAGCAAGCTTTGCCAGCGATTATGACCAATGGTCTCGCGTGATTGGGGGTTTGAGCCTTCAAACTCTGTCATCAGGTCTGGCTTGGCCGCGAACCGTGAGTCCAGTGTGCCCGTAAATGCTGTGGCACTGCTCACCCAGACAAAGAGTGTGAGGAAAGTGGGTATAAGGCCGGCGAGCGCACCACCCGTGAGCGTAAGACTGCGGATAGAGGACATGAAGGTCTCCGGTCTTTGTGATTTTGAGTATTAAGCATATGGTCTGACAGAGGGCAGGCCAACCCTTTGGCATAAGCTGAAACGTGACCCTACCATATCTGAATGAATCTGGAGCGATTCTAATGTATCTAAGAGCCAGAATTCTAGGCGTTTCTGCGGTGGCCATCGCGCTGGGTTGGTCGGTTACCCCTGCGCACGCGCAAGGCAATCCCCTCGAGGCGATCTGCCAAGGGTTCTTGTCGTCATCGGGGGTGCCGGCTCCCGGCAATGCAAATATCTTGTGCTACTGCTTGGCGCAGGAAGTGCAGTCCAATCTCACCCGGACCGAAATGCAGTCGTATCAATCCTCGGTCGAGGCTGGCCGCCCTCTTCCCAAAGCGCTCGAAACCAAAATTATGGCAGTTGCGGCATCATGTTTGACGCAGGCTCAATAGGTTAACGCGTCGGCTGAAACAGTTCGTATAAAACACCATCTGGTGTTTTGACACTGCACATCAACACAGCCCCATAGGGATGAAGAGTCACGGTTTGTGGGAGGCTGTTGAGAAGATATCCAGCTTCAGTAATCCGTTTTGCAGCAGCGTTCACATCATCCACCACCCAGCGCAGACCCATGTGACCGAGGTTCGGAGGTGTGGCGCGCTCTGATAGGTCGCGTCCCTCTAGGACACCCCATTCGATCAGTTCGACGCGGCCATTTTCGCGTACTTTTGCACCTGGTATGCCGCGCGGATGCATGATCGCGGCCTTGGTTTCTATTTCGGTCGTCAGATTGCGTGGAAACCCAAAGTTACTGTCGTTGGGTTCCGCATTACGGGTGTCGTTGTCCACAAAAGCTGTAAACCCAAGGGCGTCACGGTGGAAGTTGCGGGCTTTATCTCTGTTGCGCACAATCTGCATACAGTTGAACGGCTGGCTCATACGCGAGATGTGGTTCCAACCCGTCAGCGGCGGATCAACCCGCTCATACATACCAAAGGAAATGCCATCAGGACCTCTTAGTATGACGTTCGACAAAATCAGATCATTGTAGCCAAAGGTCAGCGGGTCCGCGATGGCTGTCCAACCATGGTCTAATGCCGTCTTAAAAACGCTTTGCAAATCTTTGGACCGGACCATCAAAGAAAAAATGCCACCCGTATCCCAGGGCATGGCCCCGGCCCGTATACGCTGCGGCTTGCCTGCGTTGTTAAGGCTGATAAACCTCACAAATCCCTGGGCTTCGTCGCCACAGTGAAACAGCGCTTCCTCGCCCGTTGACCTTGCGGGGAGATTCCAGACCGATAATACGCTTTGATCGACCGCGCCGCGATGGCCCAGAGTCCAACCGCACACGTTTTCGGCCAGGGAGCACCACAGATCTAAGTTGGACACGAGTGTGATGGCCTCTTTCCAGCCCCCGCCTACATCTAGCGATGTATCCATAAGTCTCTATCCAATTTTCTTGTTCCGGCTAGTACCAATCTCAGTGTGCCTTGAGAGATGCAGGGGATCGACCTTTTTTATCTCCACGAGTGTCTGGTAGAGTGGTGTGTACAAAGTTAGGTTTTTCAACGTGCCTCCTAAGTCCTCTCAGTCTTCACCAATGCTAGACGAACAACCTCCGTTATCCCGTGATGGTTTTAAACCCATTGCAATGTCGCTTGGCGTCGGTGCGATCGGCGGGGCTATTTTTTCGGTGATTGGCGTTCCCTTGGCTTGGATGCTCGGGCCGATGATTGTCAATATTATCGCCTCTGTGCGGGGCGCGCCGGTTTTGGTGCCGCATGGGGCCCGCGTTGTCACCTTATGCATCATTGGCGTTTTTCTTGGCGGATCGTTTTCACCGGATCTTTTGTCTCGTGCCGGTGAGTGGGGCTTAAGTCTCAGCCTGATGGTTGTTTTTATTCCGCTGATTACCGTGGTGGCCGGGTACTATTACCGAAGGTTTGCGCAGTTCGATGGACCGACAGCAATGTTTTCTGGAGCACCTGGAACCTTAACGGCGATGGTCATTATTGGCGGCGAGTCCGGTGCAGATGAACGCATGATCGCGTTGACCCAAGGTTTGCGTGTCGTCGTCGTCGTGTTTCTCATGCCTTTGATTGTGACGGTTGCCACGGCGGTAGGCCCGATGTCGGGATCAGTACTGCCAGATGGTGGGCCTTTTCAATGGCGTGATGGTGGGTTGCTTATGGCTGCGGCAGGGCTTGGATTTGCGCTGGCGCATGTCTTTCGTCTGCCGGCGTCTGCAATGACCGGTGCGATGTTGGCGTCAGCGGCCTTGTATCTGTCAGGGCTTGTGTCCTGGCGTCCCCCCGATGCCGCCCTTTGGGTGTGCTTATGGATTTTAGGATCAGCGATCGGCTCACGCTTTTCAACTGTGACCGCCCAAACCTTTTTCCGGGTGAGTCGTCACGCTTTTGCGGCCACTGCTATAGTCATAAGTGTATCAGCACTTTTTGCAGCAGGTGTGAGTGGTATAACCGGTGCACCATTCTTAACGACACTGCTCTCTTTCACACCGGGTGGTGTGGCGGAGATGTGTTTGAT
This sequence comes from Rhodospirillaceae bacterium, assembly GCA_040219235.1. Taxonomy (NCBI): domain Bacteria; kingdom Pseudomonadati; phylum Pseudomonadota; class Alphaproteobacteria; order Rhodospirillales; family Rhodospirillaceae; species Rhodospirillaceae bacterium. The sequence goes on from JAVJSV010000012.1 coordinate 622,115, forward strand.
TGCTATCGCTTTTGATATCGATCCGGCGTTCGTCGCCGTGCATCATCTTGTGCGCATTGTGATTCTTATTTCTCTGGCGCCGTTTGCTGCGAAATGGATTGTTGCCCGATCAAGCCGCGTTTAGGACTTACCCGCCTCCCAAGCGGTGCGGGCTACTCTGTCTTCAACACGATGGGTCAACGGATCATCCGGATTGTAGGCTTTTCGTTCCTGAAATCCGAACACATGTCCTTCCGGGTCGGCATAATAATTTAACGACCCAGCCCCCAACGTTAAGCTGTTGATTAAAGGCGCTTGAGCGGATTCCATCTTTGAAGCAAAGGCGTCAAAACCGTATCCCCGCAGTATCCAAACGTCTGGCACGTCTTTGCGATCTTTCGGGATGGAGCGCGCTGAACCTCCGGGCTTCAGTTCCAACGATGCCGTGCTGCCCAAATGCAAGCTAACGCTGCCATCGTTATTATTCTCAAGTAGATCCAGGCCGACGATGCGGCAATAAAAAGGCACCAGAGCCTGCGGGTCAGCGACATGAAGTTGTACCCAACCAATGTCTTGCACGTCACTCGGCATGGACGGTGTGTTTGGCAGGTTAATGCCCCCGTTACGCCATATGTCTTCAGCTTCCATATCAGGTGCCAAGTCAGAACCCGCCGTTGGAGTGCGCAAACCAAACACGAACCCATCTGGATCTGTGAAATACATGGTTTCAGTATCGCCAGAGCGTGACGGAATACGCGGCGCGCCAGACTCCTCAAGTCGTGCTGTCACAGTGTCCATGTCCCGCACCCTGAACACCGGCACAACTTCAGCCTCTTCTGCAACCTTAACAGGCGGGTGGGGCTTGCCTTGCCATATGGTTTCCATCACCGAATACATGCCGCTCCAGACCATGATGTTACGACCGCGTTCATTGTCGCGTTGCCGCAGTTGCGGGAGTCCCAGGATGTCACGATAGAATGCACCTTGCGGCATTGGGTCTTCGGTGCGCCGGACGACCCAGCCCAGGCTTTGGATGTGTTTACTCATGATGCGACCCAAGGGGTTAGAGTTTGGAACATTGTCTGCTTCTCATTTCAAAGTGTCATGCGTTTGAAGGTGTCATGGGTTTCAACGGTTTTTCTGAGGGAATCCCTGCACCGATGTCGATCCATTCCTGACGCTCATAAACAGTAACTTTTTCAGAATGTTCTCCGTCCTCTAGCGGATCAATGAGCCATGAATAATTGACCATGCGGGGAGATTTTCGAGCTGGTGTTGAGAGGGGAAGTCCAAGGGTTTCGATAATCAGTTTTCGTCCACCAGAGGTTTCAGTCTTGTGGACAGAAAGTAAGCCGCAGGGCTGTTGCATCAGACGTTCAACATTTTTGAGCATGTCAGGTTTGTTCATCGGCAGGGAGGCATTAAACATACTCTGCCCCGTCAAATCGACACCCCAACGCTCGACCAATTCTGTCGCCTGTAAGCGAATAATGAGATCATCGTCAAAAACGTCGAGAACCAGGATGTTGGGCGCAAACAAGGGATTGGGTTTATCTAAAAAAGCTTCAGACGTTGGCAACAGGGCTTCGACACCACGCAAGTCCATCCAATGGCTGAGAAATAAACGGTGATCGGCGATAGGCTTAGTCATAGACAAAGGGTTGCATCAATCGGACCCTGATGCCCAGAGTTTTATCAGGTTTTTAAAAACCGTATTCCATGTACGGTTAAATTGCAGATAACTAGGCAGATAACTAGATAGAGACTGAGCGCCACAAGCATGGGATTCGCGTGGCAGTTGAGGCACCATAGCGTCTCAGGCATTTTGGGGAGACCAACGTGAATTCGGTTTATCTGTTTTTTTAGCCTCCTGGCTGGTGCAATTTTACCATTGCAGGCCGCCTTGCACTCAGGTCTTGCTGGACGGACCACCGGCCCTTTATTCAGCACCTTTATTAATTTTTCATCGGACCTTGTTGCGATTATTCTCGCGCTGATTGTTTTTCGTGTTCCTCTGCCGTCTTTCTCAACATCCACATCAATCCCATGGTGTGATTGGTGTGGCGGATTGCTCGGAGCCTTCTTTGTCATCACCACCATGATGTCAGCGCCAAAGCTTGGCGCGACTCTGATGATTGGAGTCATTATCGCAGGCCAAATTGGCGCGTCTTTGGCTTTTGATTATTTTGGGTGGCTGGGCTACTCCTTGCATGAACTCAATCTGGGTCGTATGGCCGGTGCAGCATGCCTTGTTGCGGGGGTGTACTTGGTCTTCAGATACTAGAACCAGAAATTCAATTGGCGTTAAAGGCAACGCTGAGCTGATAGTGCTCACCCTGCCGTACAGGAGGCTCAAACTGCCACTGCTGCAGGGCCATTACCGCTGAAATATCAAACACATTTGCAGGCTCTGCCGCCAGGATAAACACATCTTGCACACGACCATCGGGCCACAACCGGTAGTCCAGTAAAACCCAGCCACTGACTCCATTCAGAGATTCATCGGGCGGATAAATTGGTGGAATTTGTAACGTTGGTTTGGGCTGTTGGGTCGTGCTGGCACCAACGTTTGCGGCTGCGGTTTGCGCCGCTTCAACAACGGCATCGCCACCTGCTGTCTGGAGGGTGGTGCGAATAAAATTCGTATCCGCAGAGAGCCGCTTGAAGTTAGGCTCAAGACCGATGAACGCTTTTGTGAGGGCGTCGACTGCAGCGGCAGTGTTGTCTGCTGCGAGGTGCGCAAGACCCAACTCATATTCGGCAACCGCCTTGCGCAACTGCGCTGGATCACCAATGTCATCATAAATACTCAAGGCGCTTTCAATCAAGGGGATCGCGGCTTGATGTTGCGATGTACGGTTCAACGCCCGCCCAAGGTTCACGGCCATATCGGCGGTGCGGCCATTCGTTGCGCCATAACTGCGCATCGCCAGATCAAACGCTGTTTGTGCATCAGTGACGAGTTTGCCCGTGGGGCCAACAGACAACGTGCGCAAGTAAACGCTTTGCACGACCTCTGTATTGCGTTCATCTAACTCTGATTGCGCGTGAGCAAAACCGAAGCTGCCCAATGCGATAGACAGTGTGACGAGTATCGCAAAAAGGAGTCGCTGCATTTTTGTGGTCCTTCCTAGATAAGCTAAACCCTGGCTGTTTTCTTAGCTGGGTGTCATCTTAGACGTGGACGCGCGTAAATGTCATGAGTTTCGCTATTCGGCAGCAATCCTCAGAGGATTGGTTGCGCCAACCTGTTGCACAATCACATCCGCGACGGCGTCGACCACCGCATCCGTATCGATGCCATATTCGGCATACAGTTGGGCGATATTACCAGCCTGACCAAAACGATCCACACCAAGGGCTTCGCAGCGCTGTCCCAAAACGGAGCCAAGCCAGCCGAGGGCCAGCGGGTGTCCGTCCTGCACCGTCACTAAAGTGGCGTCTGGCGAGAGATCAGACAGCAGCTTTTCGATGGGGCTACGCACACCCTGTCGCCCGCCCTTCCGCGCGCGCGCTGCAGCCGTCCAGCTGGCATAGAGACGATCTGGTGAGGTGATTGCGAGTAACCCCGCGCCAGGAACGTCTTCTCTGATAATCTCAAAGGCCGCCTTGGCTTCTGGGGCGACCACGCCGCAATAGGCGATAGCGACATCCGCACCGGGCTCAGGCTCGACAGCCCAATAAGCCCCGGCCAGAATGCCCGCTTCTAGGTGGGAGTCCATGTCGCGCTTGGGCTGCTCCAGCGGTCGTGTCGACAGCCGCAGATAAACCGAGCTGCCCTCGGGTTTTTGCAGGTGTTTAAAACCCCAATGCATGATTGCAGCGAGTTCGTCTGCATAGGCGGGTTCGAAAGACGCCAGATTGGCGTGTCCCATGCCGATCAAGGGCGTGAAAATAGATTGGTGCGCGCCACCTTCCGGGCCTAATGAGATCCCGCTCGGTGTGGCCACCAACATAAACCGTGCATCCTGGTAGCAGGCATAGGTCATGGCATCGAGACCGCGCGAAATGAAGGGGTCATACAAAGTGCCAACGGGAATAAGGCGTTGGTCAAAAAGATCATGAGAGAGGCCAAGGGCACCTAGCAGCAGAAACAGATTGTTTTCGGCAATGCCTAACTCAATATGTTGCCCCTTTGGTTGCTGACTCCATTTTTGGGGCGAGGGGACATGCATCTGACGAAAGATGTCGTCACGATTGGTGATGTGAAAAGGGCTGCGTTGGTTCACCCAGCCGCCCAAATTGGTCGAAACCGTAACGTCGGGAGAGGTCGTTACAATACGCGACGCCAAGTCCGACGTGCCTTTGCCCAGCACGTTCATGATTTTACCAAAGGCTTCTTGGGTCGACTGTGAGGCGGACTCGGGTGCGGGCAGATCTGGGACATCAATAACAGCAGGTGTCGTTGTTTTACGTTCGCGTGTTTCACGTTTGGCAAAAGGAACATCCGCCAAAAAGGCTTCAAGCTCGGCCTCGGGGATGTCCATGCCTGCGAACTTTTCCCATTCCTTGCCCGGCTCGACATTGAGGGATTTTTGGTACTCTTCAATTTGACCGGCGTTCAGAATTCCGGCGTGATTGTCTTTATGTCCGGCGAGGGGCAGGCCGTAGCCCTTAATGGTGTACGCGATAAAGCAATGAGGTTGCGTTTTGCCTTCTGCGTCTTTGAAGGCTTGCAAAATGGCCTCCATGTCATGACCGCCAAGGTTGGTCATCAGGGTATGGAGGCTGTCATCATCGTGCTCTTCCAAAAACGCTTTAAGGCCTATTGCACCCTTAAGGTCGCGTTCCAATGCCGTGCGCCACGCTGCGCCACCTTGAAAAGTAAGTGCTGAGTAGATTTGGTTTGGGCAGTCATCAATCCACTTTTGAAGGGCGGGGCCAATCGGGGTTTTAAAAGCGGCCTGAAGTTTTAAACCGTACTTCAAGGCCACCACATTCCAGTTTACGGCAGAGAAAAAGCCCGTGATGCGACTGAACAACTGGTCATTGACCACGCCGTCCAGACTTTGGCGGTTGTAGTCGACAATCCACCAGCAGTTCTGAGCTTCGTGTTTCCAGCCTTCAAGCAAGGCTTCAAAAATGTTGCCTTCATCCAGTTCAGCGTCACCCAGCAGGGCAATCATGCGTCCTTTCTCTGTGCCAGGTGCGACCAACTCATGACTGTGCACATAATCTTGAACCAAAGAGGCAAACAGAGTCTCTGCAACGCCAAGCCCGACAGAGCCGGTCGAGAAATCCACGTCCGCTTTATCTTTGGTTTTTGACGGGTAGGGCTGCACACCGCCAAAGCCACGAAAGTTCTTCATTCGGTCCAGAGTCTGATTTCCAAGCAAATACTGGATGGCATGAAAAACCGGACCGGCATGAGGCTTTACGGCGATGCGGTCTTGCGGCTTTAAAGTGTGGAGATACAGCGCTGTCATAACCGTGACGATGGACGCGCAAGACGCCTGATGGCCACCGACTTTTACGCCATCGGCTTTTGAGCGGCTGGTGTTGGCATGATGAATCATCCATGTCGCGAGCCATAGAATCTTCTTTTCGAGACTCTGCAGGGTGGCAATTTCTGGGTTCCGGGCCATAGCACTCTCCATTAAATTAGGTGGCCAGATTAGCGCAGGGGCTTTGACAGGTCCTTGCGAATACTTGCTTCTTTCCTCTCATTAACGCGATAATTCATCTTTTATTGTGTATGTAATGGTGAATTATGCCAAATGAGGCCCTAGATGAAATCGATCTGCGTATTCTTGAGCATATGCAGAAAGATGCCCGTCTCACCAATGTCGAATTGGCAGAGCGCGTCGGCCTGTCGCCCTCGCCCTGTCTGCGGCGCCTGCGCCGGTTAGAGCGCGACGGTGTGATTAACGGCTACATGACCTTTGTTGACCAAACCAAAGTGGGGCTGCCCGTCAGTGTTTTTGTCAGCGTTGCCTTGAAGGAGCAATCCGAGTCCGCGCTTGAAGAATTCGAGGCTGCAGTTTCTGTCCTCCCAGAAGTCATGGAATGTTACTTAATGACCGGGGCAAGCGATTATCTTCTGCGCGTGGTGACCCGTGACCTTGCGGATTATGACCGGTTTCTAAAACAGCATCTGACCAGCATTCCGGCTATTGCCAGCATTCAGTCCAGCTTTGCGCTCAAGCAGGTCACGTATAAGACGGCCTTGCCCCTGGTTGCGACGGACGCGCGGAAATAAAAGGCGTTCGTTTTTTGCTGCCGAGAGGTGAAAAACCATTAGTATCTAACCTCCGCATTTTATCGAAGGGAGATCGCAATGTATGGATTGATGATGACCACACCACTCGTGATCACATCTTTGATCCAATTTGCGGCCAGATATCACCACGATACTTCGGTCGTGACTCGTGGCCTAGAAGGCGAAATTCGTCGCACGTCTTACAACATGATTTATAAGCGGGCGCAGAGACTCGCCAATGCGCTGAAGGATTTTGGCATTCAACCAGGCGACCGGGTTGCGACACTGGCGTGGAACACCGATCGTCACCTTGAACTCTACTATGCCATTTCTGGTATGGGCGCGGTCTGTCACACGATTAATCTTCGTCTGGCTGACGAGGAACTTCTCTATATTCTTAACCACGCTGAAGACCGGCTGTTGTTTTTCGATACTGACATGGCAGAAACCGTTGCGCGTCTTCAGCCGCGTCTCCCGACACTGCAACAGGCCATCACCTTAACAGATGCAGTCCACATGCCAGCAGAAGCCATGCCAGGTATGCAGGACTATGAAAGTTTCATTGCTGGGGCGTCAGATCATTTTGATTGGCCTGAGCTTGACGAGAATACAGCCGCGTCATTGTGTTACACTTCAGGGACCACCGGTGACCCAAAAGGCGTGCTCTACAGTCATCGCGCAACAGTGTTGCATGCTATGGCGAGTTGTTTTGCTAGCACACTCGATTTGCGCACCGAAGATGTCATTTTGCCTGTGGTTCCCATGTTTCACGTCAATGCTTGGGGTATTCCGTATTCAGTGCCCATTGCCGGCTCAAAATTAGTGATGCCAGGCCGCAAGCTCGATGGGGCGAGTTTGTTTGACCTCATGGATGCTGAAGGCGTGACCATTGCGTTAGGTGTGCCGACAGTTTGGCTGGGGCTGCTTGATCATATGGATCAGGTTGGACGCAAACCCTCAGCATTGGATCGCGTGATTATCGGCGGCGCTGCTGCTTCCGAAGCGATGGTTGACCGGTTTGAATGTGATCACGGCGTTGCGGTGCATACGGCGTGGGGCATGACGGAAATGAGCCCTGTTGGCGTGGTCAATTCTTTGAAGCCAAAGCATCAATCCCTAAGCCGTGAACAGCAGATGCCGATTAAACTGAAACAGGGCCGCGCGATCTACGGGGTTGAACTGCGTGTTGTTGACGATGACGGCAACGTCCTGCCGCGCGATGGCAAGAGTTCCGGCAGGTTACTGGTCAAGGGGCCCTGGATCATGCGGGAGTACTATAAGACCGGCAGCTCAGCTTTAACGCCCGACGGCTGGTTCGATACGGGCGACGTCGCAACACTCGACTCTGACGGATATATGCAGATCACGGATCGCGCGAAGGATATTATTAAGTCAGGAGGAGAGTGGATCAGTTCTGTCGGATTGGAAAATGCGGCCGTAGGTCACCCTGCGATCAACGCGGCTGCAGTGATCGCTGTGCCGCATCCGAAGTGGCAGGAAAGACCTTTACTGGTGTGTGTGGCACGTGGTGAGGAGCGCCCATCGCTGTCTGAAATTCGTGAGTATCTGGCTGATAAAGTGCCAAAACTCTGGCTGCCCGATGCCGTCGAGTGGGTGGACTCTTTGCCTTTGGGTGCAACGGGTAAGGTTTTAAAGTCAACTCTCCGGTCCCGATTCGCTGACTATCGGCTTCCTGCTTAGGCGGTCCTGCCGCCTTTTAAACCACCTAGTTCTGCGCGGAACCTGTTGTGATTGCTTCAAGAATCGTATTTTAAGAGAATTGTTACTACAGTAAGGCATACTCACAGAAAGTGGGGTATTGACCGGACGTTACAAAGACGACGGTCAGCGAGCAGAGGACGCCGGGGGCAATCAGAAGACAATGTTCGGTCGCGCGACATTTGAAATTCAGCTTTACAAGGATGGCCGCTGGGCCATCAATGAAGTGTGTAAAAGCGAGACGGTCGCACGCAAAAAAGCGTCAGACCTGCTGGCGCAAAAAACGGTCGCGGGTGTCCGGATTGTAAAGGAATCCCACTTCGGGAAGGACAATCATCGCGAGAGCGAAATTTTCAAAGAAATAAAACAAATCAAAGAAGAAGAAGACTTGTCGATCACGCCCGTTGATCAAGCTCCTTTGTGTGAGAAGGTCACGGATTTTTATAAGACGGCCAGCCGCAGCACCATGGCCCGGCTGTTTGCAAAATACCTTGAAAAATTTGAGATGACCCCACTTGAGATGTTGCACAACCATGCGAATCTCAAGCGCATGATTAATTATCAAACCATGGTGCCGTCCGCGGTCGATAAAATTGCAACCTTACATGCGCGTGCGACAGGCACAGGCGCAAAAGAACGCCGTGACGTGATCTTTGATGCTGTCGATGCGATAGCAGCCAAGGCCCGGGAAGTTGAGTCCAAGAAGCTGCCCAAATTAGAAGACTCCTGTCTGGACGATATGCTGCAACGTCTCGACGTGAAGTTCTCTGACGAGGAAGAGCGCGCCTATATGGCCAATGTTGCGCTCACCCGTGAGTCCATCAATTGGCGCGGTTGGCTTGGTAAGATGGCTAAGCTTTTGCCGATGGCGCAATCCCAGAAGGATCAGCGCGCGCGCGACATGGTTGATGAAATGTTGTCTGACATCTTTAATTCCAAGACTGTCATCAAAGATGTCATTGGTATATCCAAGCATTTAGGCGACGCCATTATTCGTATGGTGGACTTGTTGGGGGGCGAATGTAAGCCGACAAAATTTGCAGCCGAGGATTTGTTAGCCCTTCTCAACCCGCTTTTTGCTGCGGGCGTGTTGCCGCGCTCTCAGCAGGTTATTTTTGATCGCATGGAGCGCGATTTGGCTGGGCCGATCCGACTCACCAATAGCGAGGATAAAGCGGCAGATAAAGCGTTTTTTGACCAGTTGGTTGATCGCATCATTACCCATGATCATGTCATCGGTGGTCGCGCCATGGCGGCAGGGCTCACAGAGCGCTGGGCACGGCTCGACAACATCGGTGGTGCTTCAGGGCGCAATAAAGCCATGCAGGGACTTTGCGGCAAGCTCTCCAACGGCAAGCGCGTTTTCGTATATTTGCTGGCCCTTTATGACCCGCAGTCAGAACCCAGTATGCGCCTGGCCATTGAAGAACAACTCAAACGCAAGGGATTGGAGCTGAACACTATTCAAAAAATTGCTCCGGAAGCCCGCACTGAACGTGCTCGCCTGACACAAGTGGCTGCTATTCAGCAGTTGGTCCTGCAATCAAAGTTGGAAGACGGCCTCAAAGCATCGATGGCCAAAAGATTTGATGACATTGTTGTCGATTACATTGTTGGTCAAAAAGTCATTGAGCGGATCGATAACAAAGAGTTGTCCTTTCGAGAGCGCGCCGGACGATTGGTCACCTTCTGTTCATCAGGTATGTTGACGGAAGGGCGTGCAACCGAAATTGCACGCGAATCCATTACCAATTACCTCAAGCGCAAAGATTTTCTGTCTGAGTTCACGGCAGACATTCCTGACCCACAGGAAAAGGAAGTTGCAATTCGGGACTTCTATAAACTTCTCGCGCAAACCGGTTTTAAAGTTTCAGCTTAAGCGCCGTCGCGCATAAATTTCTGCCGCAGCCAATGGTCTACCGAGATTACGCCAGGACCACGGGCTATAATGACCAGCAGAAAAGTCATCCAGGCGAAATGATTGAAATCGTTATAGGCTGGATTGTTTGCGCCAAGCACAAATTGAATGACCAGGGCCATGCCCAGCAATGGAATGGACGCCAAACGCGCCGCCAACCCGATGAACAGAAAAACAGGCATCGCAAGTTCAAAGGCTGTGCTCATGTAGGCTGCAATTTCAAATGGCAGAATGGGCACAGCGTACTCATACTCGAATAAAAAGAGTGTGCTTTCCCAATCATCAAGTTTTTGTAATCCGGATCTAAAAAACACGAGCCCCACCCAAAACCGGACGGCGAAGTCTGTTAACGGTGCGCCCAAAACTTCAAGTTTTTGGAGGACAGTGCGATAGAAATTAGCCCCCCTATCAATCACGTTAGATGATTCAGTCATAGCAATGATCCTTGAGCTTTTGGCGTGATTTCACGAAATGGGTTGCAGGTGGATCGTGTTGAAAGCCCCATCAGCTAGAGCCTGACGCAACATGTTTTGGACGTCGAAAGTAGGATCTTCGTTAAGCGCTGTATCGACAGCAGCACCAAGCGCACGGCCGTCACGCAGGGCGACCAGCCACGCATATTCGCCTACGGTCAGATCGCGGTGGAACACTGCGCCGCCGCGCCTTAAAACCAAAGCGCGTTGAGGTGCTGAAAAGTCAATTTTTGGAACGCTGGTCTGTGTCGGCTGATTGACCTCCCAAATCTCAATAATCGGAAAGGACGAATGCACCAGTCGCAGGGACGGATGAGCCGAAAACGTAATGTTCTCAAGGTCATCTGCTGCAACATCAGATAAACGTGCTGGATTAAGGGCGTCTTGGTCCGCTGCGAAATACGATTCAATACGCGCCCATTCAAGGGTTGCGACGTCTGCTAGGTAAGGCAGTTCTTTTGCGGGTTCGAACGTCATTATAAATTCGGGCAGTTCACCACCGTATCTAAACAAGGTTGGCTGTTTGGGTGGGCAGGTTTCGATAAAGGTTTGTGCCAGGGCCCGGAAGAAGCGGTCGCCGACAATTCTTTGCACCACAGGGAACGCCGCGCTCAACACATCGGTCAAGCTGTTGATGGTATTGGTGCGATAGACACCCAAGCGCCGTTCTTTGCTGCCCCGTGCAGCGGTCACGTAGTCAAGCAAAGGGGATAGCGTGTTCGAGAGTGACACGCCGGCAAAATCTTTTTGCAGATTATGCAACATGAGAAGCGTTTATAGGTGGGCGCGCGGCATCCACGTTCAGGAGTGCCGCGTCTAAATGCTTTTGCGCGGTGTGCGCTTCGTTTAACAAAACCTCAAGGCTAGGGATGTCTGTATCCCATTCAATCAGCGTTGCCCGTGGACCGAATTTCTCTAAGGCTTGCTGATAAAGACTCCACACGGCATCAGCGACGATATCTCCATGGGTGTCGATCAGGAGGCGCTCGTCACCATCGCCATCAATTAAGTGCCCTGCAAGATGAATTTCTCCAATGGCTGCGCCAGGGATGCCCTCTAAATATGTTGCAGTATCGAAGTCATTGTTGTGGGCACTGACATAGATGTTGTTGACGTCCAGCAGCAGTCCGCAGCCCGCGCGCCGACACAACTCAGAAAGAAAATCCCATTCCGTAAGGTGCGAGTCTGCAAACTTTAGGTAAGATGATGGGTTCTCAACAAGAACTTGCCGGCCCAGCGCGGTCTGAGCTTTATCGACGTTGTTTACAACGACGGCCAGAGCTTCTTCGGTGTAAGGTAAAGGCAGAAGGTCATTAAGATACAGACCCTCAACAACGCTAAAAGAGAGGTGCTCCGAGACCAGGATAGGGTCGACGCGCTGGACCAGCGCGCTCAAGCTCTCAAGGTGCCTGTTATCAATGCCCTCTGCTGTTCCCAAAGATAGTCCGACCCCATGACAGCTCACGGGATAATGCGCCCGCACTTGATCGAGTTGCGCCATCCGAGGGCCGCCGTCGGCAAAAAAGTTCTCGCTGTGAATTTCAACCCAGGCGGCATCGGCGGTGCCAGAGGCAAAGTTAGCCATGTGAAGATGACGGAGTCCGACTCCCGCCTGTGCGGAAATCGGACTCTGCCGTGCAGAGCGTATCGAAGGTTTGGGTTGTTGGGGAGGGGGGGAGATCACCTTCGACGCTCGCGTGTCTTAAAATGGGCTTGTGCTTAGCCAGCCTTCATTTTTGCTTCTTCGCTCGTTCCTTCAAAAGGCTCCAGTTTGCCGCCCATTTCCATGCAGCTGCCTTCTGCAACCAGTTTCCATTCGCCACCATCAAAGCTGACAGTGGACTGACCAGCGCAAGAGTGCGTGCCGGCTGCGTTTGCGCAGCCGTTTTCACCGGCTTTGGCAACGCCGTAGCATTTTTCTTTGCCAGCAGCAGACGCTGTTGACGGAACGGTCATGGCGGCCATTGAAACGGCGCCGGCGACAGCGGCTGCGAGAGAGAACGTGGTGAGCTTGTTAGACATTAAGTGTACTCCGTGTGTGGTGCCGCAAGAGCGGCGAAATAGGGGTCTTACGTTGCGTTGACCTCTAAAGACCAATCAACACACTCATCATAGGGCTGCTAATGGGATACGCCAGTCACACACGCGTGAAGCGCCTTCACAGAAAGGTGAGGATTACGGTGCGCCGCCGAAGGGCTCATGAACCATATGATTTTATGTGATGTCCAGGGTCAGGCCAAAGTCTTTGCCCATCCCGTCTAAGTAGAAGGCCATCAATCCCGCAATTCCGTTCATCGCAACAATCGGCGACTCGTAAGCCCACACAGCATTCTCTGCCACTTTGTCTTCGGACACTAAAGACCAGTAGCAGGCATCTCCTTTGTAAGGGCAGTGGGTGGCATGATCTGTGCGGATCAACAGGTTGGTTCGAACATCTTCTTTGGGAATGTAATACACAGGGTCATGTTTGCGCTCGTGCAATGCGATTGCATGATCGCTTTCTGCAATGACCGCTCCGTTCCAAAGAATGCGAATGACCCCATCATGCGGGTGCAGGGTAATCGTATGCTCTGGGTTCAGTTCATAGGCTGCGAAGCGCGCGCGTTGCGCAGCAGCATTACTCTGCCATCGTTGTTCCAAGCTGACGTTATTCGCCATATCATTCCTCCACGCGCTGCAGTGCCTAACCGTACCTGAGTTAAGGTCATAATGTCTTGGTCCGTAATCGTGTTGCAGTGGAAAAATAAAGATTGGCGCGTTAGAAGTTAAGTGACGTCAGAGCACAACATGAAGTGAATTCATTATGCCGAAACGACTCAGATTGGTTGTCTATAGTGTATTGCTGACGCTCGCCTTGTATATGTATTACGTGTCAGGCCAGCGCCCCGAGCAACCGGTAACAGGTGGTTCGACAGCCGTTATAACCGCTCCTGTTAATGATCCGTTTCCGCGCTACGGCAGTTTAGATGTGCGCCGAGATGCTTTGACACAGCGCTTTGAGAACACGCCGTTTAACCTAACGTTCGATTTTGTTCCATTAGAGGATGGCCGGTCGCGTGTGATCGGTCGTTCAGAGGATGGCAAAACCACTCTTGAGTTGATCGGGCGTCCTGAAGCCGTTACGTCAGCCAACTTGATGGCGGCACTTCCCGAGAACAATCCTCTTGTCCGGTTGCGCAATCTGAATGCAATTTCTGCCCTTGTTGAAACCTCACTGACCGATTGGCCGGGTGCGTCCACCTGGGTCAGTGAGAATATTGATCTCGCGTTTTCGGGGTCCGGAGTAAGTCAGCGATTAGGCGAAAAAGTTGTGATGATGAAACGGACACCCAGAACAGAGACCCTGGTTGTGACGATCACAGGGCCGAAGTTGTAGGCGTCACGTTTTACCCAGCAGAGACTTTAGGCTTTATCCAAAAACGTAATAATATGTTCGGCCTTGGTACGAACACCGTCTTTACTGCGCTCAGCGGGCAAAATCATTTGTTCAGAGTTAGGCACTAAAGCTGCGGCCTCTTCCACGCCGGCTTTCAAGGGGTCGTCTTCAGACGCCGCACATAACGTTGGGTGAGGGATCAGCGGAAGACGTTCCCGGTCAGGGTGCCGAAAGGCAGCGCGATAGCCTTTGTGATAGGTGGTCAGTCCTTTGAGCACTTCTAAAACAACGCGCTGTATGGCCTCAGGGGACGGCATGGACTCTTCATTTCGACGGAACGCGGGCGTCCGCCGGAAATACGGAAAATGCAGAACCTGATCGCGCACGAAGTTCCACGCCCAAATCAGGTGTTGCCCAAATTCATCGGGATGCATTTCTGGGGCGTAATGGGCCAGAAAATCTTCTTTATCAGCTGGCGAGAACATCCCGATCCCGTCGAACACCATTTTACGCACCCGGTCCGGGTAATGAATCGCCAACTCACAGGCAATATGCGCGCCAGTGTGGCTGCCATACACATCACAGGTTTCGAGGTGCAAAGCGTCCATAATACGCACCACGTTTTCAGCATAGTCTTCGGCGTTCGGAATGTCTTGTGTGGGGGCAGGGGAATCGCCAAAGCCCAGCGTGTCGGGCGCAATCACACGCCGCGTTTCACCGAGGACTTCCATCATCGGGACCAAAGTCATCGAAGACGCGGGCGAGGCATGAATCATGTAGAGCGGCACGGCTGTTGCCGCGGTATCGTTGCCGCAGGTCCGGTAATGCACTTGACCTTCTGCAATTCTGACAAAGGCACGATCAACGATAACAGACATGGTGTTCTCCCAGCACGCACACGCAGACCGAATGTGACCTCAAGTGACGGGTCGTTGAATCGACAGGGTGCTTAATCGTGCGTCCATTGAATTATTAAGCAAGACCAAAAGGCACGCGTGCAACAACGTTCATTGGCTCTTGGCGGCTTTCTTGCGCCAGGACGGTTAATTCACGAATGATGCAATGCTGCGTAATGGCTGGTTTCGCCAATTGGGCAACTGTTGCTGTGATTTTTTCCCGTTCCTCATCGTCTTCAATACGATCTGTCAGTGGCACAAAGAACTGGAACTCTTCCATCACATAAGGATAGCCCCAGTGCTTCAGCATGCGCCGTTGGTAGACTGTTAACTTATCGTTGCGGTAGCGGTTATCCATGTTGATCGGCAACGGACGCCGATAACCTTCGAACACCCGCACACATTCTGATGCTAAACTGACCAGCTCGCGCGAGGGGACGGTGGTCCCGAGGGCGACAAACTTTCCAATGATATTGATTTCTAACTGAGGGATGTCGACCGGTCTAAGGTTCTTGGCAAACAGGTGTACCGTATCCATGAACCCGTTGAAAGAGGCCACGGTGTTGAGCTGGAATGGCGGTTTAAGCGTGCCGTGCAAGCCATCCGAGCGGCGCCAATGGGTTAACTTTTTTAAACGCTCTGGCGTAATGCCGGGCACTTCAGGCTGTTCAAAGGTCTCGGACGACTCAATATCGCGCCCTAGCCAAGTTCTGCCGAAATCTGCGAGGGCACTGCCATTTTCTGGGACATAGCTTAAAGCATAACGTGCGGGCATTCGGTATTTCCAAGCATAGAGGGTGTCGACAGATTAACCTGAACTGTTGAGAGTGGAACCCTTAAAGCGCTTTTTTACAGGCTTGAAGGGCAATAAATCATGGTTTCTTGACCCAATATTGAGCGCTTTCCGGAACAGACCATTGATGTGATGATGTGACAAACTTGTTGCAAAGGTTGATTTGACCAGATCATTTCTGCGTGTAGATAAGTAAACTCATTATGTAAGGTTTCGCCGGACTCGCTATGTCCTCAAACACGTCTCCCCCTATAGTGACAGAAGTTCTGTCGCCAACGCCAACTGATAATCGTGATCTCCAGAAGCGGTTAGCAGATTTTCCAACCTTACCCGACGCCCTCGACTACGCGGCTCAGGGTGAAACCGGTTTCAATTTCTATTCGTCTAAAGGCGTCTTAACTGATGTTCTGACGTTTGCATATCTCAGAGCGCGGGCGCGCGTCGGGGCAAACTGTCTTGTCGGCGGTGGTGTGAAACCCGGAGATCGTGTGGCACTGCTGGCTGAGACAGCCCCTGGGTTTCTCACTGCCTTTTTTGCTTGCCAGTACGCGGGCGCGATTCCCGTTCCCATGCCCACGCCGGTCGCGTTTGGACGGCGTGATGCTTACGTCAGCCAGATCGCCAATCAGATCACGTCCTCGGGCGCCGTCATGGTGATCGGCCCGAGAGATTATTTGCCCTTGGTGACGGAAGCGACAGCAGGGCTTGACCTCCTCATGGCTGGCACGGTCGATGACTTGATGGCTCTGCCACAGGGTCAAGGCGCTGCACCCGGCGGGGCGCAGGATCTGTGTTATCTTCAATACAGTTCTGGCAGTACACGTTTCCCCAAAGGGGTTGCGGTCACGCATCATAATTTGATGGTCAATTGCGCAGCGATGAATGTCGCGGTTGGCAATGCACCCGGTGAGCGCGCTGTGTCTTGGCTACCGTTCTATCATGACATGGGTCTTGTGGGGTTCATGCTTGGCTGTCTCACAGCGCAGACCACGGTTGACTATCTGCCCACTGAAGACTTTGCCCGTCGGCCTTTAACCTGGCTGCGCATTATCAGTGAGAATAAGGGCACCATGTCCTACGGTCCCAGTTTTGGGTACGAGCTATGCAGTCGTAGGTTTGCTTCTGCCAGCGCCAGCGCACCTGATCTTGATTTGTCCAGCTGGCGCGTTGCTGGCATCGGGGGCGAGATGATCAAGCCGCAGGTCATGCGGGCGTTCGCTGATGTGTTTCGCCCTTGCGGATTTTCTGATCTTTCGTTCAATGCCTCTTATGGGCTGGCGGAATGTGTGCTTGGCGTCAGTTTCAGCACGCCTCAGACGGGTATGCGGTTGGATCATATTTCCAAGCAGGAACTGGGTGATAACCATCGTGCTGTGCCGGTGCCCGATGATGGCACGGGGGTTGGCCGTACCTTTGTGGCTTGCGGTTTGGTGATCCAAGGCCACACCGTTGAAATTCGCGATGAGGCAGACAACGCCCTGGCAGAACGCGAGGTTGGCCGTGTGTTTTTCTCCGGCGAGAGCGTCATGCAGGGCTATTACGGTGACCCTGAAGCGACGGCGGCGAGTATTCACGAGGGGT
This sequence comes from Rhodospirillaceae bacterium, assembly GCA_040219235.1. Taxonomy (NCBI): domain Bacteria; kingdom Pseudomonadati; phylum Pseudomonadota; class Alphaproteobacteria; order Rhodospirillales; family Rhodospirillaceae; species Rhodospirillaceae bacterium. The sequence continues at coordinate 639,049 of JAVJSV010000012.1, forward strand.
GGCTCGATACCGGCGATCTTGGATACTTCATTGGCAACGAATTGGTCATCGTTGGGCGCTCCAAAGATATGATGATCGTCAATGGGCGTAACTATTGGCCGCAAGACATTGAATGGACGGTCGAACGCATGGAGGGCATGCGCTCCGGTGATGCAGCGGCGTTCACGCTTGAAAATGACGATGGCAGCGAGACGCCAACGCTGCTGGTACAGTGCCGACCATCTGCGGAAGAGGTTCGCATTGCTCTGGCGGCGGAGATTAAGGCGCGGGTGCAAGATCAAGTTGGCTTGGCTTGTGATGTGATTCTTGTGCCGCCACGGACTCTTCCCAAAACCTCTTCCGGTAAACTTGCACGTGGCAAGGCTAAAGCAAACTTTCTCAAGGGTGAAATTCAACCGCTTGCAGATGGCGCGTAGCGTCTGCGTGTCCGAATGACCACTCCTCTTACCATAGCCGTGACTGGTGCGACGGGGTTTCTAGGTCAGCATCTTCTCCGCCATCTCAGTGCAACAGGGCATATTGTCAGAGCTTTGACCCGGCGAGCCAAGCCGGGGGATGCTGATGCGAACCTGACTTGGATTAAGGGTGACCTTGAAAACGCTGAGGCGCTGAAAAACTTACTCACCGATGTTGATGTGGTTGTGCACGCTGCGGGTGCGATCAAAGCGCTGAACCGGGAAACGTTTTTCAAAATCAATCGCGAGGGCACCCGCGCGGTGTTGGCGGCGGCAAAAGCGGCAGGTGTACCAAAGTGCGTTCTGGTGTCGTCTCTCGCAGCCCGCGCGCCTGATCTGTCTTCTTATGCTGCCAGCAAGCGTGGTGCGGAACGCGTGGCTGAGGACTACGCGAATAACCTAGAGGTTGTGATCCTGCGGCCACCGGCCATTTATGGGCCGGGTGATGACGAGACCGTCAGGTTGTTTCAAATGGCGGTAAACGGGTTTGTTTTGGCACCGGCGTCCAAGGCGTCCCGGGCCTCGTTAATTCATGTGGGCGATGTAGCAACGGCCATTCTTGTCTGCTGCGAGCAGACGCAATCTCAGCTTATTTTGGAAATTGATGATGGCACGCCGGGCGGTCATACTTGGCATGATCTCGCTTTGGCTGCGGGTCTGGCGACCGGGCGCTCGGTCAAAATCGTTCATCTACCGGGTATTTTTGTGTGGATAATGGGTTTTTTGGGCACGCTTAAAGCTGCAATTACTAGGTCCCCCGCGATGTTAACCCTATCAAAAGCGCCCGAACTGCTCCATCAGGACTGGGTTGTGACCGAGTCAGGGCCTCACGGATGGCATCCCAAATGGACGCTGGAAGCTGGCTTTAAGGACGCAATCGATTGGTATCACTCACAAAATGTTTTGAAACGTTACTTTTAAAGTTACTTGTCACGGTTCTGTCATCCCACTTAAAAGTATACGTTGGACTGAAATGGGATGCGGGACTCAGGGCGTCGCCTAATCCCCAAATGCTAGAGGACTAATGAAATGTCGGCTGAACCTAGCGACGGCGCGTCGCAAGACGTGCGAGCTTCGGTTCTGAAGGTTTTACAACCTTTTAACAAAACCGGCGTAACGCTTAAGGATGGGACTCGATTTACGGAAGACCTGAATTTCGATTCCCTGTTGGTCATGGAGTTCATTGCAGCTCTTGAGGATGAACTTGATATATCGGTGCCATTGAACGTGCTTCCGGATATCGAGACGGTGGGGCAATTGGTCGTCGCGACCGAACAGATTGTTAGGGAAGAACATGGCTGATTTGTTTGATCGATTTGCGCCGCTTCTGGCGCGCCGCGAGGCGCTGGTGGGTGACGGCGGTCATGATCCGTTTCAGGTCCAGATGGACGAAATTCTGTCCCAGACCGAAGCCATGATTGGTGGCCGCCATACGATTTTAGCCGGCACCAACAATTACCTTGGTCTGACGTTTGCCCCTGAAGCGTTGCAAGCTGCGCATGATGCTTTGGATGCGGCAGGCACTGGCACCACCGGCAGTCGTGTCGCCAATGGCACCTACAGCGGTCATAAGGAACTTGAGCAAACCCTGTGCTCATTCCTGGGTAAAGCCCACGCCATCGTGTTCTCCACGGGGTATCTTGCCAACCTGAGCATCTTGTCCACCTTGGTCGGCCCGGAAGATTACATCCTCATGGATGCCGATTGCCACGCCAGCATTTACGATGGTGTGCGCATGGGGCAGGCTCAAATTATCCGCTTTAAGCACAATGATGCGGCTGATCTGGATAAGCGTTTGGCGCGCCTGTCCAAGAAACCGGGCAATAAACTCATCGTGGTTGAGGGCATTTATTCAATGCTCGGCGATAAAGCGCCTTTAAAAGAAATTGTCGACGTTAAAAAGAAATACGAAGACACCTACGTGTTGAGTGATGAAGCCCATTCTCTCGGTGTGCTCGGTCGGTATGGCCGTGGCTTGCCGGAAGAGTTAGGTGTTGAAGATGATGTCGATTTTATCGTCGGCACCTTCTCCAAGAGTGTTGGCACTGTTGGCGGCTTCTGTGTTTCCAATCATCCGCAGTTCGACCTTCTGCGTCTCGCCTGCCGCCCGTATATTTTCACTGCGTCTTTGCCGCCCTCCGTGGTGGCTTCGGCGCGCGTCGCTTTAGGCTTGGTCGAGAATGGTGGTGCCTTGCGCAAGCGCTTGATGCGCAATGCCGAGCGGTTGCACACCGGTCTTGCAGCCCTTGGCTTTACACTTGGCGGTGAACTCAGCCCCGTGGTTGCCGTGGTCGCCCCTGATGTTGAAACCGGTGTTGCCTTCTGGCGCGGCCTGATCGATGGTGGCGTCTACGTGAACCTCGCATTGCCACCGGCCACGCCGCACAATTACACGCTGTTGCGCTGCAGTCTGAGTGCAGTGCATACGCTTGAGCAGGTTGATCGCATCATCGAAGTGTTTGCCGGTGTGGCGGCTGAGCTCGGTGTCTTGCCTCCTCAGGCCAAACAGAAGGCTGCGATCGGTTAACGCGCTGGGTTATGTCGCTCGCCTAACTGCATCGGCTTAATTTAAGCCGCCCTGCTGTTTTGTTTGCAGCAGTAACCTTAGTCCTGTACGCACCGGTGTGGCCCGTTCGCGGTCGGTGAGCTCTATTTTGACTCCCGAATGCCGTTCTATTTTCCATACCGCGTAGTCCAAGCCGCCTTTAAATGTGAAAGCGGCTTTGATCAGACGTGCGGCGTTCAAAAAGCGTCCCCACCAGCGCCGCAAGCGCCAGTCCCAAGGCCAACCCCAAGGCCAACCCCAATGCATGTGAGGTGAGGCTTGGCGTTCTGCTGCAGCATCAATGTTTAGATCGCGCAAGGCGGCCTGGCCGATTTTGATGAACCGGGCCTTTTGCAGATCAACAAGCTCGTTGGCTTTTGAGGGTGGCTCCGGGCGCAGTTCGGATTTATAGGTCGCGCGGAACGCTGTGATCCATAGATCCTCAACCTCAAACGGCCCACCCATCAGGGGAACGGTTTTGCTCAAGAGTGTTCTCACCGCGCGGGCCAGGGCTTTTTCAACTGCCGTGCGTGCGCCTGCGGTGGCGGCGTAAACAAGGCCCGCCGGTTGCGCAAACCTTGCCCACAGCGCCGGAGCAAACGTTGTTTCTGAGGTGCCTCGGACGAAGGCTCCAAGGGTCATGACGGCCACTTTCGCGCGCACCACCCGGCCCTCAAAATCACATTCATGGTAATAGACGTTGGGCGGCAGAATTGTTCCGAAGGTGGCGCTGACCGCGCTGTTTAAGGCGGGCCGTAAAGCCTCAACCAACACATAAAAGTCGAGCATGAGGTCTTTGTCGGTGCCCAGTCGCAGGCACGATCCGTAAAACACAACAGCCTGTACGCCGCTTCCGTAAGTTTGTTTGAGGTGCTCAACCATTGCAGCCGCTGCCGGAAAGGGTGTGATTTTGCTTTCTTCCGCAATGAGGCTGTCGAGGGAGGATGTGGTCATTTTTCTACTATCTTCCTACCATCGCACGAAGGTCAGGGCTTGGCTGCTGTCCAGCCGGATCGGTGTGTCAGTATCCGTCTCGTAGATCTCGCCATCCAAGGTGTACGTCCCATCAAAAGAGAATGACACAGACTGTGTGCGGCGCACCGTCCGGTGCTTGGTCGCCTTAAATCTCCGCCGTAACAGTCCGGCAAAGGTCGAGAGCACAGGAATCGCCCCTGGGCGCAAACTGATATAGTTCATCGGGCCCCCGCCTCCGGAAGGGTGTGCACGCATGCCCAGCAGCATTTTATCCATGGTCGTGGCCATCACCACAAAGAAACGACCGTCTTCTGACCATCCTCCGTCTTCCGTGGTCACCCGCACCGTCCCACCCTGTGGCCCGGACCTCAGGGCCCGCCAAAGTAATAGGCACACAGCGGCGCTGTGAGAGAGCGTATTGGGCCACCCCAGAGGATAAATCTTGCGGCGGCAGTACAAAATACCGTCGACCACGTCTGCGCCGCCAAAAAACGCACCATGCTTTGGTGGGGCAGAGCCATGATACAGCGTCAGAATCGCTTGCGTATGCTGGGTACGCGGCAATGTGCCCTCGCCGCAATGCACCAATAACGCGGCCAAAGCCTCTCGCCGATCCCCCGTTAAACTCCAGGCCGCCGCAGTCATGTTGGTTTTGCCCGAGGGCAGCAGGGCGAGCGCGGGTAACGTGGTGTATGGTCCGTCATTTAACAGGCCGGAAAACACCAAACCAGCGGTGCCATCGCCGCCATCAATCGCTAACGTCTCAATGCCTGCCGTGGCGCAGTCTCTAAGGATGACGGGGATGTCCGCAACCTGATCGATCACATAGTGACGCACCCAGGTATGACCCGCGATGATATCCAGCAGCCAGGCGCCGTCAGCCTTATTCTGGGTGCTGAGATGATTGCTGATGATGGCGAGGCGGGGGGTGGTCAAAGCAGCGGAGCCTTAAAATTGGAGGAGGTCTCGAACCCATACATAATGTTTCAAAAGCTTTGATTTGACGATATTGCATCCTGCCGCCATGTTGCCGTTGCTTGAAGATTCCCTACGAAAAACCGGAAACAACCGGTTACGGGCAATTTTCTGGCGCTGACTCAGGGACCTGAAGGGCAAAGGCCGTCTGTAAGGACGGTCATAACGACCATGTTCAAAGCGCTCGACATTTATCTCCTACGGCAGATTATGCCAACCCTGCTTGTAACATTGCTGATCGCGGCGGTGATTCTGCTGCTCGAGCGCATGCTGCGGCTCTTGGATATTGCTGTTGGTAATGGCGTATCGACCCTGGTTGTTTTCCAGATGTTGTTTAACCTGATTCCCCATTACATCGGTTTGGCCTTGCCAGCGGCCCTGTTTTTGGGTGTGCTTCTCGCCTTTCGCAAGTTGTCGTCACAATCTGAACTGGATGCCATTCAATCCTCGGGGATTGGGTTGAGCCGTTTTATCCGCCCCGCCGTCATTCTTGGCCTGTTCATGATGATCTTTAATTTGATTCTGGTGGGGTATTTGCAGCCGTTCAGCCGTTACGCCTATCGCGCGCTTCTGTTCAATGTCACCAGCGGTGTGCTGGAATCCGGCATTGGCGAAGGCGTCTTTATGGACCTGCCCAATGGCTACACCTTACGTGTCGAACAATCCCGTGGCGCTGGGCGCGAGTTGTACGGTGTGTTTGCCCACCAGCAAAAAGACGATGGCACCATCGTTACGTTAACGGCCAAGCGGGGCCGGTTGGTGTCAGGCGGTCCAGATAACCCAACCAGCCTTAGATTGTTTCAGGGCAACCGGTCTGAGTGGTCTCCGGGGGCGAGTTCGGCCAATACCGTCAGCTTTGATGCCTTTGACTGGCCGCTCAACCTTGATCAACTGATACGCTTTCGCATGCGTGGAGGTGATGAACGCGAGTTAACAATTGACGAGTTGTTGCGTGGCTACGTCAAAAACATGTCGGTCGATGAAAATGGGGTGAGGCTTGTCGCGGCCAATCCGGAGATCTATCCGGAGGACCGTGTGCCGCCCGCTGCCGCTGCCGCTGAACTGCATGGCCGTATTGTCTTCTCGTTATCGATTTTATTTTTACCGATGCTGGCGGCCCCGCTTGGCATCATGACTCACCGTGCCAGTAAATCCTTTGGTCTGGTCATCGGCTTGTTGACGCTGGTGGTCTACCATAAGATTCTTGAGTTTAGCGAAGCCTATGCGACGGTGGGCGGCGTCGCGCCTGGGCCAGCGCTGTGGGTGCCCTTTGCCATATTTATTGCCGGCACATCCTATTTATTTCTCAAAACAGAAGCGGTCGCAGGGGCAACGCCCATGCAGCGAATGGAAGACCGGTGGTCTGGACTGATCATCAGTATCATGCGTCTGTTTCGTAGAAGCCGCAGCTAGTAAGCTTATCCTATGATTCTTTCTTGGTATTTGACGAAAGCGTATTTGACGCGTTTCTTTGCCTTGCTGTTTGGCTTGGTCGTGTTCTTGCAAATGCTCGACCTGCTGGCCAACGCAGACGCGGTGCTGGAAGGTGGCGGGCAGCCGGTCAGCGCCCTTGGCCGCTATATCATCTTGCGCGTGCCGTCGATCATCGAAACAGTCGCGCCTTTGGCGGCGTTGCTGGGCGGGCTCACAGCCTTGGTTGTGCTGGCCCGCAACAGTGAAATTATTGCCATGCGGGCGGCTGGCCGGTCGGTGTTGAGTTTGGTCGGTGGTCTGGTCGCTGTTGGCATGATCTTGGCGCTTGTGTTGTTCGTGTTCTCCGACCGTGTGGTTGTGCGCTTTAACGCCCAACTTGAAGACTGGAAAAGCACCGGCTATCAACCCGGTGGCGAAATCATAGATGGCAGTGAAACCTGGGTGATTGAAGGAAAGACCATCATCCGCGTCGGGCATGTGTTGAATAACGGGTCTGTACTCAACGACATCAGGTTGTTTCGTCAAAATGAAACCGACGCCGTGACCGATATTATCAATATTCGCCTCGCCATATGGGAAGAACAGGGCTGGACTTTTTTTGGCACGGCGCGCGTTGGCGGGGATTCCGTTGCCACGCCTCTGCCTAAACCGGCTTGGGAGACCAAACTCACTCCGGATGATTTCAATAAATTGGCAAACCCGCCCAGTGAACTGACGTTTGATGAACTCGAACATTATGTGCGCGAGTTGGCGCTCGGAACGCGACCGGAATACTATTATGATACCTGGTTGCAGCGTAAATTGGCCGGTCCGGCTGTGCTCGCCTTGATGCCGCTTCTGGCCGCCATCGCCGCTTTTGCTCATCACCGCCAGGGCAGTGCGATCATGGTGATTGTCTATGGCATCTCACTTGGGTTTGTCTTTATCGTGACCGACAATCTCTTGTTGGCCATGGGTCAATTCGGGGCTTTGCCGCCCATTGTGGCGGCCTGGTTGCCTTTGGCGCTGTTTGGCACCATAGGCTTATGGATTGTGGTAAACTTAGAAAATAAAGGCGCATAACGTCTCTTTGCGCTAACGCGAAAAACAAAAGAAGGGTTGAGACTGTGAAAATCGGATTCTGGTCGGATCGAGAGTACCACTTAGATCGCATGAACCTGAGTCAGCTCGCGGCAGCTTATTTTCAGTACTACGCCATTGCTGCGTATTTTGCGTTTGCCGCCTTAACCGCCAGCTACGCGGCTTGGGCCTGGGCGAATGGTCTGGCGTCATTCACGGGTCTGGCCGCTTCTGTTTTGGCAACCGTTCTGATCTATCCGCTGGTTTGGTACGTTCTGCATCGCTGGGTGCTACATTCTAAGTGGATGTGGAAAAGCAAACTCACCGCCCCGGTGTGGAAGCGCATCCATTACGATCACCATTCTGATCCCAATAACCTCAAAGTCCTGTTCGGGGCGTTGTACACCACCCTTCCTACTGTCGCGCTCGCCACCGTGCCGGTTGGCTATGCCCTGGCCGGCTGGCCCGGGGCCGCCGCTGCGTTATGTGCGGGCGTTCTGCAAACCTGTTTTTATGAATTCATCCACTGCATTCAGCATTTGGGCTATGTGCCCCAATGGGCCTGGGTTAAGCGCATGAAGAAGCTTCACATGGCGCATCACTTCCACAATGAAAACGGCAATTACGGCATCACCAATTACATGTGGGACCGTATTTTGGGCACCATGTACGAGAAAATCAAAATGCGTCCCAGGTCGGCCACCGTGTTCAATCTCGGCTACGACGAGGACGTCGCGAAGACTTACCCCTACGTTGCAGAGATGACCGACGGCTGGCCGCATACGGCAAACCCAGTGCATCGCCAGCGGGAAGCGCTTGAGGAGTCTGATGGGTCTGTCGACGATGGCAAGCTCGCCCCTTCGGCGTAGCCCGCGCTTTTCTTCGCTATGACGACGCCTGCCATCACTGTTCGCCCGGTTACCAGCAAAGCCGACCGTGAGACGTTTATCGCGCTCCCGGCGGCGTTTTTGGAAGACGACCCCGCATGGGTGCCCCCGCTCAAGATGATGGTGCGTGACCAGCTCAACCCCAAAAAAAATCCCTGGTTCAGTCACGGCGAGGCCCAGCTGTTTCTGGCCGAACGCAACGGCGCGCCCATTGGCCGCATCTCGGCACAGGTGGATCGCAGCCACCTGGAACGCCATGGCGATGACGTTGGTTTGTTTGGCTTCTTCGATTGCGTCGATGAACAGCCGGTGGCCGACGCCTTGTTCGAAGCCGCAGGCGCGTGGCTCAAAGAACGCGGTGTGAAACACATACGCGGGCCGTTCAGCCTCAACATTAACGAAGAGTCCGGCTTGCTGATCGAGGGCTTTGAGAGCCGCCCCCGCATGATGATGGGACACGCTAGGCCCTATTATCAAACTCTGGTCGAAGGTGCTGGTTTTGCGGGCGTGCGCGATTTGCTGGCCTATCTCACACCTATGGATCCAGCGGTGCCGCTGAAGCATGTGAAAATTTTGCAGCGCTCGATTGATCGCAATCCCGGTCTTTCGTTACGTCATCTTGACCCCAAAAATTACGACGCCGATATTCGTATTCTGGTCGATCTGTTCAATGCCGCCTGGGCCGAAAACTGGGGCTTTGTCCCCATGACGGAAGCCGACGCCCAGCACATGGCGAAAGAACTCAAGCCCATCTTGATTCCCGAATTGGTGTGGTTTGCCTTTTACGAAGGTCAACCGGCGGCCATGGCGGTCGCGCTGCCCGACCTGAACGAAATGATCGCCGACCTCGGGGGCAACCTGTGGCCAACCGGCTGGATGAAACTGGCCCGGCGCATTCTCACCCGGCGCAGCTGGTCGTCCGGCACACGGGTGCCGCTGATGGGCGTCGCGCCGCGCTTTAAACAAAAGTCTTTGGGTTCGGTTCTGGCGTTGATGGTCATTGGTGCTATTCGCACCGAATCGCTCAAGCTCAATCTCCCGGTCTGCGAAATGAGCTGGATCTTGGAAGACAACACCCCCACCCGCCATTCCATCGAAACCATTGGCGGACGGGTCTATAAAACCTACCGCGTCTACGAAAAAGCACTTTAGGCCTTATCTGGTCCAATCTGTCGACGGGGCTGGACTCGTCCCTTAATTGTCCATACAAATCTAGCCACCATGGAAGATGTCTGGATTCCCTTGTTGATTCGCATGGCGGTCACCGCAGCGGTTGTGGTCACGGCCACGCTTGCGGCCGAGCGCGCCGGGCCGTTTTATGGCTCGTTGATTGGCGCGTTTCCCACCTCGGCTGGCCCCGCTTATGTGATGCTGGCCATGAAAGAAAGCGATGCCTTCGTTGCTGCCAGCGCGGTCGCCAGTATGTCCAGCATGGCGGCCATCGCGCCCTTTGTCGCTGTCATGGTCTGGTTGGCGCCGCGCACCAATGTGGTGACCACGGTCGGCAGTGGCGTGCTGGTCTGGGTGCTGTTCGCCTTGCCCATCAGTCAGGTGGGGTGGACGCCGTGGACAGCCCTGGCGCTGAACCTGGTGATGTACCCCGCGTGTTTCTGGATCACCCGCAACATGGGCAAAGCGCCCGACAATCCAAAGCGTGCCCCGGGCACTTGGTATGATGTGCCGTTGCGCGCCTTGCTCATCGGCTTGTTTGTGGCGATGGTGGTGACCGGCTCAAACCTCATCGGCCCGGTGGTGACCGGCTTAGCGGCGGTGTTCCCCATTGTCTTCCTCAGTCTGACAGTCATCCTGCATCTGAGGTTGGGTGGCGCTGCTGCTGCCGCGACCATGCACAGCGCCATGCGCGTTGTCTCAGGTATGGTCTTGTCGTTGATGATTTTGCACTACGGCGTGGTCTGGTGGGGCGAGGCCATCGGCCTCAGCCTGTCGTTGCTCGCCTCAATCCTGTGGGCGCTGTTTATGATCATGTTGAACAAACGGCGTATGGCTGTGCTGGCGGCGGCGGCCTAAAAACTCAGCACAGTTTCCGGCGGCTGAAATGCCTTCACCGGCGGGGCATCGCCTTCAAACTTTTCGATCTGCACCAAACAGGTTTGCGCGCTGGTGCCTTGAGCGATGGTTGACGTGCCGTGGTCGTGGGTCAGCACATTGGGGTTGCCGTGCACGCAGGTGGCGCCAATTTTGCCCGGGGTGTCGGGGTCATACCAGGCGCCCGTTGCCAGCTGCACGACGCCCGCGCGCACATCCGGCGTAATCACCGCGCCCGCCAGACATGCCCCCCGGTCGTTAAACAGGCGCACGATATCGCCGTCCTCAATACCCCACGCTGCCGCATCGTCAGGGTTGATCCAGACCGGCTCACGGCCCTGCACTTTGGAGGCTTGGGAGTATCCACCGTTGTCGTATTGGCTGTGCAGGCGGGTCGCCGGTTGGTTGGATATCAGATGCAGTGGATAGGTTTTGGCTGTCGCGCCGCCCAGCCATTCGCTGGGTTCATGCCACACCGCGTGGCCCGGCTGATCCGGTTCATTCCAGCCGGCGATGGTCTCAGAAAATAATTCCAACTTGCCCGAGGGTGTGTTGAGTTTGTGCGTTTCTGGGTCTGCCCGGAAATCTTCAAACAGTGTGCGCTCGTCCCGCGACGGCCATTCCAACATGCCGGGTGCCGCTGCATTGGTTTTACCATTCCAAAACGTCTCGAAGTCCGGTGTGTTGAGGCCCTGGTCTGCTGCCCGCTGGCAGGTGGTTTCATACAGCCACTTCACCCACTCCATCTCAGTGCGGTTTTCCGTAAAGGCTTCGGCAACGCCCAACCGTTCGGCCAGACCTTTGAAAATATCGTGATCCGAGCGCGCGTGCCCAAACGGTTCAGCCGCTTTGTGCATGGCCATAATCTGCAGCGACAAGCCCGACGCCGTCACATCGTTGCGCTCCAGGGTGGTCGTCACTGGCAACACGATGTCCGCATGCCGCGCCAGGGGGTTCCACCAGGCTTCGTTGACAATAATGGTCTCGGGCTGCTGCCAGGCGTGCACCATCCGATTAAGATTTTGGTGATGATGGAACGGATTGCCGCCACACCAATACACCAGCCGGATGTCCGGGTAGGTCAGCGTCTGGCCGTTAAAGCGCACGGTGCCAGCCGGGTTCAACAGCAGGTCGGAAATTCGTGACACCGGAATATAGGTGCCGATGGGGTTTTCCCCCTTTGGCAAATGCGTGGGAGCCACCGGAGTCCCCGGTCCGCCGATGCCCGCCGCGCCCGCATAGGCAAAGCCGAAACCGCCTCCGGGCAAGCCGACTTGTCCCAACAGGGCCGCCAGCGTGATTGCCATCCAATAGGTTTGTTCGCCATGATCAGCGCGTTGGAGCGACCAACTGACCGTGACCAGCGTTCGCTTCTGATGCATCAGGCGCGCCAGGTCTTTGATCGTCTCGGCGCCGAGGCCTGAAATCGCTGCGGCCCATTCTGCCGTTTTGGCAACGCCGTCTGCCTGCCCCAGAATGTAAGCGATGGCTTTTTCGCCGCCCACGCAATAGCTGTCGAGGAACTTTTGATCGTGCAGGTTTTCCGCAATCAACGTGTGGGCCAGGCCCAGCATCACGGCCACGTCAGAACCCGGATGCGGGCTCAGCCAGGTCGCGTCTAAAAAATCCACCACATCGCTGCGGATCGGGCTGACGTTGACCACTTCAACACCGGCTTCTTTGCAACGCTGCAACGCCTCTTTGGCAATATGCCGACCGGTGCCGCCACCATGTACTTGTGAATTCTTCAGCGCCAGTCCGCCAAAGGCGACCACCAGTTCTGTATGATCGGCGATGGTGCCCCAGGTGGTGTTGGCATTGTAGCACACGGCCATCCAGTCGCCCGCAATATGCGGCACAATCACCTCCGCCGCACCCGAGGAATAGGTGCCCACCGAATAGGTGTTGCCGCCAAACAGATTCAAAAACCGTCGCATCTGACTTTGGGCATGGTGGAATCGTCCCGCCGACGCCCAGCCGTACGAGCCCGCATAAATCGCTTCATTGCCGAAGCTCTCTTTCACCCGAGTCAGTTCGTTTGCGACAATGTCCAGCGCCTCATCCCAGGGCAGAGCGACAAAGGGCTCAGCTCCGCGTCCGGTGACGTTTTTCTGAGGCCCGCCGTTTTTCAAGCGCTTCAGCCAGCCTTTGCGCACCATCGGCTGGGCGATTCGCACCGCGTCGTGTTGGGCTTCAGGCATCCCCGGTCCAATGGGCGAGGGGTCCGGGTCGCTGGCCACCGGGGTCAGGGCGGTCACTTTGCCGCCGTCCACGGTGGCCGTATAGGCGCCCCAATGGGTTGCGGTCGGCAGGTATTTCACATCATCAGGCATACACTCCTTATAGCCGTTCAACCTTTAGCCGACTATGGTGAGGGCTTCATAAAAAGGAGATTGATCCATGCGTCGCCTGATTTTTGCTCTCGCTGTTCTGCTCGCGCCCAGTTTTTTAGCATCTCATGCTGCCGCGCAAGAGGCTGAACCCGGCTATGCCAGTTTTGCGCGCACCACCATCATGGGGCGGTTGGCGGACCTTGAGCCCTCCATCACCTTCTGGCGCGATGTCATGGGGTTTTCCTACATGGGTGATCCAAGACCGACGACTGGAGATTCCAGTCCCATCGGTTGGGATGAAAACGCAACGCGCTACTTCACCGCGTTTACCTCCAAGGAAGGCTCCACCGTTGCGCTTCTGATGGTTGAAGACGCGCCAAACTTTCCGTCGCTCGACTTGCCCGATGAAGGTGCGGCCTACGGTGGCGTCATTTTGGTGCACACCGCGAAAAATTTGGAAGATGTCTACAATCGTGCGGTAGCCAACAATGTGGAGATCATCAAACCCTACACCCCGTCAGCCACGGGCCGCTCCATGCAGATTTACCTGCGCGCGCCCACAGGACAGATGGTCGAAATTTACGAGATGATCCCGCAGCCTGACGACGAGTAAACTGTATACGATAAAACTTTCTGTCACCCTCGGACGTGTTCCGAGGGTGCAGGGTAAAGCACGCGCACAGTTTTGTTGCCCTGGATGCGCGGAACAAGCCCGAGCCTGACGACTAACTTGCGATTGCTCTCGCTTCCCGCCGCCGGTTGATTCCCGCCAGCACAGGCACGGCGATATAGTCATACACCAGGGCCGCGACCTCGCGCAGGCCGGGCAGACGCACCACCTTGGCCAGCCCCCGGTACCAGGGCAGGCGTTCCCAAATGGCGATGAAGGAGTCGATGCCCGACAACAAAGCCTCCCCTGCGGTCTCCGCATACAGCCGCCGTTTGGCTTGATCGGCACGCAGGCTATACCGGGATAAAGCGTCGGGGTGTAGCGCCAAATCCGTAAAGGCCAGGTTGGTGATGCGGTGGTGTTCTGTCAGTTTCATATAATGGCTGATTTCAACCCGGCAGACCGGGCAGGCCCCGTTATAGAAAACAGTAAGGTGAGGATGTATGTTCATAGCTCTTCTTACGGCAAAGAGTGCCCGATAGCTCACTCTTTTTCGCACGCCTTTTTTGAACCAATACGCGTCCCCTGCGTACAAAGATTAAGCTGAAAAATTTAGGAGTCCGCGCCATGCGCTTTCTGCCCCTTGTTCTTATGGTCGCCCTCGCCGCCTGTGACTCGCCCAGTCCCACTCACGCTCAGGCCACGGCAACAGAGTCTGCTACGCCCTGGTATGAAACCCAGCGCGCCAGCCGCGATGGCATCGGCAAGGTCTACATGGGCCGGGAGATCTCCCACGTCATGGGGCATCTGGGGGCGGGCTGGTTGGAGCGTCCCGAGCGCGAGCGCGAAGAACGCACCGACCTGCTGATTGATAATCTCGACCTGGAACCTGATTTCGTGGTCGCCGACATCGGCGCGGGCACGGGCTACTTTTCGTTCCCGGTCAGTGCGCGGGTGCCCCAGGGCAAAGTGCTGGCGGTGGATATTCAGCCCGAGATGCTGGCGATCATCGCGCAACGCAAAGCCGCGGGCCTCAGAGATAGCAGCTGGCAAAACATCGAGACGGTTTTGGGCACCGAAGACAATCCCAATTTGCCTGATGGCGCGGTGGATCTGATCTTTATGGTCGATGCCTATCACGAGTTTGCCTATCCCCGCGAAATGGGCGAGGCCATGGTCAAGGCGCTCAAGCCGGGCGGTCAGATTGCCCTGGTGGAATACCGCCTGGAAGACCCCAGTGTGCCCATTAAGCGCCTGCATAAAATGTCAGAAGCCCAAGCGCGCAAAGAAATGGAAGCACTCGGTTTAAAGTGGGTGCAAACCAAAGATATTCTGCCGCAACAGCACCTGATGTTTTTCCAGAAGCCGAACCCTTAAACCGCCACGCCGTGTCGTCACCCTGCATGTCAGGGTGACCCATAAACACGGGCGGGGCGTGAGGGCTCTACTCTTAAGGTTGCCAGGCTCCGTTCATAACGCTGCCTTCTGAGATTATAGATTACCCGGTCTCACGCCGGGTAATGACAGTGTGAGTAGGTGACACTACTCTCTGTCATCATCCTGCTTGACAGGGTGACCCATAAACACCGCCCGGGCGCAGGTGTTTGGCTGTCACGTTTGAAAGCCCTTCCCTAAAACTCCAGTTTCAGGCCGATCTGCGGAAACACACTCAGGTCGCCAAACACATTCACGCCCCGGCGTTCATCAAACTCCAGGGAGTCGATGTTGGTGCGGCCATAGGCGTTGATCACATCCAGGAAGGTGATGACGCTGACACCGCCAATCTGCCGCCGGTAATCGATGCGAATGTTCAGGGCATGAAAATCACGCAGCCGTTCTGTGTTGGTGGTGGTGATCTCTTTTGAGAATCGCACGTTGTTCGGGTCGTTAAAAATATCCGCGTTGATGATGAAGGCATCTGTGGGGCGGCCCGAGGCGTATTTCCATTTCGCGGCCACGGCCCAGCGGTCATTGGGTTGCCACGCGGCGGCAAGAGTCAACACATGCGGGCGATGGAAGTCGGCGTCATATTCGCCTTCGCCCAGATTATCATCCCGTTTGGCGCGCGCGTACGAGTACGCCAAAGACGCCGACCATTCATCCGACATGCGCTTTTGCACACTCAAATCAAGGCCCGCGCCGTCGCCGGTGCCGCTGTTAAACGCCAGGCCCGAGGTTTTGTCGCCAGGCACCACCAGATTTTCCAGATCCTGATAATACACTTCCCCGGCCACCTTAAGATCAGGCGTCAGGTAATGCTCCAGCCCCAGGCTGACTTGGTTGGTGCGCTCGTTTTCCAGGCGGTTGTTGGCCGGGTCGGCGGCCAGTTCCAGCACGCGGGGGGTCTGATAGTAAATCCCAGCGGTGGCAGACAGACGTGTCGCGGCCCCCAGTTGCCAATCGGCGGACAGACGGGGTGACCACAGGGACTCCTCTGAAAACCCATCCCGGTCGAAGCGCACGCCTGGGCGTAGGGTGAAGTCCCCCAGGTAAAACGCGTGATCGATGTAGCCCGCGATCCGCGACTCTTTGGCCGTAAAGGCGGAATCAATGCGCCCTGGCGTCAGCACAATAAATTTTTGGCTCGGGTCAGACCGGAAATCATTCTGGTCATACACATAACGAATCCAATCGCCGTCCAGGCGTGTGTCGAAATCCAATTCAACGTAGGAATAGCGCGCCCCGGCCGACAATACGCCCCACGCTGTGGGGGTGGTGTAATCGCCGCGCCAGCCGATTTCCTGTTCGGTCTCCGTCAGGTTCAGGATGTTCTCGCGCACGGCCACTTGGTCGGCGGTTTGTTCAACGCCAGTCAGATCGGGGAACGCTTCACCCAGGCGACTGGTTTTATCGCTGTCGCGCACGAACAGCGCATTGGTCAGTTTGCCTTCATTGCCCACCAACCAGGTCCAGGTTGCGCCCAGCAGCAGGCTGTCTTGTTCGGTGGTCAGCAGAGAGGTGTCTTCGAAGTCGTCGGACTCCAGCACGTTGTCCACATCGCGGGTGTAGTCCTCCGGGGAATACAAGGCGAGTAGGGATACGCTGTGGCGGTCGTTGAGGTCGGTGACAGACTTGAACAAAAAGTCCCCAGACTCCGGATCGCCAATGTCTTTCTGACCAATCACTTTGAACAGGTTGCCGAAGTCAAAGTAGCGTGCGGACAGCAACACGCTGGTGTTGCCCGCCACATAACTGGGGCCATCGTAGGTGATCTCGCCGCCGGCGATATCAAGCCGCGCGCTGACCGATGGATCGTCCGGGTTGCCTTCCGCAATGTCGAGCTTGAGCAGCGAGCCACTGCGACCGCTGTAGGCGGCGTTCCATCCCCCCGCTTGAAACTCTGCGCCGCCGATAATGTTGGGCGCAAAGATCGAGAAGCGTCCGCCGCCGCCAATGTCTTCTTCATCACCAAGGCTGCGGTCGAAGTGCACCACTTTGTCAAAGGGGATACCGTCAATCAGAATCAGGTTGTCGCGGGGGCCGCGTCCGCGCACGGTGAAGTTGGAAAACTCGCCCGTGTTGGACACGCCGGGCAAAACATCCAGGCCGCGAAACACATCACCGGCCGTGCCGGCACCGCGCCGGATTTCTTCACGGCCCAAGCGCGTTGCCGTGACAGAGCCAAATTGCGTGATACCGACCGCTTTGGCGGTGACCAATATCTCATCGATGGCCAGGGCCTGCCGCGCCAACTGAAAATCCGCGCGGGTCACGCGGTCGCGCACCACACGCACGTCAATCTCCACCGCATCCACATATCCAGGCTGGGTGACTTGCAGGGTGAACAAACCTTCCGGCACGGCGTTCAAGGCATAGCTGCCATCGCTGCCGGTGACCGCGCGTTGGTCGATCGCGGGTCCATCAATGAGTTTCACTTGCGCCCCAGCGATACTGCGGCCTGACACGGCATCACGAATGTCGCCCCGGATGGTGCCAATAGTGTTGTCGGGGGTTTGAGCCTGCGCCTGACCTGTCCCGACGGACAGCGCCGGTGACAGAAAAACCAGTGCCAGAAAAAACAGTGTCAGAAAAAGCAGACCAACGGTCCGGAGCAACATAGAAACACGCATAACACTAAAAACTCACAGATCGTGGGGGGTAAAGGGTGATGCAAAGTTTATCATGAACGCATGGTGCCGTCCGGTATTTGACCATGCTCAAACGTTCTAACTTAATCCCTTATGTAATGTTTTGTGTCCCGAAATCCAAGGTGGTGAGGCGGGAAGACCGCGTGTGTTTGTGAAATAAAACTGTGCATGGGCTCGTTCCAGGGGGGTACCGAAATGTAGTTCCATGGGCTCGTTCCTCCAATCATACGTCCATGGGCTCGTTTGGGGGGAACCAGTCGTGCATGGGCTCGACCCAAGGTCGAGCCCCCCAAAAAAGACTCTCGACCCAAGGTCGAGCCCCCAAAAAACAAAACCTTGTCCCTCGGACAAGCCCACCACAAAAAACCTCAAACCAAGGTGATTTCGTAAATGCGCGCATTTAGGGCACACTCCAGTTATGGATATTCTGAGTTGGAGAGCCTTATGAACCGCATCGTTATGACTACCGTGTTGTCCTGCGCCCTCTTGTCCTTTGCTTTGGCGTTTAATGCTCAGGCTCAAACCCGCCCTGATCTCAATGCGGTCCTTGTCCGCGATGCGGAGAATCTCAGCGCCCTGTGGCAAGGCCAGTTCGACACCGCCAATCAGGTTAATTTCCAAGAGCGGTTTAATTTGCCGGAAGAGGGCTGGGTTGCCCGCCAGCATAAGATTTTCAAGCGCGTCGATCTGCCTGCATTCGGTGATTATGTCACCTATGTCGAGCAGTATCAGGGCTCTCCGCCCGATCAGTTGTTCCGCCAACGGCTGTATGTGCACAGCGTCGATTCTGAAGCCGGAGCGGTCAAAACCGACATCTATGCCTTCAATGAGGCCGATGCGGCCAGAGTTGCCGGGGCCCATGAAGATTCCGAGAAGCTCTCAGGGATAACGCCCCGTGATATGGAAAAACTGCCCGATGGCTGCGCCATTCGCTGGCAGGCGTTGGGCGATATGTTCCTCGGCACGCAAGCGCCAGATGATTGCCTCTATACGCCGCAGGGGTTTGATCAGCAGGTGCGTCTGCGCGACACCATCACTCTGACAGACACCTCAATGACCACGCAGACCGAAATCCTCAGCGCTGACGGCACGCCGTTGATGGCCAATGATCTTGGTGTGCCGGAAGTGGCCCGCAAAGCGCGGCCCTTCACCTGCATGATGCTGGCGCGCAACCCGAATAAGGAACAAGGGTTTGAACGCTACGTTGGTTTTAGAACTCATGACCAGGGCGGTGAATTTGAACTCTCGACAACGCATAACCCGCCTAAGGTGTTGCATGTTGAGCTCTTGAATATCGTGCCGCCTGCGGGCACGAGCCGCAACACGTTCATTATGACGCTGACGGAGAAGAACGAGATTTTTCCGCTGACGCGGGCCTTTGCTGAACCTGATGCCAAACGCATCGCCATCAGTACGTCTGGTGTTGAAGCCAACTGCACGGCGGATGATGGCGAGGCCGCTCGGTTTTAAATATACGCGCTTAACCGTTCGGCAGAATCACAATTTTGCCTTGGCGATCAGTGCCTGTTTTAGCCTGAAGCGCAAAGGCCTCTTGGGCTTCATCTAAGGTAAACGTTGCCGCAATTTTGGCTTTGAGCGTGCCTTCTGCCGTCATGGCAGCTAAACGCTCCAGAACCTGTTTTCGTTCCCAGGCATCGCGGCTTGTGCGCATGCTCATGCCTTCAAGGCTGACTTTTTTGCCGAACAAATCCTGAAAGGCCATCTCGGCGTTTTGCCCGCTCATGAAGCCGTAATTGATGACGGTGCCTTCATCGCCCAGGCAGCGTGCGATGGTCACGGTTCCTGTTGCCGCAACACAATCAAATCCGAACCGGATATTTGCGTTTCCAGTGGCCTTTTTGACCAGTGCCGCCGTGGCATCCGGGTCGCCCGTATCGACCATCACGACATCCGCACCGGCGTCTTTCAGTTCAGCAATCAACTCCGGTCGGCGCACGATGTTGACGGTTTTTGCGCCGCGGTCTTTGGCCAAGGTAATCACGAAACGCCCGCAGGATGAGTTGGCGCCATTTTGGATAATCCAATCGCCGTGTTTCGGTTGTGCGATATCATCCACCAAAATGAACGCGGTCATGGCGTTGAGAGACGTCAGAGCAAGCTGCAAGGCATCTCCGTCTGGGGCTGGGGTGCAATCTGCGGCTTTGGCCGGAACCCTCTGCCGGAACGTGCCAGAGCCGGTTGGCAGGAAAACGCGGTCTCCCGTCTGAAATCCCTCGACCTGATTTCCCATGGCGACAATCTTCCCGAGACCTTCATGTCCGGGCCAACGCGGCATCTCAAACCAGCGAAAACCGGGGTCCCCGTTAATAAACTTGAGGTCGGCCAGGTGCATCGCAGCGGCCTCTACTTCGACCACAATTTCGTCTGATTGAGGAACAGGCTCCTCAACCTCAACCAGCGACACCACATCACGCGGCGCGCCGTAAGCAGTTTGTTGTAAGGCTTTCATGGGGGCTCCTGTCGTTGACGGTGTTGGTTTAAGTGTTGGGCAGCAGTATGACCTTTCCCTCCCGCTCTGCACCAGCTTTTGCGGCGTGGGCAAAGGCTTCAGCATAGTCTTCAAAAGCATACGCCCCGGCTATAGGGATTTTCAGCTTATCCGTCGCAATCAAGTCATTGAGGTGGGCATAGATGCCGCGTTTATTTTGCGGGGTGAGTTTCTTTTCGAAGGTTGATTTTCGATAGCCGGAAACGTGAATCCCTTTGCGGGACAGGTCGCGGAAAATAAAGCTGCACGGTTGGCCAGAGAGATCGCCGTAAACGATCAGTTTGGCCTCGACGCTGAGACAATGCGCCATGCGGCCCGATGCCTCCCCAGCAATTGTGTCGAACCCCAAGCGCATGTCCGCGCCTTTTGTTGCGGCCTTGACGCGCGTCGCCAGAATATCCGGATGATCGCCGCCCGTATCCACAAGGCACACGTCTGCACCAATCTCGTACAAGCTTGCTGCAACCGCCTCGCGGCGGATTAAATTGACGCTTTTCAAGCCGGCGTCTTTTGCCAGAGCAATCAGCCAGCGTCCGCAGCTTGAGTTGGCGGCGTTGTGAATCATCCACTCGCCAGGCGACAGTGTGTTATGCGCTTGAAACAACAGCGCCGAGGTCATGCCGTTGATCAGCACGAAAGCCAGTTGCTGCGGGTCGGCTTCGGGCGGGGCCGGATAACAGTCAGCGGCGGGAGCCAAGATATACTGACGATAAGTGCCGCAGCGCGGCGGCGGCAAGGCGAGGTCACCAACAGCAAACTCGGTCACATCAGACCCCACCGCAACAACCCGCCCACAGCCTTCCAGGCCCGGCGTTTTTGGCAGGCTGGTTTTAGGCACGCGGCTGGGGTCGATTGCATCGCGCACTTCCAGCCCATGCACCGGCACGGCGAGCATTTCCAGCACGATGTCTGACGGTCCGGGCTCCGGGTCCGGCAGGTCAACCAACCGGAACGCGTCTTTCGGATCGCCATAACCAATTTGCTGAAGCGCTTTCATGCCTCCACTATAGCGAAAGACTTAGCCGTTGGGATGCAGGATCACCTTGCCTTTGCGATCATCGCCACTGCGCTGGGCATGGGCAAACGCGTCGGCAAACTGATCGAGGGTGTAGGTGCCTGCAATCGCGGCCTTTAGCTCTCCCGTGCCAATTTTTCCGGCCAGCATTTCATAAATGCGGCGAATTTCGGCCATATCGCGCTTGGCCAATCCGCGGCCGGTGCTCATGCCGGTCAAGGTGATGTTGTTGAAGAACATGTCGTTGAACGACAGTTTGCAGGGCTCACCGGAGATGAAGCCATAATTCACAACCTTGCCGCCGTAGTTCAGGCAGCGGGCGATCCGCGTTGTGGCATCGCTCGCCACCAGATCAAACCCAATGTTCAAGTCAGCACCGCCAACTGCGGCTTTCACTTTTGCGGCCAACGCGTCGGCATCGTCTTCGTCTGTGACGCAAACATCAGCCCCAATCTCATAGAGTTCATCGAATAGACTTTCACGCCGCACGATGTTGCAGGTTTTAATGCCACGCTCTTTGGCGAGTACGATTAGATACCGTCCGCAGCTTGAATTGGCACCGTTCTGCAAAATCCAGTCGCCTTCCTTCAGGTCGGCAAAATCTTCCAGCAAACAAACTGATGTCATGCCGTTGACCATCATCAGCGCCAGTTGATCGGCCTCGCCGCCAGGTGCATGCAGTGTGGTTTCCGCCTTAACGCAAACTTTTTCCGCAAAGGCTCCAGCGCCCCACCAGGGGAACACCCGATCACCAACTTTGTAGGAGGTAACGTCCGCGCCAACTTTGGTGACACGACCGACGCCCTCATAGCCGGGTTGGCTGGGCAGGTCGTTAACCTTGAATCCTTCGTCGCCACGAAAGCGCTTAATATCGGCCAGGTGAACCGCAGAGGCTTCCATCTCAATGACAAGTTCATCTGCGGCTGGTGAAGGCTCGGGCAGATCGATAATTTTTACGACTGTTGCCGGATCGCCGTGGTCGAACTGTTGTAACGCTCTCATCAGTCACTCCGTGCGGAAACTCACCTTTGTCTGGACAACACTTAGCACGATATCCCCGGCGTGGTGACAATCGTTATATGACATCCAACTGGTGATCCAACGCCCGGTTGAAGGTGTCTTCGTCAACATTGCCGCCAGATAAAATAACGCAGACGTTGCGACCCTGAGCGCTGTGTCGGCCCGACAAGACAGCTGCCAATGCGATCGCGCCGCCCGGCTCCAACCGCAGGCCAAGATGCCAGTGGGCAAAGGCCATTGCCGTCAGCACATCGTCATCGGGCACAGTGTACCCGCCTGTCATCTGAGTACGATTAAGCTGCCATGTCAGCGCGCCTGGAGTTGGCGCGAGCAAGGCATCGCAGAGCGACCCCGTTGCTGTTATGTTGGTCTGAGGGTGACCAGAGGTGAGAGATCGGCAGTGATCATCAAACCCGGCTGGCTCGACGGCGTAAAGTTGAATGTCTGGAAAGTGGTCTTTCATGACGAGGCCGATACCCGCAGCCAGTCCTCCGCCGGAGACCGGCACCAACACGTCATCAAGCATTACCTTTAAAGCTTCAGCCTGTGCGATGGCTTCCAAACCGACCGTGCCTTGGCCGCAGATGGTATCCGCATGATCATAGGGCGGGATGATAATGCGACTCTCTTCAGCAGCGATGCGTCTGCCGATTTCTTCTCGATTTTCACGTGCCCGGTCATAAAAAAGAATTTCCGCGCCAAGGGCCGCTGTGGCTTCAATCTTTGCGCGCGGAGCATCGACGGGCATCACAATTTTTGCGGATGAGTCGAAGTGCTTTGCGGCAGCGGCAACGCCCTGAGCGTGATTGCCGCTCGACCAGGCAACCACGCCTTTGGCGCGGTCTTCAGGGCTCATCTTCGCAAGGTGGTTCATCGCGCCACGAATTTTAAACGAACCGGTGTTTTGCAGGCATTCGGCTTTCAGAAAGATCTGTCCACCGGTCTGTTCATCCAGCTTTAAACACCGCAACAGTGGTGTTTTCGTCACCAGATCAGCTATGCGATCAGCAGCTTTGTGAACATCTTCAGCGGATGGAATCGGTGTCATGAATTCAGTCTATCTGTGTTGTCCCTAAAACGGCCAGCTTGACGGCGCAATATCCTCGCAGTAGGTAGGGCTGTAGTGAAGGTGTGCGTGTTTGTGCTTCGGCAGAGGCACGCCAAGAGGGAATTCGGTGTGATACCGAGACTGCCCCCGCAACTGTAAGCGGCGAGCCCTCCACCAGAAATGCCACTGAGGTTTTGGCCTTGGGAAGGTTGGTGGAACGGCCATGACCCGCAAGTCAGGAGACCTGCCCTCACAGCGTCATCTACCCTTGGACGGGGTGTTCCACAGGGGCGGTAAACCGTAGCGGTGACGCGCACGAGTTGGTGTCGTCGCGCTGGTTACCGGTCTTGGTGTCACAACCTACAGGTCGATTTCCGATTTCGGCGGCGCCTCATGCGTTGAACCGGAACGGAGACCAAATGTGACCAAAATTTCTTGCCGCAGCCTGGCTTATGCAGGCGTCATTTTCTTACCGGCACTGGCCGGTGCTGCTGACAAACCCCGCATTGACGATGAAATCGTTGTTACTGCCAGCCGTGTGCCGCAGGCCCGTCTTTCGGTTGGCAGTGCGCTTGATGTGTTGACCGGCGCAGATATCAAAACCCGCCAGCAGGCGTTTCTCGGCGATCTGCTGCGTGATCTGCCTGGCCTGGCGGTCAATCGCAGCGGCCCGGCGGGGGCGTTTACTCAGGTGCGTCTGCGCGGCGCTGAGTCCAGTCATACGCTGGTTGTGATTGATGGCATCGAAGCCGGTGATCCGTTTAATGCGGGCGAGTTTGAGTTCGCCCATCTGATGTCCAGCGGTGTTTCCCGCATAGAGGTGCTGCGCGGCCCACAAAGCGCCTTATGGGGGTCTGAAGCCATTGGCGGCGTGATCAACGTCACAACTGGCCCCCCTGAAACACCTGATGGTGCCTCTGAGGGGGCGTGGGCGCATGGCTTTGCCGAAGGCGGCTCTTTTGCCACGGCCCGGGGCAGCGTTGATGCCGGCACATCCGGCGCTTGGGGCGTGGTGAGGGGCAGCATCGGGTACTCGGACATCGGCGGCATTTCAGCCTCGCCCACGGGTGCGGAGAAAGACGGTTATGATAATCTCACCGCGTCTATGTTCGCCGCTTTCAACACCTCAAAAATTTTGACGCTGTCTTTATCCGGGCGGCATGTCAGTGCCTCAGCCGCAGAGGACGAGCAGGACTTTACGTTTGGCTCACCCACCCAGGGTTTGGTCATCGACTCTGACGGCGCGCGCAAGTCTGATCGGTGGTATGGCCGGGCTGCAGCGGACGCATCGTTGCTGGATGGTCGTTGGACTCACCGCCTCAGCGCCGGCATCACAGACACACAAAACGAGTCTTTTTCGGGTGGCCTGTTCAGCTTTGGCTCAGAGGGCCAGAAGTGGGATGTGGAGTATCAGTCCGATTTTACCTTCCAAACCAGTGAATCGGCTGAGCATGCTGTGAGTGCCCTGGTGGAATACGAAGCTCTCTCTTATGAAAACCGGGGCGCTGGCGGCGGGCCGGAAAACCAAAGCCAGACCGGCGAGCAGATTTCAGCCGCCCTTGAATATCGCTTGGCCATGGCTGAACAAATTTTCCTCAGTGGCGCTCTGCGCCATGATGACAACGATCGTTTTAAGGATGAGACCACCTATCGTTTAACGGCGGCCTGGGCGGTGCCCGAAAGTGGTATTAAACTGCGAAGCAGCTATGGCACAGGCGTGGCTCAGCCGAGCTTCTTTGAGTTGTTTGGATTTGATCCAAATTTCTTTATTGGCAATCCCGATCTGCAACCTGAGTCCTCAGAGGGCTGGGACGTTGGACTCGATTATACCTTTGCCAATGATCTTGGGTTGCTCTCTTTGACGTACTTCGAGTCCAATCTGAAAGACGAAATCTTTACGGACTTCGGTGTTTTCCCGTTCACGGTGGATAACCGGGCCGGGACCAGCACCCGGGAAGGACTTGAAGTCTCGCTGCGGCTTGATCCCATGGCGGCGTTATCTTTGGCGGTCGCGTATACCTATACCGACGCGAAAGACGATGCGGGCGTGCGGGAATTGCGGCGTCCAAAGCACAGCGGTAGCACCAATGTGACCTATCGTTTTTATGATGACCGCGCCGTTGTCGACCTCGGACTGAACTACAACGGCGAAATGCAGGACAGCGAATTTATTTTCGCAACCCCCGAGACGGTTGTAACTCTGGACGATTATGTGTTGGCCACGCTCGCCACGTCATTCGATCTCAATGAGTCCGTTCAACTGATCGGTCGTATCGAGAATGTGTTTGACGAGGACCACCAGGATGTCTTTGGTTTTCAATCTCCCGGCATCGGGGTCTACGCGGGCGTGCGTATGCGCCTGGGGCAGAGATAGCCCGGATGACACAGGTGCGCCTCCTTCAGCTTCTGGCCGTTACCTTATGCGTTTCAGCGCAGACCGTAACGGCTGCAGAGGTGCCGCGCCGTATTGTTTCGACAAACCTCTGTACCGATCAGATGGTGTTGTTGCTGGCAGAACCCGGCACTGTTGCGTCTGTCAGTTTTCTCACCGCTGACCCGCATGAGTCGCCGGTCGCGCATTTGACCGACGGTCTTGTTCTCAATCATGGGCAAGCCGAAGAAATTATTACGCTGGAGCCCGATGTGGTTGTTGCCGGCCGGTACACCACGACCGCAGCCAAGGTGCTGCTGCGGCGGATTGGCTACACCATCATTGAGATTGATATTCCGCCCAATTTTTCTGGCGTGCGTGAGGCATATTTGGAGTTAGGCGCGGTGTTGGGCCGTGATGCGCAAGCGCGCGCTTTAGTAAACAGTCTTGAGCGGCGTTTTACGCAACTTGAACAGCGTGTGGCGGGGCGCTCGTTTGGGTCCGTGCTGATTCTGGATGCCAACGGCTTTACGGTTGGGCGACCGAGCCTGATTGATCAACTCTTGAGCCGCATTGGTTTGGTGAACGTCGCCGCTCAACTGGGCATTGGAGATTTCGGACAGGTGACCATGGAAGCCGTGTTGCTGGCCAAGCCCGACCATATGGTGCGTATGCTCTATCGACCTGATGCGCCCTCTCTGGCCAATCAGACCTTGAACCATCCCGCTTTGGTCAGATTTCTTGGCGATCAGCCGATGATTTCAGTGCCTCAGTCCTGGGTCAACTGCGGTGGCCCGTATCTTGCGGACGCAGCGAGTTTGGTGCTGGATGCTGTCGATAGGCGGCGCACACCATGACGGTCGGATCTTCTGCGTCCTCAGTCGGGTCTCGTGAGGTTTCGTCGATGCTGCTTCTTTCAGGGCTGGCTGTATTGGTGTTGGTGCTGACGATCACCTCTCTGTTTGTCGGACGCCTCGGCATTGGTGGTGTCGCTGATCTTCTGACCGTGCGCGGTCAAGATCCGGAAACCTTCCGCATTTTGCTCATTGAGGTCCGATTGCCGCGCACCGTATTGGCGCTCACAGTCGGTGCGACGTTGGGTTTGTCCGGGGCTGTGCTTCAGGGGTTGTTGCGTAATCCGTTGGCTGAACCGTTCATACTGGGGGCGTCGAGCTCTGCGGCCCTCGGTGCCGTGATCGTCTTCTATTTTGGTGTTGCGGGCGGTACGGCGTTGGCAACGCCGCTGGGCGGTGTGGCCGGTACGATGATTGCGACAACGCTTTTGCTTATTCTCGGGGGGCGAAATCAGGAGCCGTTGACGCTTATTTTAGCTGGTGTTGCGCTGAATGCCTTAACCGCAGCGTTGACGTCGCTGGCCTTGAATCTCGCACCGAGTCCCTATGCAGCCTTGGAAATTGTTTTTTGGATTCTTGGCTCCTTCGCAGATCGCAGTCTTGATCACCTGGTGTTGGCGTTGCCCCTCATGGGTATTGGCTGGGTGTTGCTGTTTTCTACATGGCGTTGTCTTGATGCTTTGACCTTGGGCGAAGATGCCGCGGCATCCTTAGGGTTCAATCTTGCGGCTATAAAAATCCGGGCCATTTTGGGGTGCGCGTTTGCGGTTGGCGCGGCAGTTGCAACAACAGGGGTGATCAGTTTCGTTGGTCTTGTGGTGCCGCATGTTTTGCGACCTTTTGTGGGGTATCGGCCCAGCCGCCTCTTGCCCGCCAGCTTTCTCGGTGGGGCCGCGCTGATGCTGGCCGCCGATATTGGCGTGCGGTTGATCGACACCCAGTTGGAACTGAAAATTGGCGTGCTGACCGCGCTGATCGGAACGCCGTTCTTCTTTCATTTGCTTTATGTTCTGCGGCGGAGTGGCCAATGAGCGCGCGCCCTAAATTTTCGGCTACGGGCGTCAGTCTGCGCTATGATGAGGCGTTGATCGTTGATGATGTTTCTTTTACGGCGCGCGGTGGTCAGTTGGTTGGATTGATCGGCCCTAACGGGGCGGGGAAAACCACCTTGATCAAAGCTATGGCGGGATTATTAAAACCTTCTAAAGGGGCTTTAGCCCTTGATGGGCGCGATCTTACCGCGTGGCCGA
This sequence comes from Rhodospirillaceae bacterium, assembly GCA_040219235.1. NCBI lineage: Bacteria > Pseudomonadati > Pseudomonadota > Alphaproteobacteria > Rhodospirillales > Rhodospirillaceae > Rhodospirillaceae bacterium. The sequence goes on from JAVJSV010000012.1 coordinate 666,523, forward strand.
AATCTGCCCTTGCGCGACATATTGGCTATCTCTCGCAAACCCGAGCGGTGCATTGGCCAGTTACGGTTGCGCGTCTGGTCTCGTTGGGCCGGATTCCACATCGCGGGCCTTGGGACTCTTTGTCAGAAGACGACCAGACGGCAATAGACGCAGCCCTTACACTCACTGACAGCACAGAAATTAAAGACCGCACCATTACCACTTTGTCGGGCGGCGAGTTGGCGCGGGTTCTTCTGGCCCGCGTGTTGGCTGGTGAGCCGCAGGTGATCCTGGCAGACGAACCCGTGTCGGGCTTAGATCCAGGGCATCGCTTGCAGGTTCTTGGTGGTCTTAAAGCCTTGGCGGAAAGCGGCAGGTTGGTCGTGGTTGTTTTGCACGACCTGACTCTGGCCTCACGTTTCTGCGATCGGTTGATTTTGATGCATCATGGCCGCGTTGCCGCTGATGGTGCGCCCAAGGATGTTCTGACACCCGAGAGGCTTTCAGCGGTCTACGGTATTACCTCTTTGCAGGTCTCTGACGGCGATGAGGCCGCTGTCTTGCCCTGGGCGACCGTCACGCGTGCAAAGACTATTTCAGACGCCTAAGAGGTTTCCAGCCAGCGCCATGCGGACGGACCGCTTTTGGTTACGCCTTCCCACATGATATCGGCCAACATGGCGGCGCTTTCCACCACGGCAGGGGACGGGCGATTGATATAGCGGTTGCCATCCATCACGGCGACTTTTCCGGACTTTACAGCGCGCAGACTGTTCCAGATCTCATGAGAACGGAGTGTTTCCATTTCTGTGATGGTGCGTTTCACATCAAAACCACACGGAGCCACCACAATCAGGTCTGGATCGCAGTCTGAGATGTCTTCCCAGGATACATAGCGGGAGGGCTCGCCCTCTTTGGTGATCAGGTTGCGCCCGCCTGCCGCCTCGACAAGGGCTGGTATCCAGTGTCCTGCGGCCATTGCTGGCTCGATCCATTCCAATATGAACACCGATGGCGCTGACTGTGACGCGGTTGAAGACGAGACAAGCGACTCTAGTTTTTCCGTCATCTGCTGCGTCAATTCAGCGGCAGCGCCTTCGCGCCCGACCGCCCGGCTCACTTTGTGAATATCTGCGAAAACGTCTTCCAAGGTGTTGGGGTGCAGAGAAATGATTTTGATATCGTGCTCGATCCACTCACAGAGTGCGGCCTCAACATCATCCAGGCTCGCCGCGCACACCTCGCATTGGTCCTGGGTGACAATCACATCCGGTACAAGGGCCTTGAGCAGAGCACGGTCTACGTCATAAACGGATAATCCCTCTTTGACGATGTCTTTGACGGCTCTGTCGATCTCTAAACTGTTCTGTTTGGTGTCAAAACGCGCTCGGGTGAGGGCGGGTAAACCTTCGACCCTAAAGGGCCAATCACATTCGTGGCTGCGACCCACCAGGTCGTTTTGTGCGCCGAGGGCCGAAATGATCTCGGTTGCGCTGGCAATAAGCGAAACAATACGCATAGGGTGAAAGGCCGACGGCTTAGCCGGCTCGTTTTTCGTGTTTGGCGATGGCCAGTTTCAATGACTTGTATAACTGTTGCCCGATTTCGCCGCCATCACCTTGAATGTCTTCTCTGATCACAGCGCGCATGGTGTCGATATGAACTTTGGCAATATCCAAAGCCGCATCATCCTCCTTACGGGGCGTCTTTGTCGCTTCATATAGTGACTTGGCAAATAAGGTGATCAAAGGATAGCCAAACGTACCGCCTTGCCCGCGCAACTCGTGGGCAATGATATTGATCTCGTCGAAATGCTGGTGGCGGTCTGTGCTGAGGGTTTTGGCCGCAACAACTTCCTTGGACAGATTATCCAGGTACTGCTTAGCCCAATGGATAAATCCAGCAGCCTCGCGCTTCAGCGCTGACTCCGCTTGAGCCAGAATGTCATCGGGTACGATGAATTCTTGCCGCATCGCGTTCGAGCCCATTTTCTCTTTGAGATAATTGGGCAGCTTGAACAACCAAACATCACTAGGCTTTTCTGGCGTTGCCACTTTGTCTTTTGAATAGACAATCGTTGCGTGGCTTTCATCCTCAGCCCGCAGGTCTCTGCCGCCGGGCGGGTCCAGCTTGCGGCGGCGGCGATCAGGACCATAGTAATTCTGCGTGACCACAAACTGACGCGGCTTATCCAACATACGCTGAATGGTTTTGTACATCGCTTCCACCGAAAACGGCTTCGCCATAAATTCGTGCATGCCTTGGTCGCGAGCGGCCTGTACGTGGTGGGCATCTGCCGCACCCGACACCATAATGAACGGCATGAAACGGTTAGGCGATTCTTTGAATGACCGCAGCCACTGCAAAAGAATGAGGCCGTTAATCGGTGCCATGATCAGGTCAGACACAACAAAATCTATCGGACGCGCAGCGCCGATACTCGGGTGTGTCATTTTGAGAATCTCGATGGCTTGTTTGCCGTTCTTGGCTTTTTGAATCTGCTCAAACCCAAGGCGGCGCATGGCTTTGACCATGATATCAAGCATATACTCATTGTCCTCAACAACAAGAACATTGAGCCGGTCCTGACCTAAGTTTTCCTTTCTATTCAACGGTTCTTCCTTCGCTCAGCTTTATGCTCAAAGCTGATAAAATGCGTCTCTGAATCAAAATAAATATCATAGCTGGGGATTGCCTGAGCCTCTCTGACTCATTCAGCAACTTCCTTTAAGTCTTCTTCTTTTAAGCCCTGGTTGAGGCGCTTATCCTTAGCTCCGGCTGTCTTGCTGGCGGTTTTGATCTCAGCAAAAATAGTATCAAATTTATCCAGAAGTTCCTTGGCTCTCGCTGTATCATCGCCAACGCCAGTGCGATCTATGAAGCGGCCAACAATATGTTTCGTGATGGCTACGTTATCTAGCGTGTCCCGAAAACTACGCCCCCGTTGGGTGTATTTTTCGTGCGCATCCCGCAAATTATGTACAGATGTCAGGAGGATGCTGCGGATCAGCTTATCGCTGCCCTCCATTTTCTGTTCAAGCAATTCTTTGGACACCAGCGAGAGTGTGGTGTCTTCCAGAGCAACCGCATTCGCGCGCCGGTTAGAGCCATCTAATATGGCCATCTCGCCGAAAAACTCACCTTCGCGGATTCGCCCAACGGGTGAGGTTTTTCCATCGACCGAGCGAAAGATACCGATACACCCAGCCGCGACAACATAAGCGGCCTTCGCTTCTTCACCTTCGCGGAACAAGTACTGGCCCTTAGGAATAAATTGAATTTCGAGTGCGGGCTCATCTAACTCATCCGCAGGCGAGGCTGTTTCAGCATCGCTATTGGCGGCATCAAAATCGACAGCTACGCGGGTCTTTGCGGCAATGGCCACTGCTTCGGCCAGTTTGCGCAGCAAGTTAATGTCTTGCTCCGTTGGTTGTGTGTAGCGCTCTGCAAAGTCTTCCACTTTGGCCTTTAACGAGAGGCACAGGTCTACGACATCTTTTTGCTTGAGTTGTTTTGCTGTTGACGATGCGTCTTTCAGAAGATCTCCCAGCGCCATAAGCCGTTCGCGGATCAGGGGCGTGATCTGGCTGCTTTGATAGGCGGCTAACAATTCTTTGCATACGACGGCAAGGCGGCCACTTTGACTATAAAGCCGTGTCTGCAGCATATCTTCCATGAGCGGGACGATTTTTTTTGCAAATTCTTCGTAGTTCAAAGACTGACCACGCAGCTTCGCTTGCAAAGTTTGGGGCACGTTAAAGCGGCGAATGGCGCTGGTGCGATCTGCAGCACGCCGGTCGGGGCCGATGTATTCGCTGGTCACAACGTAGGTGGTATGTCCACGCCCGACCTTGCGCACACGATCAGTCACTTCTTTTGCTGGCACAGGTTGAATGAGAATACTGTCCACACCTGCCCGCAAAGCCAATTTTGCGCCGTCTACATGTTCAGGGGCCAGGGCGCAAAACAACGTCATGAACGGGTTTTTACCGACCAGCATATGCCGGACGCCCCGAATAAGCTTGAAGACATTGCCACCCAGGGTGTCTGCCAAAATAGCGACATCGACGCCGCCAGCCTCCAGCTTGGCAATGGTCTCTTTGTAACTCAGGGCAATAATCGTTTCCCCAAATCCGAATTCCCGCAAGCCATCCGCAAGCGTGGACGCGCGCGCCGCCTTGGTGTCACCAATCAGCACGGTGACGTTGCTCAACATTTCTACTTTTGTTGGCGCCACGGTATCCGTTCCATTCCCCTCAGGTTTGGTTGTATGACCAAACCCAGAACCGAGAGATTGCCGCGCTTCGCCGCAACCTCTTGTTTCCACCCCTTTTTTAATACCCGAAAACGCTTTTAAGCCAAAACGTTAATGCCTGTTGGTGCCGTGTGACGAAAGATAATTGGCTGGAGGAGCAAAGGCTTGGCCTAGCAGGAAGTGACAGTAGAGCAACCCACGCCTAGCCTTTTCGCGAGGGTTAAGCTGTCTCTTGAGAAGACGAATGCCAGAATTGGTGGAGCCGGACGGAATCGAACCGACGACCTCTACAATGCCATTGTAGCGCTCTCCCAACTGAGCTACGGCCCCATGTTTGCTTGTTTCGGACGACCGAAGGGATTTGATCGTCCAAGCGGGGCGGACCTTATGCAGTTCGCCTGTGCCCTTCAAGGGAAAAATATAAACTCTCACAGACTAGGCACAGTTTAATGTTTTTTGGTCAGTGCCTAAAATGTGGGCTGTCAGGTGTCGGTATCGCTGTCTGAGTCGATCGGCCCGATAACGCTATCCACATCGTCATCATCATCAAGGTCGTCATCGTCCTCAATTAGATCGTCGTCATCATCGCTGATGTCATCAAGATCCAGATCATCATCCTCGTCTTCTTCATCACCGTCCAACACAGCCTTCTTGGGGGCTGCAGTTTTCTTGACGGGCTTAGGAGCTGCCTCAGCTTTTTTGGCTTTGAACGCCTTAGGGCGCTCGTTCTCAGTGCCACACTTGGGGCATGCCGCGGGTGACTTTTTGAGATCGTAATAGCGTGCTCCACAACTTGAGCAAGTCAGCTTTTCGCCGAGGTCAACCTTACCCAATTTCAAAACCTCCTCGTATCGCAATCTAATGATATCCAGGAGTGAACCCCAGAATGCTCAGGGTGACCCCAGGATACTCAGGGTGAACCCCGAGATGCTCTGGAATGGATCTGAAAGATAGCCCAGGGCCAGAACCCCTTTTCGCTATTTAAATCAAATCCGATAAGAGGCATTTGCCAAATTCGGAGAGCCCTGTCAAAACCTAATATGCCTTAATCCAAAACACTTTTGTTTTCTGTCGCGGCCTGAGGGCATTTTCGGCCCGCCAATAGGGAGCCACCTGCTAGGATTAGTTTGTCCTCTATGGTATGACCCCGCGCCCTAACTTGCGATGTATTTACGCAGGGACAGACGTTCAATTAACCCAGAGACTTTATGTAATCCTAATGTCAGAGCCGCGCTTGATGACCACAAATAATGCTTACATCGCAACGTCTAAACAGGTTCAAGGTCTGTCTGGGCGTGTGCGCGTGCCAGGGGACAAATCTATTTCGCATCGCGCGCTTATGTTCGGTGCGCTGGCCATTGGCGAAACCCGCATCGAAGGCCTGCTGGAGGGCGAAGATGTGCTCAACACGGCCAAGGCCATGCGCGCGCTGGGGGCTCAGGTTGCGCGGCACGAAGACGATACCGGTGCTGGAATATGGGTGGTGCATGGCCGCGGGGTAGGTGGACTGACTGAACCGGACTCAGTGCTCGATATGGGCAATTCCGGCACGGGCGCGCGTTTGCTGACCGGGCTACTGGCGAGCCACCGCATGACAGCGGTGATGACCGGGGATGCGTCCCTTAGATCAAGACCGATGGACCGGGTTGTTTATCCTTTGTCTCTGATTGGAGCGAGATTTGAATCCCGCAGCGGTGGTCGTTTACCCTTGACCGTTATTGGCACGGGTGAGCCCTTGCCCCAAGTGTATGAGAGTCCTGTGGCGTCTGCCCAGGTTAAATCAGCTGTCTTGCTGGCGGGAGTGCAGGCCAGAGGTGCGACCACCGTTATTGAGCCTGCGGCGACACGAGACCATACCGAACGGATGCTGCGTTATTTTGGGGCCGAGGTCACATCTGAACCCGTGGGAGACAAGGCCGGGGCCATCGCGGTTACGGTCATCGGTCAGCCTGAATTACACGGTCGTCATGTCATTGTGCCGGGTGATCCGTCTTCTGCGGCCTTTCTGGCGGTTGCGGCCCTGATTACCAAAGGGTCGGACATCACCCTGCTCAATGTTGGCCTCAATCCACAGCGCACGGGGTTGTTCGATACCCTTGTGGAAATGGGGGCTGATCTCACACTTGAGAACCAGCGCGACGAGGCTGGCGAGCCGGTTGGCGATTTGCGAGTTAAATCAAGCACTCTGAAAGGCGTCTCTGTGCCGGCTGAACGCGCGCCTTCAATGATCGACGAGTATCCTATTCTTGCCGTGGCGGCGGCTTGTGCTGTGGGCGAAACACGCATGAACGGACTGGGCGAACTGAGGGTGAAGGAAAGTGACCGTCTTGCGGCCATCGCCCATGGCCTGTCAGCATGCGGGGTCAGCAACGCCATTGAAGGCGAGTCTCTGGTGGTTGCTGGCGGCGGTCACGCTGTGCCTGGCGACGCGGTTGTGCCGGTTCATCTTGATCACCGCATAGCGATGTCGTTTTTGGTGCTGGGGATGGCCGCGCAAAACCCGGTTTCAATCGATGATGTCCGTGCCATTGCCACCAGCTATCCAGAATTTATGGCCCATATGACGGCTATTGGGGCTGATATTTCTTCTGCCGCAACGTCGGACTCTGGAGCATGACGGCCTCTGAGAAGCTGCTCATTGCTATCGATGGCCCTGCAGCCTCTGGAAAAGGCACTTTAGCCCGTAAGCTGGCTGATATCTTAAACTTAAAGTATCTGGATACGGGCAGTCTCTATCGTGCCACCGGACTATCAGTCTTACGGGCGCAGGCAGATCCGACGGACGAGGTGGCGGCTGTGAAAGCCGCAGAAACCTTAGACTTATCACAGTTTACGCCAGAGGATTTGCGCACTGAGGAAGCCGGGGTTGCGGCCTCTCATGTGGCGTTTCTGCCGTCGGTGCGGGCCGTTCTTCTTGATTTTCAAAGGACCGTGGCGCGCCAGCCGGGACCGGAGTTTCAGGGCGCAATATTGGATGGCCGGGACATTGGAACCGTGGTCTGTCCAGATGCCCCGGTTAAGATATTTGTAACGGCTGATCTGGAAATGCGCATTAAAAGGCGCCTTCAGGAGTTGAAGGACCGGGGGGAAACCGTTATAGAGGCCCGCGTTCGTGCCGATATGACGGCCCGTGACCAGCGTGACCGGGATCGAACGGTCGCTCCGCTTAAGCCTGCGGAAGACGCTTGGCTGCTGGATACAACGGACATGAATGCAGATGAGGCCCTAGCCGCAGCGCTGGACCACATCAGGGGAACCGGTCCCCACTAAGATTGTTTTCCAACATCCCACCGGCTGATTAAGGCGCGATAAACGCGCCAACAAGCCTGTGTGATGCATAAAAAGCGTGATCAAACACGCGATAGTGAGAAATGCGGCACACCCAGAATGGTCTGGGCCCGTATGAAAAGACCGCCGGATCCAACCGGCTGGCAAGGCGCAGAACGAAAGGGATACACTCCATGTCTGAACCTGCACTCGCAGCGGCGAGCGAAGATTTTGCCGCACTCCTAGAAGAATCATTCCAAGGTAACGATGGCATCGAAGGCGCTGTGCTCAAGGGCACCGTGTTGCGCGTCGATGGTGATTACGCTTTGGTCGACGTTGGCCTCAAATCAGAAGGCCGCGTGCCGTTGCGCGAATTTGGCCGCGGCAACGAAGATGCACCCGCTCCTGGTGAGAGCGTTGACGTTTATGTCGAGCGTTATGAAGACAAAGATGGAATGATCCTGCTGTCCCGCGACAAAGCCCGTCGCGAAGAGGCTTGGGACGTTCTTGAAAAGCAATTTGATAAAACCAGCACTGTTGAAGGCGTTATCTTTGGGCGTGTTAAGGGCGGCTTTACAGTTGACCTTAATGGCGCTGTGGCCTTCCTGCCGGGCAGTCAGGTCGATATTCGTCCGGTGCGTGATGCGAACTATCTGATGGGCGAACCCCATGAGTTCCAAATCCTGAAAATGGACCGCGCGCGCGGCAACATTGTTGTATCCCGCCGGGCCGTTCTGGAAGAAACCCGTGCCGCCGAGCGTTCAAAGCTCATGGAAGATTTGGCCGAAGGTCAAATTCTCGACGGTGTGGTCAAAAACATCACCGATTACGGTGCCTTCGTCGATCTTGGTGGTGTCGATGGTCTGCTTCACGTCACGGATATTTCCTGGAAGCGCGTCAATCACCCAACCGAAGCCTTGTCAGTTGGTCAGACTGTTAAAGTCCAGGTCATTCGCTTCAATGCAGAAACGCAGCGCATCTCGCTTGGTATGAAGCAACTCGAAACTGATCCATGGGATGGTGTAGCGGCGAAATACCCGGTTGGCACAAAGTTCTCAGGCCGCGTCACCAACATCACCGACTACGGTGCATTTGTTGAGCTCGAAGCTGGTATAGAGGGCCTCGTCCACGTCTCAGAAATGAGTTGGACCAAGAAAAACGTTCATCCTGGAAAGATTGTCTCCACCAGCCAGGAAGTTGAGGTTATGGTCCTCGACGTTGACCAAGAGAAGCGCCGTATTTCCTTGGGTCTCAAGCAGTGCATGGACAACCCATGGACCGCCTTTAAGGACAAATTCAAGGTCGACACCATTGTCGAAGGTGAAGTCAAAAACATCACCGAGTTCGGATTGTTTGTTGGTCTCGACGGAGACATCGACGGCATGGTCCACTTGTCAGATCTGTCGTGGGAAAAGGATGGCGAAGAAGCTGTTGCAGATTTCAACAAAGGCGACATCGTCAAAGCCAAGATCCTCGATGTCGATATCGACAAAGAACGCATCAGCCTGGGGATTAAGCAACTCACAGAAGATCCGTTTGCGGAGGCCATGGGTGACCTCAAGCGTGATCAAATCGTTACCTGTGTTGTTAAAGCCGTGATGGATGCCGGCCTTGAAGTCACCATCAGCGAAGGCATTACCGGGTTCATCAAGAAGAACGATCTGGCCCGTGAACGCTCTGAGCAACGGCCTGACCGCTTTGCGGTTGGCGAGAAGGTTGATGCCCGCATCACCAGCATCGACAGTAAAACCCGTAAGCTCAATCTCTCCATCAAGGCGCGTGAAGTGGCCGAAGAGAAGCAGGCCATGGCTGATTACGGCTCCACCGATTCGGGGGCCTCGCTTGGTGATATCCTGGGCGCAGCCCTCAAACGCAAGCAAACAGAGGGCGATGATGATGCCTCTGACGCGCCGACCGCTGAGGAAAAGTCTGAGTAGACTAAGTCTCCGAAAAGGCTGATATACACTGGAAAACGCGCCTCTTTATGGGGCGCGTTTTTCGTTTGGTTAGGCGAAAAAACGATTTCATATGAATGACTTAGGCTTGACTCTCTCTTGGGCAGTTCGCATGCTTGCCCTTCGTAACCGGTCATAAAGGCCGGAGGGGTCGACAGGGAAGCTTAGGGGATGACCAAGTCAGAGCTCATCGCGCGTATTGCGGAACGCAACCCGCATCTTTTTCAGCGTGATGTCGAGCGGATTGTGAGTACGATTTTTGATCAGATCTCTGCTGCTTTAGCGCGTGGAGACCGGGTTGAATTGCGTGGCTTTGGTGCCTTCTCTGTAAAGCATCGTGACTCTCGCGTTGGTCGCAATCCGCGCACGGGTGAAGCTGTGAAAGTTTCAGAAAAAACCGTGCCCTATTTCAAGACTGGCAAGCAACTACGTGATTTGCTCAATACGCACGAACAGCAAGATCCAGCGCCGTCGCCGGCGTCAACACCTGCGCCATAGTGCTGGCTCCGTAAGTGCTGACATTAAAAATAGCACAGGCCCAAGAGAAGCTTAACCCATGCGACTCATAACTTGGCTCATTGGTGTCGCCGTCGCGATTACGACCATCCTTTTTGCTGTCTCAAACCGTGAAACAGTATCCATAACCTTATGGCCGTTTCCCTTCGCCCTTGATGTCGGCGTTTACATCGTCGTCCTGGCCGGTGTGTTTGCCGGGTTTTTGGTTGGGGCTCTGGTCACCTGGCTTGCAGGCGCCAAGCACCGTCGCCGCGTCCGCCTGCAACGGGCTGAAATCCGCACCCTAGAAGGTGAATTGGCCGATATCCGGTTACGTCTGGCTGAGGCCATAAAACAGCGCGCAGCCTAACCAAGTTTCTTTGATATAGCGTCCTGCCTTGCGTCCCTATAATGGTCCAGAGCATAGTGTTGTCCGATTATGACTGAGCCCAGTCAGACCATGCCGTTATCGCCCCCAGAGTTTAAGAGAAAACCTGAGCTAAGAGAAATACAGATGCCATCGTCAGATCAAAAACTTCGCAACCCCATTTTTTGTGCCATCGACACACCAGATCTTGGCCTGGCGACCACATGGGCTGCCAAGATTGGGGATCATGTCGGCGGCATAAAGCTGGGCTTGGAGTTTCTGTCGGCACACGGCCCCAAGGGTGTGGCGCAAGTCATGAAGGCTTCAGACTTACCGGTTTTCCTTGATGTGAAGTTTCATGACATCCCCAACACGGTCGCGGGTGCCGTGCGCGCTATTGCGGCCATTAAACCCTTTATGATCAACGTACATGCGAGTGGTGGTCGTGCCATGATGAGCGCCGCCGCTGAAGCCGCTGCCGAGGCCGCCTATGAGCATGTAACACCCCGTCCTTTGGTGATCGCCGTCACAGTGCTGACCAGCATCGGGGACGACGACCTGGAGGAGACAGGCGTGTCTGCCAGCGCGCCTGACCAGGTGCTCAGGCTTGCGGTCTTAGCCAAAGAGTCTGGGCTTGATGGCGTGGTATGCTCGGCACTGGAAGCCGCGCGCATCCGTGCAGAATGTGGCGCTAACTTCAAGCTCATTACGCCCGGTGTGCGTCCAGAGTGGGCGGTCGCCAACGATCAAAAGCGCATTATGACTCCTGAGAAAGCGCTTGCAGAAGGCGCAGACTATCTGGTGATCGGACGCCCAATCACAGCCGCGGACGATCCGTCTGCCGCCGCCCAGCGCATTGCCACAAGCCTCAACACGACTTCGAAGCCTGCGTGAGCCGATGACTGTTGCTGTCAAAATTTGTGGTCTTTCTGACCAAGAGTCGGTTGATGCGGCGATTGAAGGCGGTGCGGATTATCTTGGCTTTATGTTCTTCAAGCCCTCACCGCGAAATGTTTCAGCCGATCATGTGGCCCTGTTAACTGAAGACATTCCGGACGATGTTTTTAAAGTTGGGGTGTTTGTTAATCCGACCGACGCGGCTTTGGATCAGGTCCTGAGTCAACTCCGCCTGGATTATCTGCAACTCCACGGAGATGAATCCCCAGAGCGCATTGATGCCATCCGCCTGGCCTTTGGCCTGCCTGTGATAAAGGCCATCGGCGTTGCCGAGGCGCATGACGTCGTTCGCGCCTCCCAGTTCAATGCACATGCCGATATGCTGCTGTTTGATGCCAAGCCGCCTGCAGACGCGGACCGGCCTGGGGGCAATGCTGAGGCTTTTCAATGGGACCTTATGCCCAAATACCGTGGCGCGTTGCCCTGGCTTTTGGCGGGGGGATTAACCTCTGAGAACGTCGCGCGGGCTATAAAAACGGCTCATGCCCCAGGTGTGGATGTGTCCTCTGGCGTCGAGTCGGCCCCAGGCCAAAAAGACCCAGACCTGATTAGAACCTTCATTAAAGCCGCAAAAGGCCTCTAACGCGCTGTTTTGGGTTAGTTTTTTTTGCTCATCCGGGTGGGCTGCGTTATAAGTCCGGCCAATCTAAAGACCTATAAGTCTTAGGTCATTCACATAGCAGGATTAACGCATCATATGGCGGAAGCCCGGAACACGTATCGCAAAGGCCCAGATGAGGTTGGGCATTTTGGCCTTTTTGGCGGGCGCTATGTCGCTGAAACGCTGATGCCACTGATTCTTGAGGTCGAGCGCGCTTACGCCGCAGCGGCTTCAGACCCAACCTTTGCCGCTGAATTAGACTCATTTCGCACCCACTACGCCGGACGTCCAAGCCCGCTCTATTTTGCGGAACGCCTGACCGCGCATTATGGCGGTGCCAAAGTTTACTTTAAGCGCGACGAGCTCAATCACACGGGCTCGCACAAAATCAACAATTGCCTGGGCCAAATCCTGCTGGCCAAACGTATGGGCAAAACCCGGATCATCGCCGAAACCGGGGCCGGTCAGCACGGTGTGGCAACAGCGACGGTGTGCGCACGCTTTGGTTTGGACTGCGTTGTCTACATGGGTGCCAAAGATATCGAGCGCCAAAAGCCCAACGTCTTTCGCATGAATTTGCTAGGGGCCGATGTTCGAACCGTCGACAAGGGCTCTGCGACCCTCAAAGAAGCGATGAACGAAGCACTTAGGGATTGGGTCGCCAATGTTGATGACACGTACTATCTGATTGGCACAGCGGCGGGGCCACACCCTTACCCGACAATGGTGCGCGATTTCCAATCCGTGATTGGGGAAGAACTCAGAGATCAAATGCAAGCCGCTGAAGGCCGCCTGCCAGACACCTTGGTGGCGTGTATCGGCGGCGGCTCAAATGCTATTGGCTTATTCCACCCCTTCTTGGACGACGCGGATGTCCGCATGATTGGTGTTGAAGCCGCTGGCAAAGGTCTGGAGACGGGCGAGCACGCCGCCTCGATCTCGGGCGGCAATCCGGGCGTGCTCCACGGCAACCGCACCTTCCTGCTGCAGGAAGATGGTGGCCAGATCAAAGACGCGCACTCCATTTCTGCGGGATTGGATTATCCCGGCATTGGCCCCGAGCACGCGTGGCTCCATATGCAAGGCCGCGTGGATTATGTCTCTGCCACTGACAAAGAAGCGCTTGCCGCGTTTCAGCTCTGTTCAAAGTTGGAAGGGATCATTCCGGCACTGGAGCCAGCGCATGCGCTGTCTTATGTTCAGAAAATCGCCCCAGAACTGCCTGAAGACCATTTGATCGTCATGAACATGTGTGGTCGTGGCGATAAAGACGTCTTCACCGTGGCCGACGCGCTTGGCACGGAACTGGATGGCGCATCATGAGTGCATCCGTGACAGAAAGTCGGTTGACCCGGCGCTTTGCAAAACTCAAAGAACAAAACAGATCTGCTTTTGTGACCTTCATCACAGCCAATGATCCCAATCCAAGTTTCTTTCGCGAGGTGCTTGAGGGCTTGCCCACGGCTGGCGCTGATATCATTGAATTGGGTATGCCCTTTTCTGATCCGATGGCGGACGGCCCTTCCATCCAGCTGTCTTCTCAGCGTGCCCTAAAAGCGGGCGTGACCATTGATGACGTTCTCGATGCCGTGAAAGACATGCGTGACTGGGAAATGGATACGCCGGTTATTTTGATGGGCTATTACAATCCTATTTATCGGTATGGTCCGGAAGAGTTTTCGCGCGCGGCGGCTAATGCCGGAGTTGATGGTGTCATCATCGTTGATTTGCCACCGGAAGAGGCCGAGGAGCTGAACCAGCACCTCAGAGCCAATAACCTGCATATGATTTTTTTGGCTGCCCCAACAACCGATGAAACGCGTTTGCCACGCGTCCTCGATCACGCCAGCGGTTTCGTTTACTACGTTGCAGTCAAAGGTGTGACGGGTACCAAGTCAGCAGACATGGCCGAAGTCGGTCAACGGATCGCAGCCATGCGCAAACAAACCGATCTTCCGCTTGGTGTCGGCTTTGGTATTCGCACGGCCGCGCAGGCGGCTGAAGTGGCTGAATTTGCCGACGCCGTAGTGGTGGGGTCCGCCATTGTTGATATCATTGCAGAGGGGCTGGATGATCACGGTAAGCCTGAGGTTGGGCTTTCCACTCGCGTGCTGGATGCGGTCAAAGATTTGGCAGTTGGTGTTCGGTCTGCCCGTGGGGGTGAGGCTATTCCGGTGGCGGCTCAAGGAGCGCCCACATGAATTGGTTAACCAATTTTGTCCGGCCACGCATCAAGCGCTTGGTCCAACCGCGTGAAGCCCCAGACAATTTATGGCTCAAATGCCCTGGCTGCAGCGAGATGGTGTTTCACCGCGAACTCGAAAACAATCACCGCGTTTGTCCTCATTGCGATCATCACCTGCGCTTGGCCGTGAAGCAGCGTTTAGAGCTTTTATTTGATGATAAGAAATGGACAGAAATAGAACTGCCCTCTGTTCCGGTTGATCCACTCAAGTTTAAAGACCGCAAGAAGTACAGCGATCGTCTTAAAGATGCACAAAGCAAAACGGGCGCCAAGGATGCCATCGTTGTGGCTCATGGCACCATGGGTGGTGTGAACGTCGTCATAGCTGCCTTTGAATTTGGCTTTCTGGGTGGCTCTATGGGAACGGCCGTCGGTGAGGGGATTGTTGCGGCGGCTGAACTGGCTGTGCTGCAAGAAGCGCCGTTGATCGTCATTCCGTCATCTGGTGGCGCACGTATGCAGGAGGGGATTCTGTCCCTGATGCAGATGGCGCGCACGACTGTTGCGGTTGACCGCGTCCGTGAAAAAGGTCTGCCTTATGTCGTATTGCTCACCGACCCGACCACAGGTGGGGTGACGGCGTCATTTGCGATGCTGGGCGACATTCAGGTGGCTGAGCCAGGGGCTATTATTGGCTTCGCTGGCGCGCGCGTGATCGAGCAAACCATTCGCGAAACGTTGCCGGAAGGCTTTCAGCGCGCTGAATATCTGCTTGAGCACGGCATGGTTGATATGGTGGTGCATCGCGCTGACTTGCAGCGCACCCTCGCTCAGTTGCTCAGCTTGTTGCAGCACAAAGATCCTGCCGCCCCGTTGTTGCTGATGGATAAAGAGGATCGCAGCAAGCGCAAAGGCAAAACGCCGCAAGACCCGAAGCAAACCAAACTTCCTCCTGATCCTTCCGTGCCCGATGCCGAGTTGTTTGATGCTGTAGACGAAGATCAGTCAAAGAAATCCTGACACCCTCAATGCGCGTTGACCCTCCTGAATTGATTGCAGCGCTTGATCGCATCAAGTCTTTTCATCCTGTCGTTATTGATCTCTCTCTTGATCGTATTGAACGCTTACTGACTGACCTCGGCTCGCCCCATCTCAAGCTGCCACCGGTAGTGCATGTTGCCGGAACCAACGGTAAGGGCTCTGTCGTTGCGTTGATGCGGGCCGTTCTTGAAGCGTCTGGGTACAAAGTCCATGTCTATACGTCGCCGCATCTGGTTTCGTTTACAGAGCGCATCCGGCTGAGTGGTGATCTGATCGACTCCACGTTGTTGATTGAATTGATTGCCTACGTGGAATCGGTGAATGGCGATGCGCCCATTACGTTTTTCGAAATGATTACGGCAATCGCATATCAAGCGTTTGCTCAAATTCCCGCTGATGTGTTGTTGCTGGAAACGGGGTTGGGGGGACGTCTCGACGCCACCAATGTTGTGCCCAATCCGGCTGCAACAGTGCTCACTTCCATCGGCATGGATCATATGAGTTATCTTGGCAATACCCTGGGTGCTATCGCGTCTGAAAAAGCAGCCATCATGAAATTTGGCGCACCTTGCATCAGCGCCAGTCAAAGTCCTGAAGCCGCCCAGGTCATTTCTGACACGGCCCAGCAACGCGGCGTGGACGTGGCGTGGCAGGGGCAAGACTGGACCGTCGAGGAAGATCTTTTTGGGACCGTCCAATTCAACGATGGCGATACGCATTGGTCAATGCCAAGTCCGGCTCTGCCTGGGCCGCATCAAATTGGCAATCTCGGGGTGGCCTTGGCGACTCTCAACCGCTTGCCCTTTGCCATCCCGCCATTTGGGCTGCGCGCCGGCATGCGTCAAGTGGAATGGCCCGCCCGCTTACAACGCCTGAAAGACGGCCCGGTGGTGGCCCGCGCACCCAAGGGCTGGGATGTCTGGCTGGATGGCGGTCATAATCCACCGGCGGGAAA
Organism: Rhodospirillaceae bacterium; assembly: GCA_040219235.1. Taxonomy (NCBI): domain Bacteria; kingdom Pseudomonadati; phylum Pseudomonadota; class Alphaproteobacteria; order Rhodospirillales; family Rhodospirillaceae; species Rhodospirillaceae bacterium. The sequence goes on from JAVJSV010000012.1 coordinate 682,580, forward strand.
AGTTCTGTCAGACTGGCTGGCCGCTGATCCCGTGCCCACGGTTGTCATTTGCGGCATGATGGCCACCAAGGACGCACGCGGATTTTTCGCGCCATGGTCGTCGCAGGTTGAGGCGCTGGCAACAATCTCGATACCAGGGCATGAGAACTGTGCGTCATCACAAGATTTAGCTGATGCGGCTGACAGCGCTGGCATTGCTCGGATCATTCAGGCAGATGATGTGATGTCGGCTCTAGTGCATTTACAACCGCATTTAACCGGTCAGCGCGGTCGTATCCTGATTTGCGGCTCACTCTATCTGGCGGGTGAGATTCTTAAAGTCCACCGTTAATCAGCAAGCGCGACGACGCCAACCTCTAACAGTTTTGCCAGTTGCTTCCTGTGAATATGCTCAATGCGATGATTCAGGTGCGCCTGTACTTCGGGGCGTGACAAGGATCGTCCGCCCAGAATCACTTCGCCATCATCACTGCCGATCACTTTTGCCACCATCTTCACCGCACCGTCCCAGCCTTTTTCACAAATGGCCAGGAGCAACATGGCATCAATGTTACTCAGGTCAATAGCAGTCCCGGCGGCTGGCGCGGCGAGGGGGAGTCGCGGTAGCACCATGCCAAATTGTTTAACCAAACCGCGGTTAAAGGCGGTTCCGATCTGAATTTTTGGTTTGCCTTCAAACGCCACAGCATCTGTTTCCTGCGCAAAAGCAATAATTTCTCCACCGGCAGACAACAGGCGCGCGGCATCCACGCGTGTGGCCGCTGATATTGTGTCTAATCCTGGAATGTGTTCGAGCGATGCGATGCTCTTGGCGCCATTAGTGATCACATCTATCAGGCTGTCGAACGGCTCTCCCGCGTAAGAGATTTGCACGTCTCCAAAGGCGACTTCTTTGTCCATCTCCTCTGCGGTCACAAGCGAGCCGAAAATCAGGTCTTCGTTAATCTTTAGCCACTCGTCTTCGGTTTTGATCGGCTCGCCTTTGACCCACACATCGCGGCGAAAGGTTTCGTTGCGGATGAAATCCCGCTTGGCTTCCAATTCCGGGCGGCTGGTGATATTGCGAAAATCTTCGTACAGGTCAGGCGGAACCGACAGGTCAACCATGTTCAGGAACAGAGTCGCGCAACCGGCAAACTTCAGACCCGCTTTTTCCATGGTCTGCCGGACTTCGGCAAAATGAAACGCCCGCAGATTGGTATTAAAGTACTCGTGCGCCATGTAGCGCAGATCCAGCTTCTCAAGTTGTTCAACCGCTTCGGCTAACGCCGGGTGATCTCGAAAATACTTAGTGTTGGCGTTCTTCAGCTTTACCAACCACTTCAAGCCGGCCTCTGCCCGGTCCATGGAATTCATGTCATCGGGCGTCAGTGAGTAAATCATGTCGCGCATGGGCAGCTTGGTGGCCCACCCCGGCATAGCGTTGTAGCCCGTTAACAGAATGCCGCCCGGCTTCAACCGTTTCACAGCATCCTCAAGCAGCGCGCTTCGTGTGGCTTCATCGACCCACGACAACACGCCATGCATCACCGCAAAATCCAGGGGCGGAAGGTCTTTTTCTTCGAGTTGGGTAAAACTCTTACAGAGAAAAGATGTGTTTTGCAGGCCGCCCCTTAAGGACAGAGTTTCTGCTGTTCTGATGTGGGTGTTCAGGAAATCCACGCCATAAAACTGCGCGTGCGGATAACAGGCCGCCAGCACATTTGCCGTGACACCGTTGCCACAGCCGTAGTCGCACCAGGTAAAGGGCTCATCCAAGGGGCGCGGCCTGAAGCCATTGAAGGCACAGGTCAGGTTCATGTGCGCTGGCGCATGGTCTGGGTAATACTCGGCCACGTAGGCTGTATCTGTGACGTACCCGTCGCTCATAAAATCCCCATGATCTGCAGTTCAGAGCTCTGTTTTAGCCTGCCTGTCTTCTGGAATCAAAAGCCCTGCCACGGTGTACGCGGCAGGGCTTAGAATTTTGATGCCGTCTTCGCCCTTGATTAGATGGAAGACTCAACCCACTCCACCAGTTTACTCTTTGGCAGGGCACCGACTTTGGTTGCGGCCACTTCTCCATCTTTGAACAGGATCAAAGTGGGGATGCCACGCACGCCATACTTGGTGGGTGTGTCTGGATTATCGTCGATGTTTACTTTGGCGATGGTGACTTTCTCACCCATCTCCTTGTCCATTTCGTCAAGAATGGGGCCAATCTGTTTGCACGGGCCGCACCACTCAGCCCAGAAATCGACCAGCACTGGTCCATCGGCTTTAAGCACGTCGGACTCGAAGGAATCATCAGATACATGTTTCATGGAAACTCGTCCTTTTGGTTGAAGTCTGAAGCCTCAATAGGCCCTTTGATGTCTCAATCTAGGAACGCTGACAGTTTCGGTCAAGCAGTCCGGATCACACAGCACCATGAAGGCTGGCGCAAGCCACTCTGTGACGCCTGTTGATAACGTCCACAACGGGCCGTTTAGCTACGCCAGCGCAGTGTTGTCGGCTGAATGGGGTTCTGAAAAGGCCGGTTTTCCGCCTGTGCCAGCTGCCATTCCCGTTTTAGACGATAATACCAGCGAATTTGCCTGTCTGCGTCTTCCACCAGCATGGTTGTGGGCTTAAAAGCCTGGCCATCGCGCATGTCTTTCACGGCATTTGCATCTTGGCCTAAAAACCGGTTCGCGACCCACCGCACCAAGCCCCGCAGAGCCCCGCCACCGGGCACGTCCCAATACATGAAGTGGTGCACATCCGTGGTGTGTGCGTCTATCGGCGTGCAGGCCGTGAGCCCACAATAGGTCACCGTGCCGGTGGTGGCGTGCTCGATGCGCACACCCGGCAGGGTGTAGGTAATTTCGGTTTCCGGTGCGCCGCCTAAAAACAATCGATACGCGCGGGCATTGCCAGAGGCCGTGTGACGGTCCATGCGCCAGCCCAGCGGGGTGGGTGAAAAGGTCTTTTCCTTGTCGCGCACATCGCGATGTCCACGCCAGAGCGACGACGCATGCACGAACGCACCATGCGCGGGGTCCATCAATCCGGTGATGGCGAGGTCGCTGTTGCAGTCGAACGTTTTGCGCAGATGCAATTGGAAGCGGTGCCCAATATCCGGAACAGTAGGAATGTCTGACAGGTTTGCCGCTGATCCTTTAGTCCCAATGTAAATCCAGATGATGCTGTTTTGCTCCGCCACGGGGTAACTCTGTGTTCGCACATCACGCGCCTGTGGGCGTTGGCCGTCCTGCTGCGAGGGAATGGCAGTGCATTGGCCATTCGTTCCAAACCGCCAACCATGATAAGGGCATTCCACTTCGGTGCCGTCGAACGCCCCTCGGGACAATAATGTGCCCCGATGTGGGCACGTGTCTTGAAGGGCAAAGGCCACGCCCGCTTTATCCCGGCCAATCAGAACCGGTTGACCCAGTATAATGCGATGAAGGGTCTTGGCGGTTTTGAGGTCGCGGCTGGCGCAGGCCACATACCAAAAGCCTTTCAGATAGGCGTCATCTGGTGTTGCTGTATCAGGTGCAGCAGCTTTTAACTCTTCAGGCGAATGTGTCATGGCAGGATCGTGGCCATTACGAGCGGAAAATCAAGCCTGATCAATGGACACGCAGGTCTCGTCACAGGTCTAGTCATTGTCAGATTCGGCGCTCCAGGCCGCGTCTAACATAGCTTCGGGGAGTTCAGTGATGAATGGGCCGTCTGTCCACAGCAAGACGCAGCGTATGGTTTTGCTCGGATAAATCTCAGACAGGGCTGCGCGGTAGGCGGCCATTTGAAAACGATACGCCGGGTCAACGCCTTCCGTTGTTTGCGGCGGCGGGCGGTTGGTTTTGTAGTCCACAATGATGATCTCCCGCTCAGAAACCACCAAGCGGTCGACTTGACCGGAGAGGACATGGCCGTTTAACAAACCAGTCACTGGAACTTCTGCTTTAGAGCCTGTGCCAAACACCGCTGCGAAATCTGGATGGTTTATAACCGCTAAGGTTTCGTTTGTGATGGCTTCTACGGTGTCAGACTCTAACGACCATACTGGGCGCGATAGAAATGTTTGGCTGGCCGCCCGGCGCCGATCTGCTGGTAGGTCTGGTAAGCTTTGCAGCAGGCGGTGAATCAACAGACCACGTTGGAAGCGTTGCGTCGCATTTTGTGCAAGCGGCGGCGTAACCGTTGGTTCATCATGCGTGGGTCTTGAGGGGGCCAAGGGTTGCGGGGGGGCCGGTTCCCGGCGGGCTGGCTCTTCGGCAAATTCTGGAATCTCGGGAATTTCAGGGCTCGTGTCCGCGGGGGCGCCTTGGTTGTTAGGCTCTGCCGTCTGCGGGTCTGACAAGCGCAACACCGTGACGCCGCCAGTGTCCGAAGCCTTAACCGATCCTAGTCCTGTCTGTGCAAGAACCGGATCTGCAATCTCCTCAGCAATCGGCTTCAGCGCACTTTCGATCAACGCGTACCAACAGGCGCTGGAGGCGCTGCGGCTGGTGTTCCACCCGCAGACATACAAGCGGTCCTCGGCCCGGGTCATCGCCACGTACAACAGGCGCCGGTATTCACGATCTCGGCTGGCATCTGCTTCAGCTTTGGCGGCACTGGTCAGGCTGTCTCTTGAGGCTGCGCTGGGAGCCCACAACATCAGCGGTTTACCTGCGGCGTCTGTTGTCCAAAGCAGAGGGTCACCTTGGGTTGGGGTCTGCAAGGTATCGGGCATAAACACAATCGGAGCCTGCAACCCTTTGGCCCCGTGAACCGTCATAATGCGCACCGCGTCTCGATTGGCCTGTTCCAGATCCCGTTTCACTTCCAGTCGCCCGTGTTCGAGCCAGTGCAAAAATCCTTCAAGGCTTGGCGCATGGCGTCGTTCGTATTCCAAAGCCTGGGCCAGAAACTCATCAATGGGATCATCGGCATCCATCCCGAGGCGGCTGAGCAATTTTCTGCGTCCGTCATGGGCCGTCAGCACATGAGCAAACAACGCAAACGGCCCCAGAAAATCCGTCTGCGCTAAAATCTCAAACAGCGTGCGATGGGCTATACCAAAAACAGAATCCGCACCGGCATGTATGCTGAGCGCCTCCCACAAAGAGGGGTCTCCCCTGTTGTGTGCCAGCGCGAACAACTGGTCTTCATCCAGGCCGATGAGCGGGCTTTTTAAAACGCTGGCCAGAGTCAGATCATCTTGCGGCAGCAGTAAAAAGCGTCCCAAAGCGACCAGGTCCATGACTGCCATTTGCTCAATCAGGATCATACGATCGACCCCCGCGACAGGGATGGATAAGTCCTTTAAGGCCCGGACCAGATCCTCAACAAACCCGGTGCGGCGGCGCACCAGCACCAGCACGTCACCGGCATGAATCGGTCGTCCTTGTGAGGGCAATTCCTCTTTATTATTAATCATGGCTGCAATCCGTTGCGCCATGATGCGGGCCAGCCGGGCCTGCGCAGACTCGCCTTTAAGCCGTTCTATTGGCGGCTTCCACGGCGCAGGATCATCGGCCACATCCGGGTCCACGGGGGGCCAAAGCTCAACCAGGCCCGCGTGGCCTTGCCGCGCCGCCAAGTGAGTGAGCGTGTCTTCAGGTAGGCGGACGCCGTCCCGTGCGCTGTCTTGCGCAAACACGGCATCTACCGCACGCAGGACGGCTGTGGTCGAGCGGAAGGACACGCCCAGATCAACATCTGCCCACTCTAGGTTTGCTGCCTTTGTGCGCTCTGTAAAAAAGACGCGCATGCGGTCAAACCCATCCGGGTCAGCGCCCTGAAAGCTGTAGATCGACTGTTTGCGGTCGCCCACCGCAAAAACGGTGCGTACGGTTTCAGGAGACTTTTCATGTCGGCCTTCGCCCGCAAAAAATTCTTCCGTCAGCGATTGCACAACAGCCCATTGATCCGGGCTGGTGTCTTGCGCTTCATCAATCAAAAGGTGATCCAATCCGCCATCAAGCTTGAACAACACCCAAGCGGCCACGCCGGGGCGTTCCAGCAAGGCGCGTGTGTTTTGAATAAGATCGTCGTAATCGAGACGGGCAAACGCAGCTTTGCGTTTTTGATACTCAAACAGAAAAGCCTCGCCGAGCGTCAGCAAAGCCTCTGTCGCTTCGGCCACGTCTGCGGACCGAAGCTTATCGAACAGCTGAAGCAATCGCTCGGCTTCGTCATATAACGCCGTCACACTGTCTGGGTTGGCCTCCTCAATTTTCTTGGTTGCCAGCTTTGCCCGTATCGTTCCTGCGACGGTCAAAAACGCGAGCCCGTAGTCTGCAAGGGTTTCAACACGATCTTCCGCGCTTTTTGAAAGCCAGTCTGCCAGCGTTGCGGCACGTTCTTGGTCGGTTTTCGTTCCGCCGGAGAGGACTAAAACGGTCGCCCGCAGCGCATCGGCTTCAAAGGCTTGGTCCTCACAGGCAGCACGGCGAATAGACTCTGGGGTGTCGTCTTGGGATAAATCTAACGTCTTGCGCAGTGCTGATGCGGCGGTCACTAAATCACCATGCAGCGCAATAACCTGCGCAATCTTTGCGCGCGAAAAGGACACAGCCCGCATCAGATCAGGAAACATCTGTTCGTGGACGCGCCGGACAATGACCGACAACGCCCGCGCGAGTTGTTCATCGCTGCCCCGGTGCGCCCGCGTGATGACAGTCTCCTGTGCGGCGTCTAACAGGTCTGTGGCGTCCTGATCGGTCAGCAGGTCAAAGTGCGGGGCCAGGCCGGCTTCCAGGGGAAACCTTCGCAGCACCGACTGACAAAAGGCGTGAATGGTTTCAATCTTCATCCCGCCGGGTGTTTCAAGCACGCGGGCAAACAACCGCCGGGCTGTTGTGAGGTCTGTCTCCTCGGCCGTGCGGGCGAGCAGGCGCTCAACATCGGGGCGCAGTTTTTCCTCGGGTGCGATGACCCAGGCGCTCAATGTTTCGGCAATGCGGTTCGACATCTCTGCTGCCGCCGCTTTGGTGAAGGTCAGACACAAAATACGATGGGGGGAGGTGCCTGACAGCATCAGTGCGAGCACGCGGTCGGTGAGGACCTTGGTTTTACCTGTTCCAGCCGAAGCCGATACCCACACTGAGGATTTTGGATCGGCGGCGCGGCCCTGCTGACGTGTGGCGATGGCAACCGGGGAGAGGTCGTTCATCCTTCGCTCCCTTCCGCTGCGGCCCATTCTTTGACCCGGGCAAGATGCTGGGTGTCGCCATAGCGCGGTGCCATGGCTGGATGCGGACGCGCGGCATAGGCCGTGGTCTTGTCATCAAACGCGGCAATGAGATTTTGCAGTCCCTCTAAAGCTGCAGCGCGCAATGCCTCTGCATCGTCGCCGGCGGAGCGGACTTCTCCGCCTGAGTCCCGACCGCTCAGCCGCCAGTAGGAGAGTTCTGAAGTGCTGCGTTCCGGAATACCTTTAAACCCGCCGGTCGCGGCAATCACGGCCTCCAAAGGCAGTTGAGGTGCGTAGCCTGCCGCCACTTCTTTGGCTGAGGACACAGAGCCGGTTTTATAGTCGATGATCGCCAATGTGCCATCAACCAGTTCGTCAATACGATCTGCCCGCGCCACGATTTCAAAGGGCCCGGCGGGACCTTGCACGATGAAGGAGCCCTTTACTTCCGCATGTGCGGTTTTAATGAGGGGGCGTCGCGCGGCTTCTTGAACGGCAAACCAATCGGCGATGCGTTCAAACCTGGGTCGCCAGAACGCCAGCAAGGCGGGGGCAAGTCCTTGAGCCCCAAAGGTCCGGTCTGCCAGTGCAGCGAGGGCAGCGCGAATGTCGGCGGGGATGTGAGTTGGATACGCTTCAATAAATTTTTGGAGTATGTCATGCACGATGGTGCCGTAATCCGCACGACCAGCATCCGCGTCGATGGGGTCTAAGGCGCGCAGTTTCAAGATATGGCGGGCGTAAATTTCATATGGGTCGCGCATCCAGGTCTCAATTTCCGTTACGCGCAGACGGCGTGGACGCGCTTCTAAGGGCGGGGCCGGCGCCGGAGCAGCACAGGCTTTGATCACAGCCGGACGGGTCAGGGTGGCGGCCCAGGGCAGCCAGGCAAAGCGGCCTGTGTTGCTTGGATCTTTAATCCCAGCCGCATCTAACACTTGATCAAACCGCCGCCACCAGCGCGAGGCAACGGTCGGTGTGCCATCGACTTTTAACGACCGCGTCATAATAACGTCTTTGGCCGCCAACGCTTGCGCGACGTCATGCGCCGCCTGGCCGATCCTCCGTTCCGGTTGAGGCAGTCCAAACGCTTTGCGCATAGGACGGCTCATCCATGGATCGGAGTCCGCGTCTCCGGGCCAGGTGCCTTCATTCAGGCCAGCGAGAATAATGACATCTGGGCGCAGCAGTCGCGCTTCTAGCGGCCCCAGAATGCTCAGGCGTGGATGGGTGCCATAGGGCGGTCTGACAACCTGCCCCACCATCAGAGCTTCCAGCAGACTCGGATAGGACGCGGGATCAATCTCGCCAAGGTCAGGCGCGGCTTCGTCCAGTTCGGCAATAAAGCCCGCCAGAACTTCGCCCGCCGGTCCGGCCCAGAGGCGCAACGGCCCTGCAATCTCATCGCTGGCGGCCAGGGTTTCTGCCCACTCCACATGGGCACGAAGCAACGTCCGCAAAGAGGCCGGCTCTCCGTGAAGAACGGCTTCAAATGCTGAAGCGCCGTCTTGAACCGCACGCAGCCAAGACTCCAGTTCGGGCGGAATGTTATGTTTGGTCAGCAAGGCGGCCCGCAGACCGGCGAACCCTTCGGGCGGGCGTGGACCCCGCAGCACGCACAGTTCAATGTCCCGGACCAGATCGCGGAATGGCGCTGGCGCCAATCCACCGGCGGCTAGGGGATGCTTCAGGGCAGATAAAAACGGGATCGGTGCACAGCGCTCCGCAATCATCGCAGCAGTCAAACGGAGAAACACACCGGGTGGCGTTTCGGCCAGCGGTTGTCCCGCCGAGTCATCGACAGCAAGATTTGGCCCCCAGCGTTCCAGTTCGGTCGACACCCGCCGCGCCAATGCGCGATCTGGCGTCACCAGCGCGCCGGTGCGGGTTTCATCTTCCGCCACCCAGCGCAGGATCAGTGCAATGGCCGCCGCTTCTTCGCGCGGTGTTGGGGCTTCAATGCGTTGCAAACCATCTGCCGCGTCAGCTGTGAGACCTGTCAACGTGCGCCATTGCTCACTGGTTTCCGGGGGACGCATGACTTCACTGATCAAGCGCTCGCGCTGATCTTCTTTGGCAGTTCTTGTTTCATCGGGCCAGACGGCAACGTCGCTCCGCTGGATGTTGAAATGCGCAAGCAATGATTTCAGAGTGTATTGCGGATGCGTTTCTTCAAGAGCATCCCAGGCGTCTTTCTCAAGGAGCTGATCCAGTCCAGGCAGGATAAGGCAGCCATTCGGCAGGGTTGCGATTATGGATAACAAATCGCGTGTGGCGGGTACGGTTCCTGTTGATCCAGCCGCGACGATCAGGCCGCGCGGTGGCGAGGACGCCCAAGCTGCCGCCTGTGCTGCAAACACTTGATTGCGGTGCTCTGCCGGATCAACGGTGCCACGTTCAGCCAGAATGTCAGGCCAATGCTGGGTGATCAGTTGCAGAAATGTCAGCGTGACCTGCCAGTGTTCCGCCAGCGAATCCGGCACCAAAGTTGAAAGTTTCTCAAAGCTGAGACGTTCCGTCTGCACCTGATCCAGCAGACGTCCCAGCTCCTCGGCCAGGCGCGCCGCTTGATCGGGTGTTTGCGGCTGATCCTCAGCTTTCGCCTGAGCCAGGATCAACCGTGTGAGTAGAATTTGCCGGGACACGGGCGCGATGGGCGGCGCGATGTCCAGCGGTCCTGACTCGCTCCCGCCAAACCCCGACAGCAAAGCTTCGTCTTCATCAATGTCTTGCAACGGCATCAGGCGGGGCAACAGCAGCGGTTTGCCCTCCGCCCGGCGCAAGAAGGCTTCGCGCAAAGACCGGCCTGCCCGGCGTGTGGGAACCAAAACGGTGATCTCGGCCAAGGCTAAGGGGTCATCCCCGGTTTCTGCCAGCAGGCCCTCGGCAAGGCTGTCAACGAAACCAGATGTGGCTTGAATACTCCACACGTGCTGACCGCCTTGAGCGGCGCTTGATAACCAACCTGGTTTTAAATCACTCACGGTGCGTTACCCGTGTTCACAAGGGCCTGTGCAGTGGGGTCAACGGCTTCGGGCGTGCCGACATGATACCAGTTATCGTCGTGAACGATCGCTCTTAACCGGTTCGCTTCAAAAGCTTTGTTCCAAAGCGCGTTGAAAGAGAAGGCCCCTGCGGGGCATCTTTCGAAAATCCGACGATGCACAAGTTGCGTGCCCGCATAAACCGTTGGCGCAGACGCGTTGTCACCACGACGCGAGGGGACGTTGTCTGCGTCGACAAAAAAGTCCCCCGCACCGTCAAATCCGAAGGCGCGGTTCATTTGAGCCAGCAACAACAGGGCGTCAATTTCAGCTGCCTCTGTCATCTGCGACCACGCGGTTCTGAGAGTCTCCAGCGCTGGCGCTAGTCCTTTACTCCAGAGTGCGTCGCTGTTGGTCACAAGAAAGACATCATCGTTAATCAGCGGCAACGCTGCGGCAACGCCGCCGCCTGTTTCAAGCAAAATTTGAGTTTCGTCAGATATGCTGATGGTTGGTCGCGTGCGTTGCTGAACATGGCTGCGCAACAGGTCTGCTTTGTAGTGAACATTAACCACCGCGTTGGCCACGCCAGCCTTGGTCAAGTCATCAAGCACCCAATCAATCAGGGCCTTGCCGCCGACCTTTACCATGGGTTTGGGCAAGTTATCTGTTAAGGGCCGCATGCGTGTGCCCAGGCCAGCGGCCAAAATCATTGCCGTGTTGATGGGCATGCTCATTTGGCTACAAAACACGCAGCGGAGATGGCACATGGGTGTCCAGCCACTGTTTGAGAGGCGCAAGTACGGGGTGTTGCAGGCATCTGTCCATGTATCGCCAGAGGCGCGGCATGTGTTCCAGATAATGGGGTTTGCCATCTCGCAGTTTGAGGCGCGCGAAGGTGCCAATCACACGCAGATGACGTTGCGCCGCCATCACCGCCCAAGAGGTCTCGAAGTCGTCTTGGGTCATCTCGGGGAAAGTCGCGCAATAACGCGCTTTCATGTCAGCAACCAAACCTGGGTCGATGTCGCGGCGGGCGTCTTCCAGCAGCGACATCAAATCGTACGTCACCGGGCCAATGACCGCATCTTGAAAATCAAGCAGCCCGCAGGCTTTTACTCCGGGTCTGTTTGGCAACAGCAGCAAATTATCGACATGATAATCGAAAAGGACCAAAGATTCAGGCGCGCGCCAAGCTTGCGGCAACAGGGCCGTCCAAATATCCATGTAAGTTTGCCGAACCTCAGTCGAAAGCTCGGGTGCGTTGACCAGCGGAAGGTACCACGTGTTCAGGCGGTCTACTTCTTCCAACAACCGTGCTTTCCCGTAGGGGATCACCCCAGGGGGTGTAACCTCGGACACCGCAAACCTGTTCAAGTGAATCAGAACGTCCGTTGCCAGTTCATAGAGTTCGGTTTCGTCGTGATCGTTCGTCAGGAGTCTCGTGTAGGTGTTGTCGCCAAGGTCTTCCAGCAGCAGAAACCCTTGCTGTGTATCTTCGGCCAGAATGTCCGGAGCGGAGAATCCAAGTTTAACGAGGTGCTGGCCAATTGCCACGAATGGGCGCACATCTTCCTGCGGTGGCGGCGCATCCATCAACACGGTGTCAGCTTCACCGTCCTTGATGATGCGCTCGTAACGGCGGAATGAGGCATCTCCTGCCAGCGGTTTACGTGTTGCACCGGCCCAGCCATTGGCGGCTAGAAAATCATCTGCGGCTTGGGTGCGATCCCACGTCATGATACGTCTGATACCTCATCAAGATTTTTCAACCGATCTGACCAGATTGGATCAGCTTTCAGTGTGGCCACTCGGTGCGCGGTCTTTGGATCGATCGTTAGCGTGATGTCCAAGCGGTCTCGTGGCAACCAGGCTGCGGCTTTTTCAGGCCATTCGATTAAACTGAGACCCGATGCAAACGCATCCTCCACGCCAAGTTCCTGCACCTCATCGGGGTGTTTCAGGCGGTACCAATCGAAATGCCAGATTTCTGGTGTAACGGTGTCGTAGACATGCACCAGGGTAAACGTCGGACTGGCGATATCCGTGGTTTTCCCCAGGCGTTCAGTAATAAACCCTCGCGCCAGAACCGTTTTACCAGCGCCTAGCGTCCCAGACAGGGTGATGACATCACCACTGGTAGCGTGTTTTGCAAGGGCAGCGCCCAGCGCAAGCGTTTCAGTTTCAGAGGTGAGAGAAAGAGATGTCACAAACTACCGTTAGTTTTGAGTTCTTAAACCTCAGTTGTACCTATCGCCGTGTGATGCTGCAACGCATCCATCTCTCTAAATATTTTAGGTGTTGCCTGGCAGCCGGCAAATGACCTGACGTGTCCCATCTTCTAGGATTTCTGGGTCGCACGTTCCACCATGCAGGTCAGACACATGCTTGATGAGTGTAATCCCAGTCCAGTGGAAGTTGTCGCCGTGACCGTTGAAGCTGGGTCCGGTGGCGATCATCATCAATCCAGAGCGGTCGTCACTCTGCGAGGCTTTCTGGACCGTCAGGGTGACGGTGCTGCCAGGCCTTGTTCCATCAACAGCGCCACTGATTAAATGATATAGCATCTGTCGAATGCGTTTGGAATCGCCCACGATCCACTCAATGGTGTTTGAAACGTCTGTTTCTATATTGAAATTTTTAGTCTTAAAGTTCTCGCGGGTGAGGCTCACAACAGAATTCAACGCCTCAATAAAATCGAAGCTGTCTAAAGTCAGCGTATCTTTATCGGTGTCGAGCGAAGACAGAACGCTGATGTCGTCGATCAGGCGCAACAAGCTCGTGGCGGTGTTATATGCCGTGTCATATACGGTTCCGGTTTCCAGGTTGTTTTTCGGCGTTTTGTTTTCCGAGTGTTTGATTTCGGAGTGTGCCGCCAACATTTTCAATGGGGTGCGCAATTCGTCCATGGCATCCGCGATGAAGGCGCTGCGCAGTTTTTCGTTGTCGGTTAAAGTTCGCGCCCGCGTGCGCAAGGCATGCTCCACGCGCGCTGGATCAGAAATATCATCATAGGAAAACAGAACTCCGCCGTCGGGCAAGGGTGCGGCCACCACTTCCACAACGACGCCATCGCGGCATTCAAACTTGGCTTGGCGCGTGAGACGTTCGGAGTCTGGTGAGAGGGCCCCCAACACGAGGCTCTGATAGCCCGTTAAATTTTCTGCATCGGCAAAGGTGGTTGCCATCATTTCCATGACGTCCGCCACGGACGTTTGTTCTTCGACGATGTGCTTGGGGAGATTCCACAACGATAGAAATGCTGGATTGGCCAGTTGCAGTTGGCCATCGGTCGTAAAAACGGCAATGGCCTCATTTAAGTTGTCGATGGTCTCCCGCTGCACGGCGATCAGCGTGTTGTAGGAGCGCTCCATGGCCAAAGTGTCGGTAACGTCTTCATAGGTGGTCAGCAGTCCGCCCATGGGGTGAGGGGCGACCACCCGGCGCAGCGTCATGCCGTCGGGCAGGTGCATGACGTCTTCCAACGGGTCGATCAGGGAATGAAACCGGTCCAACTCTTTTTCTTTAAAGGCCGGAAAATCAGCCACTTCCGGCAAGCGCCGTTGATCCCGTAACGCTTCCAACACGGCACCATAAGAAGGCCCGTCGCGCAGCCAGTGCGAGTCGAGACCCCAGAGTTGGGTAAAGGCTGTGTTGTGAAAGGCTAGTCTTTGATCGGCACCGAAAACAGCGATGGCTGTCCCCAGGCGTTCCAAAACTTCTGCATGGGCGGCTGTTTCGCGGCCCAGGCGTGTTTCCAACTCCTCCTGCCGGGTGACATCATAGGCCACACCTGCCGTCATCAAGCCGCTGCCATCGCCAAAGAGTGTTGGGGTGGTGGTGGAGACGTCAGATTTGTCTTCTCCGTCACCAGCATCAGCCAGTTGGTTCAAAGACACCGGGTTCTCGGTGACTTCCATCAGCCTGCGGCTGCCATCAATGACCATATGAAAAGGGGCCGACCGCGTGACACCAGAGGCGCGCGCGGCGGCGGCAAGCGCCCGGACTTCTCGCACCGAGGCACGGGGGGCCAGTTCTCTGCCGCGGCTTGTTACGTCTGAGATATTGCGCGCGTCTACGGCTTTGATATAAGCCGCGTTGCAATAGACCAGAGACAAATCGTCGTCTCGCAACCAAACGGGTGAGGTCAATCCATCTAAGGTACTTTTCAGGCGTTGGTTGGTCTCGACCAAATACGCATTTTCGTGCGTTAAGGTCTCAACGGCGGCGACGCCTTCTGTAACGTCGCTCATCCAGACCATATCAACGGATATAGAGCCAGCTAGCCCAGACTCACTGTTTTCGCTTTGAGTCGCGGCCCGTACGCCGCGTGCTTCGATGCGCCGTCCAGTCGCAACATGATCTAACTCAATCGTAAAACCGCGCCCATTGTGTCGCAGGGTTTCAACCGAGAGACTCAAAAGATCTGCTGCATCCTTTTCAAATCCGCTTAAGACGTCCTCAAAACTTGAGTCTAAACCCCGATACAAGTCCAGTAATACGGCCAGGCGACGTGAGCATTGGCCTGTGTCACTGTCTTGACCAAACCAGCCAAAATATCCGTCAGGTGAGGCATCCAGCGCCGCAGTCATAGAGGCCCCGCGCCGGTCAGAAGTCTCGCGGTCTTGTTCCGCACGGCGCCAGCCTCTGTGCTGCCAGTAGAGCACAGCAAGAGCGGGCAGGAGGATTAAGAGGGTTGCGCCTGCAATAGCCAACCAAAGGGGTGAGAGTGTCATAACACTACAGGGCTCTGATGACCGTCAATTCGCATAACCAGTTCAGAATGAGCCCCCCGCAGGATTGATAGCCTTAGCCAAGTAAGATCGCAGCAAATTGTCTCACAGTGTTATATGGTATAGATCGATTCTACAAAACCCGGATTAAACATTCAGTCTTAACCATGAAACTCAAACACCAGGACGATATAGATTTTATTTGGGGAACTCCCGTATTTACGTTCACGTGGCCAAATGCAACCGCAATTAATGCCGAGCTCAAGGTCTTAATTCTTGAGCGCAAGGCAAGTCAGCCCACGCTTCACGCGAATAGCCATGAAGGCTGGCGTTCTTCTGATGATTTTCTGAAATGGCCTTCGCCGGCGGTTCAAACCTTTCAGGGATGGATCATTGAGGCTTTTAAGAAAGCGACACAGGGCACGAGCAGAGGGCAGGATTATAGCGGCAGCATTCGCATATCCAGTTGGGCCAATGTAAATCACGCTGGCGATTTCAAAGCCGTTCACAGACATCCAAACAGTGGCTGGTCAGGCATGTACTACGTTGATGTCCACGAACCTGAAGACAATTTAAAGGGCCCGGGCTTAAAGCGCCCGTCCTTAAAGAGCCAAGGCCAAATTTACTTTCAGGATCCCAGATGTGGTGCTGGGATGTGCCCAGATGCTTTTAACTTATTTGGACAAGAGCGTAGCCTCCAACCATCAAACGGCGAGATGTTTTTGTTTCCCTCATGGCTGCCACACGGCCTGTCGCCGTGCCACGGTAAGGGCGAGCGCATTTCTATTGCCTTCAACATTGCCCTCTTGGATTTGATGTAAGCGACAGACATGGTCAGCAATAATATGATCGAGAATAAGGCTTTACGAGAAAACGGTATGCAGGCGACGGATTTCAAGTTGTCTGACGGTACATTTGTGTGGTGGACAACGCCGATTTTGAAACGGCGGTTGCCCGACACCGCTGGGGTCAATTCTGAGTTAAAGAAAATAGTGTTGGAGCGCGCCGAATCCTCTCGCACAGTTCAAAAAAGTAACGAGGGCGGCTGGCATTCCGATGAAGATTTGCTCAGTTGGGGTGGTCCAGCGATCGCGCAGTTGCAGCGGTGGATTGTTGAAGGCTTTCAAGATTTGACCACAGCAATGTCTGGTGGCCGACCATATAAGGGAAACTTGGAACTCAACGCTTGGGCTAATCTTAATCGTACTGGAAACTATAACAACATTCACACCCACCCCGCCTGTGTTTGGTCTGGTGTGTATTATGTCGAGGTGGGGGATCCCCCAACCGAGCGGCATCCTAAATCTGGTGCGATCGAATTTTTTGATCCCAGAGCGGGTGCTGAGATGGTCGCCCTGCCGGGGTTACCCTTTTCTCAGCAGAAATTGATTATTCCCGCGTCTGGGCAGATCATCATGTTTCCAAGCTGGTTGAAGCACCTTGTTCACCCCTATTGGGGTGAACAAGAGCGCATCTCAATTGCGTTTAATGTTCGGTTGCGACCAACAGTTTAAGGCCGCACCCTTAAGGCGTTTCGGGTGCGCGGTAGTCATGCCTAGTAACGGCCCTGCCTAGTAACGATAAGCCTCTGGCTTAAATGGGCCTTGGGCATCCACTCCGATGTACGCAGCCTGTTTTGGTGTCAGTTTCGTCAGTTTTGCACCAATTTTTTCTAGGTGAAGGGCGGCCACTTTTTCGTCCAGGTGCTTCGGCAACACGTACACTTGCTTTTCGTAGTTATCGGCATTTTTCCACAACTCGATTTGAGCCAGCACCTGGTTGGTGAAGGAGGCGCTCATCACAAAACTGGGATGGCCGGTTGCGCAGCCCAGGTTCACCAAACGGCCTTCGGCCAGAAGAATAATGCGCTTGCCGTCAGGGAACTCAATTTCGTCAACCTGCGGTTTTACGTTGTGCCATTTGTAGTTCTTAAGGGCATCGACCTCAATTTCGGTATCAAAGTGACCGATGTTGCAGACGATGGCGCGGTGCTTCATTTCCCGCATGTGCTCAAGGGTAATCACATCCACGTTGCCAGTGGTCGTCACGAAGATGTCGCCCACTGGGGCCGCATCTTCCATGGTGGTGACCTCGAACCCTTCCATGGCGGCTTGCAGCGCACAGATGGGATCAACTTCTGTCACCATCACACGACAGCCGGCGTTGCGCATGGAATCTGCGGAACCCTTGCCAACGTCGCCATAGCCATTCACCACGGCCACTTTACCAGCCATCATCACGTCGGTGGCGCGCCGCACGCCGTCGACCAGGCTTTCGCGGCAGCCGTAAACGTTATCAAACTTAGATTTGGTGACACTGTCGTTGACGTTAATACACGGCACTTTCAGGGTACCGGCTTTGGCCATTTCATAAAGGCGGTGTACGCCTGTTGTGGTTTCTTCGGAAATGCCGCGCACGTCATTTAACAACTCGGGATACTTTTCGTGCATGATCTGGGTCAGATCGCCGCCGTCATCCAAAATCATGTTCGGACGCCAGCCATCAGGGCCTTCAATGGTCTGCTCAATCGCCCACCAGAATTCTTCGTCGGTCATACCTTTCCAGGCAAACACAGGAATTTCTGCTGCTGCGATGGCCGCGGCCGCGTGATCTTGGGTTGAAAAGATATTGCAGGAGCTCCAGCGCACTTCGGCACCCAATGCGGTCAATGTTTCAATCAGCACCGCGGTTTGGATGGTCATGTGCAGGCAACCTGCAATGCGTGCGCCTGCGAGGGGTTTGCTGCTGCCATACTCTTCACGAGTGGCCATCAGGCCAGGCATTTCGGTTTCGGCCATTTCGGTTTCGTGGCGGCCCCACTCAGCCAGAGAAATGTCAGCAACTTTGTAATCTGTAAA
Source organism: Rhodospirillaceae bacterium (assembly GCA_040219235.1). Taxonomy (NCBI): domain Bacteria; kingdom Pseudomonadati; phylum Pseudomonadota; class Alphaproteobacteria; order Rhodospirillales; family Rhodospirillaceae; species Rhodospirillaceae bacterium. The sequence continues at coordinate 700,302 of JAVJSV010000012.1, forward strand.
ACTCATGGGGGCTCCTAAAGGCGTTCAGAATGTGAGGGGATGAAGTCAAAATGGCGGGAGTAATCAGGTTGGCCAGTTGAAATTTGCACCGCATATACCAGTCGACTCGGTTGTGAGCAAGCCGCTGCCCCCGTTCAAAACGGGGGTTATACGTTTGCCATCTCTTGAATAAAGGCGTTCAGACGCTCGGAATCCGCGTCATTGGTCAGCCGCCGGGCGCGGCCGGACACGGCGGAGAGGTTGAGCGCACGCACCCGCTTTTTCACCCGCGGAATACTGCCTGCAGCCATCGACAGTTCCGTGATGCCTAAACCCAGTAGAAGTGGGGTTAAGCGTTCATCGCCGGCCATTTCGCCGCAAATCGACACAGGTATACCGGCGGCGGCGGCGGCTTCAGCTGAAAACTGGATCAGTCTCAGGACGGCTGGGTGCAGCGGATTGTAGAGGTGCGCTACGGTTTCGTCGCTGCGATCAATGGCCAGTGTGTATTGTGTTAAATCGTTCGTGCCAATGGCGAAAAAATCGGCCTCGGCGGCCAGAGCGTCTGCCGCCAAAGCGGCCCCCGGAATCTCGATCATGATTCCAAGCGGTGGAATCGGGTCTGCAATTTTCACGCCCTTGCGTCTAAGCCGGCCAGCCAATCGGGTTAAAATGCGCCGGACCTCGCGCACTTCTCCTACGGTACAGACCATGGGCAGAAGAATTCGAACCGGGCCATAGGCGCCGGCGCGCAGAATAGCGGTCAGTTGTTCCATGAAGGGTTTGCGGTGGCGCAGCGAGAAACGGATGGCGCGTAATCCAAGCGATGGATTGGGGCCGGGTTCGAAGCCAAGGGCATCGCTCAGTTTGTCCGCGCCAATATCGAGGGTGCGAATGGTCACCGGGCGTCCATCCATCCGGTCGACAACATTGCGTAGAACTTCGAACTGCTCGTCTTCCCGAGGCAGGTCAGTCCGGTTCATAAACAGGAACTCACTGCGCAGCAGTCCAATGCCGGTCGCGCCGGATTTAATGACGCTGTCGATCTCGGTTGGCAGCTCAATATTGGCCTGGAGATTTACCGCCACGCCATCTTGAGTCACCGCTGGGACCGTGCGCAATTTGTCCAGTAATCTGCGGCTGCGTAAATAGGCCGCGCGGCGCTTGCGATATTCCGCCAACGTCGCTGCCGTCGGATTGAGAATGACATATCCGGCGCTGCCATCGACGATCAACGTGTCGCCATTGCGTGCCCAGTTTGTAAGCTCCGTGGCTGCAACAACAGCAGGCAGAGCCAAGGAACGGGCCATGATCGCCGTATGACTTTCAACGCCACCGAGTACGGTGGCCAGACCGGCCACTTGGCTCGGGTCTAGCAAAGCCGTATCAGCCGGTGACAGTTCATCGCTGACGATTACGGCATTGCGCGGCAGGGATCCAAACGCAACGGACTCTTTTTTGCCCAGGCACCGCACCAAGCGGTTCCCGACCTCACGGATGTCGTCAATGCGGGTCGACAAGTAGCTGTCTTCCATAGCCGCAAAGGCTTCTTCCATCAGATTGATTTCTTTAAGAACCGCAGCTTCGGCATTGATTCGGTCTTGTTCGATGCGTTTTTCGACGCCGCGGATCAAGCGTGATCCCTTGAGCATCTGTTGATAGGCATCCAAAAGATAGCCGAGCTCTTCGCGTGCGGCACCCGGCAACTGTGAGGCCTTTTTCTGAAGCAGGTCGATTTCCCGGCTCGACTTGCGCGCGGCATTGGTCAGTCTGGCTTGCTCACGCTTGATGCGGCTCGCTGGAATGCGGACTTCTCGCACATACACGTTGTAGCGCGAATCATGACGATACACGGTGCCAATGGCGATCCCGCGCCCCACGGCTAATCCTGAAAACTGCTGCTCTTTGCCGCTGTCTTTGCGCGCAGGGGGATCAGTCTTCATGGAAGCCGTCCTCTACGAGCTGGCACAAGCTATCCACTGCCGCTGCGGCGTCTGCGCCGGTTGCGGATAAGCTGATCTCAGTTCCCGGTGCAGCGGCGAGCATCAATAGGCCCATGATAGAGCAACTTGAGACTTCCAGTTCCCCGCGTGACACGGTGACTTGGGCATCAAATTGTTCAGCTGTCTTGCAGAATTTTGCCGCCGCTCGCGCGTGCAGTCCTTTGGTGTTTATGATTCTGGCCGTGCGGTGAATGGGGTCTGACATTGCAGATTATTACTCTACTCGCTCTGGGCCAGCAGAGCAGAGGCCACATTGATATATTTACGCCCAGCGTCTTGGGCCTGCAGTACGGCTTTGTCCATGGGTTCAGTTGAGCGCACCGAGGCCAGTTTGATCAACAAGGGCAAATTAACCCCGGCGATCACTTCCACGTTGGCATTTTCCATAATCGAGATCGCCAGATTCGACGGTGTGCCACCAAACATGTCGGTCAGAACAACCACGCCTTTGCCAGAGTCTACTTTTTCAACAGCGGCCACAATTTCGGCACGACGTTGTTCCATATCATCGTCAGGTCCGATGCAAATACTGGCTGTTTGGGTTTGCGGGCCAACCACATGTTCCAGCGCGGCAAACAATTCCAGCGCGAGCCGACCATGCGTTACGAGAACCATGCCAATCATCTATGAAGCGTCCGTTTATGATGCGGTATGTCTTGTGTTTACAAGAGTACCGCGTGTGTGAGTTCAGTTATGTATCTGTTTAAGGCCCTATTGGGCTAAGGCTCATTTTATTCAAGGTCTAATATCAAAATCAGGTTCATATTCCCTTATTGATCATTCAGGTCACGGTGGCGGAAGTCAAACGCAATCCCCTGTGATGTGAGCCATTTGGCCATCTGTTCAACGGTATAAACAGACCGATGCCGTCCCCCGGTGCAGCCAATGGCAATGGTCAGGTAACTTTTGCCTTCTTCCCGGTAGCGTGGCAACAGTGGCATCAGTAAACCTTTAAGGTGCACCATAAACGACTCAAAGTCTTGATCGGCGGCCACATAATCACCCACGGGTTGATCGAGTCCGGATAGGGGTTTGAGATCCGGCACATAATGGGGGTTACGCAGGAAGCGCACATCAAACACCAAGTCGGCCTCGCGTGGCAGTCCATTGCGATACCCGAAGGACACCAAATGAATATGCATGGCGCGTTCGGCTTTATCGCTGAAGGTTTTTTCCAACAACCGTTTCAAATCTGCGGTTGTGAGGTTAGAGGTATCAAGCACCAAATCCGCCGCCGCCTGGACAGGACGAAGCAAGTCACGTTCCAATGTAATGGCGCTCGCGACGGGAAGATCTCCGGCTAACGGATGAGGTCGACGTGTTTCTGTGAATCGCCGCTGCAAGACCTCATCGTCACTGTCGAGATAAATCAGGGTTGGTGTTACACGGTCACCTTGCGCGCCATCAGAGGTGCCCTCTTGGGCAATATGCTGTAATGCCTTGACCAGGTTTTCGGCATCGAAGTCACGGGTGCGGACGTCGATGCCAATCACCAGCGGCCGGTCAGGTCCACCACCGCGCAGTGCAGCTTCTAACAGATACACAGGCAGATTATCGACGGTTTCAAACCCGAGGTCTTCCATGGCGTTTAACGCCGAGCTTTTGCCGGCTCCCGACATGCCTGTGACGATGAAAAGGCGGACGCCCTCATCACTCAATTTCGGTGGTGTTTCAGTCATCTGAACGTTCCACAATTGCGCCAAACGCATTGATCCTGTGCGCCGCGAGTTTCACTCTTGCTAAGGCTGAGGGTAACAGCGCATCGATTTGAATCCTTGGCAGAGTTACGCCTTCAAGCAAACACGATAAGGACTCCGGCATACGCTGGATCTCCTTAACCGGCATCAAATCTACCACCAGTCCAATCGCTGCTGGCGACGTGAAGGGCATGGTGATGATCCCGATGCCCCGGACTTCCATCTTACCGGCGATGGTCTGTGGCGCTGCGGCAATGAGCGTGCCGTTTGTGACGCTGACCTCGCAATAGTCGTCAGACACAAGTTTTGCGCCGTCGTCAATCAGGCGCAGGGCCAAGTCTGATTTGCCCGCCCCAGAGGGGCCGCGCAGCAGAACACCAAGTCCGTCAAGAGACACGCAAGAGGCATGAATCACAGTCGTCATAGTCTTACTATAGTCATACTCATGATATGAGCCTGATCCTTTGACCTGCATCTGGTCAAGCGGCACCGCTCTACTAGCCCCAAAGTGTGATCACCCTGTTCACTGGCCGCGCATCTGATATACCCGCATCCTATCACGGTCTCTGATTCAGGACTTATGCGTCAGGGCTTTTAAACTCAAAAAGTGCGGACTCGCTCTCAGCAATGCTTCTTGAAATCCTCTCTGTGATGGCCCCTGTGGGGATTTTGGCCTTGATCGGTTTTGCCTGGGACCGCAAGGGCTTGCCCTTCGACACCAATATGGTGGCCTATCTGGTGACCAACATCGGCGCGCCGTGTCTGATTGTTTCGACCTTATTGGCCAACCGGCCGGACCCTGATGTGATTCAAGAAATGGGCCTTGCTGCCCTTCTCGTGGTGGCGTCAGTGACCTTCATCGCCACTGTAGGACTTCGCTTGGCCGGCAAGTCGCTTAAGGTTTATCTGCCGGCTCTGACCTTTCCCAATTCAGGCAATATTGGCATTCCGCTGTGCCTGTTTGCGTTTGGTGATGAAGGCTTGGCCCTGTCCGTGGCGTTCTTTTCAGTCATGGCGTTGACCCAGTTCACCTTGGGCGTTGGCGTTGCCGCAGGCCGGATGGCCATCAAAGACGTTATCGGAAATCCTGTTTTGTGGGCGGCCGCCGTCGCTTTTGTATTGCTGATCATAGAGGCGGCCTTGCCACGCTGGATCAGCGGCACAGTTGATACCATCGCGGGGATGGTCATTCCGTTGATGTTGATGTCTCTCGGTATTTCGCTGTCGCGTCTCAGGCCGAATGATCTGATGCGCAGCACGGTCTATTCCGTTGCGCGTTTAAGTCTGGGCTTTGCCGCTGGTGTCGGCATTTCAGCTCTACTCGGTCTTGATGGGGTGGCCCGCGCCGCTGTCATTATTCAATCGGCGATGCCGACGGCGGTGTTCAATTATCTGTTTGCGCTACGTTACGACAACCGCCCAACTGAAGTTGCTGGCATTGTTGTGGTGTCGACGGTGTTGTCGTTTATGACCCTGCCTTTTTTACTCGCCTATGTTTTGGCCGGCCCTGGCTTGTAAGCTCCGGGTTTATGAAGCAGGCAGACGCACCGTAAACACAGCACCGCCGTCCTCCCGGTTGGCGGCGCTGATGGTGCCCTTATGGGCTTCAATGATTTGTTTCGAAATCGACAACCCCAGCCCTGAATGCGTGCCGAATTTCTCGTCCTCGGGGCGTTCCGAATAGAACCGGTTGAAGATGGCGTCTTCTTTGCCCGGCGGAATTCCCGGCCCTTGGTCGCGCACTTTGACCGTGACAGTGCCGTTTTCGCGGCGGCCTTGGATGAACAGTTTTCCTCCCGGAGGACTGAACGAAACGGCGTTGCCAATAAGATTACGAAACACTTGCGCCAAACGGCCTTCCAGCCCTGAAACGGACAACGGATCATGAGACGGCAGATCCAGGTCAATGTGAGGGGCGTCTGGTTTATCTGTGGTGTTGTGAATGCTGGCTAAGGTTTCAAGTAAGGTTGTAATATTCACAGGCTCGCTCTCGGCCCGGGAAAGCTCTGCATCCAAACGTGAGGCATCGGAGATATCCGAAATCAATCGATCCAGCCGGGTGACATCATCTTGAATGATGCTCATCAACTGCTTCTGTTGGTCTGGGTCTTTGACACGGGCGACGGTTTCCACGGCACTGCGGAGCGACGTCAGCGGGTTTTTGATCTCGTGGGCCACGTCCGCCGCAAACTGTTCTGTGGCGTCCATGCGCTGCCACAGCGCTTCCGTCATCTCGCGCAAGGCGCTGGACAGAGCGCCAATCTCATCGCGACGTTTGCTCAGGTCGGGAATGGTGTGCTGTCGGCTGCGGCCATCACGCACCAGGGTTGCCGCTTCGGCCAGACGTTTCACCGGCCGGGCGATGGTACCTGCGAGATACAGGGACAGCAGAACCGTGACCCCAGTGGTCCAGGCAAAAATGGTAAGGATGGCGCTGCGCACTTCAAACAAACGCGCTTCAACGCGGGAGTCATCTTCCGAGACGAACACTGCGCCAACAATTTGTTTATAAAATTGCACCGGCACCGCAACGGTCAGGATCTTGCGGCCATTGGCGTCCAGCCTGACGGCATTGGCGGCTTCGCCCCGCTCTAATGCCCCAACCACCTCCATAAAATCATAGGCCGTGCCGTTGACCTCTTCCACATAGGGGTCGAGGTCTTCGCGCGAGCCGATAATGGCTTCAGTCCAATCAAAAGCCTCACGCAGCCAGCGGGTCAGGGTGTCTTCTTCGATCTCGGCCAAGTCGACGACGCGGACTTCACCACCGGGTCCGCGCAGCAACCGGCTGTCAGCGATCATCGCGCCACCAGTGCCGTAGAGCCGGGCGCGTACGTTCGCTAGGCCAGCCAAACGGCGCACCAATTGTTGGGCGTTGGGGCGGTCAATGCGCCGGGTTGCGCCCGCGGGCATGAAGGCACCGAAGGCTTCGCTTTCGGTTTCGATCACCACCGCCCCTTCGCCAATTGAGGCGGCGATCAATTCGCCCTCGGTGCGCAAAGCATCCAATTCCGTGGCAATCAGCGATTGCTCGTACTCGTCGAGAAACAACAGACCCAAGCCCAGCAGCACCGGCGCGACCAAATTGACCGCCAGCACCCGCCGGGTCAGCAACGTCAGTCGCAAGCCGCCACTGCCGGCCTGGCCTGTGCTGGCGCGCTGGTTGCTGCGTTCGGTCGTTGGGGCAATGCGAAAGTCTTGGTCGGCGCGCACGCGATCATCCTTGACTGGCGCCGTCGCGGCAGGGTTAAGCGGCGGCTTCCCGATACTTATAGCCTACGCCGTACAAGGTCTCGATATTTGCGAACTCATCATCCACATGCCGGAATTTTTTGCGCAGCCGTTTGATGTGGCTGTCGATGGTCCGGTCATCCACATAAATATTTTCGCCATAGGCCGCGTCAATCAACTGATCCCGGCTTTTCACGTGGCCCGGTCGGCTCGCCAGCGCCTGAATGATCAGAAACTCGGTGACGGTCAAATTCACAGGGCTTTCTTTCCACTTGCACAAGTGCTGTGCCGGGTCGAGGGTCATTTCACCGCGTTTGATGGCGGTTTCTGAGTCGCCGTCGCCGCCTTCCTTTTGGGCTTCAATGCGCCGCATCACAGCTTTAATGCGCTCGATCAGCAGGCGCTGCGAGAAGGGTTTCTTGATGTAGTCGTCGGCGCCCATGCGCAGGCCGTGCAACTCGTCCACCTCATCATCTTTGGACGTCAGAAAAATCACCGGCGTCGGTGCTTTATCTTGCAGCCGTTGCAGCAGCTCAATGCCGTCCATGCGGGGCATCTTGATATCCAGCACGGCTAAATCCACGGGGTTATCGATGATACCGCGCAAGGCTTCTGCGCCGTCCCGATAGGTGGCAACGTCGAACCCTTCCTGCTCCAGCATAATGGAGATGGAGGTCAGAATATTGCGGTCATCATCGACCAAGGCGATTCGGTGAGCCATTACGGCCTCCCCTCTGGGTTTGTCCTCTAGTTTCGTCCTCTTGGACCCGGGAGACGCACAGACCGCATTTGTTTCAGTCTGAACACGCCCGACAAGAGCACATAACATATGACTATTATGGCAGAATTACTGCGTTTTGCTGCCTGATTTCTGCCACAATTCAAAAATGTGGCCTGGCCTGAAAAGCCGGATGGTTCTGTTGCGCTGCACCATTTTTGCCGGGGCCACGCCCTGTTGCCTTGGGTGTTCCGTGGGGTTATGTAAGGCTCAAATACTGCCGGTTGGGGCATTTTACCCGCTTCCCATGCCGGCTTTTCTTTTTTTGCTTCTCGGGAGTTTCAGGGTGGATAACACAGGTCACGTGGTCAGTTCTTTTGGCATCGACAAAAACGGCATTAACACCAAGGGGACGGTGCATTGGAATTTCGGCTCCGCCCAGCTCATTGAAACGGCCGTGCGCCGTAATGAAGGCAAGCTGTCTAAAGATGGTGCTCTGGTCTGTATTACCGGGCAACACACGGGCCGCTCCCCCAACGACAAGTTCATCGTCAAAGATGACGTCAGCGAAACCACAATCGATTGGGGCAAAGTGAACGTTCCCATGACCCCTGAGCACTTTGACGCTCTGCATGAAAAGATCCTGACGCACATGTCGACCAAGGATCTTTTTGTTCAAGACTGTTACGCCGGGGCCGACCCCGAGAACCGCCTGCGGGTGCGCATCATCAACGAGAACGCCTGGCACAACCTGTTCGCCCGCAACATGTTCATTCAGCCCAAGGATGAGGCGCTCGGCGATTTTGAGCCCGAGTTCACCGTCTTGCAGGCACCGTCCTGTCATGCCGACCCGGCCATCCACGGCACCAACTCTGAAGTTTTCGTGGTCGTGAATTTCTCGAAAAAACTGGTCCTCATCGGCGGCACCATCTACGCCGGTGAAATCAAGAAATCCATTTTCTCGATCCTCAACTACATTCTGCCCGAGCGTGGCGTATTGCCCATGCACTGTTCTGCCAACATCGGCCCCGAAGGCAACACGGCGATTTTCTTTGGCCTGTCCGGCACTGGCAAAACCACATTGTCTGCTGATCAATCCCGCGTCCTGATCGGTGATGACGAGCACGGCTGGAGCGACACCAGCGTGTTCAACTTTGAAGGCGGCTGCTACGCCAAGGTCATCAATTTGTCGGAAGAAGCCGAGCCGGAAATCTACGCCACCACCCGGCGTTTCGGCACCATTCTCGAAAACGTGGTGATGGACCCCACCACCCGCGCGCTCGACCTCAACGACGGCTCCCTGACGGAAAATACCCGCGCGTCCTATCCGGTCGACTTCATTCCCAACACTTCTGAAACCGGCTTCGGCCCCTTGCCGAAAAACGTCATCATGCTGACCGCCGATGCTTTTGGGGTGTTGCCGCCCATCTCGAAGCTCACGGCTGAACAGGCCATGTATCACTTTCTCTCAGGCTATACCGCCCGTGTGGCTGGGACCGAAAAAGGCGTCAAAGAACCGCAAGCCGCATTCTCGGCCTGTTTTGGTGCGCCGTTCATGCCGCGTCACCCCACGGTCTACGCCAAGCTGCTCGGTGAGAAGATCGAGAAAACCGGGGCCACCTGCTGGCTGGTCAACACCGGCTGGTCCGGCGGCGGCTATGGCGTGGGCCAGCGCATGAAAATCAAATACACCCGCGCCATGCTCAACGCGGCGCTGGATGGCACGCTTGATAACGTCGCGTTCAAAGCTGATCCCAACTTCGGTCTGTTGGTGCCAACGTCATGCCCCGGTGTGCCTGATGATGTGTTGCAGCCCAACACCACCTGGCAGGATCAGGCAGCCTACAACACCGCCGCCCAAGACGTCGCAGATCGTTTTGAAAAGAACTTCAAGCAGTTCGAAACCCATGTGCATGCCGATGTGATGGCCACGGCCATTCGCGCCGCGGCCTAGCGAATTGGCTGCGTTGCTCTGATGTTTAAGCAGTATGACGTCGCAGCATTCTGACACGCGCTTTCCGGCGTCCAGTCCCACACGCCAACGTGTTGGGCTGGTGCTGGGCGGGGCCGCCTTTATTCTCTTTCTGCTGTTGCCACCACCTGAAGGCTTAAGTCCCGCCGGCTGGCGGGCCGCTGCTGTCGCCGCCTTGATGGCCCTGTGGTGGATTACCGAAGCCATCCCGGTTTATGCCACCGGCTTGTTGCCGCTGGCCCTGTTTCCGCTGCTGGGCGTGGTCGATATCGACACCGCCGCCGCACCCTATGCCAATCCGCTGATCTTTCTGTTCATGGGCGGCTTCATGATTGCCCTGGCCATGCAGCGCTGGGGTCTGCACACCCGCATCGCCTTGTCATTGCTGTCGTTCACCGGCACCCGCGCGCGCAATCTCATCGGCGGCTTTATGCTGGCGACGGCGTTGTTGTCCATGTGGGTCAGCAACACCGCCACCACCATGATGATGCTGCCCATCGCCATATCGGTGTTGGCGCTGCTGCATTCCGACGCGGGCGAAGAGAGCACGTTGCCCGGCTTTAACACGGCGTTGGTGTTGGCGATCGCCTATGCCGCCAACATCGGTGGTTTGGCGACCCTCATCGGCACGCCCCCCAACGCGCTGCTGGCGGCTTATTTTGATCAGACCTACGGCGTCACGATTGGCTTCGCAGAATGGATGGCCGTCGGCTTGCCGCTCAGCATCGTCCTGTTGGTTTTGGCCTGGCTCCTGCTGACCCGTTTTCTCTATCCCATTCCCAACACCACCGTTGAAGGGGCGGAGGCGATTTTGGCCAAAGCCAAAGGCGCGCTCGGCCCCCTCAGTCGCGGCGAGTTGGTGGTCGCCATCGGCTTCGGCACGGCGGCATTTCTCTGGGTGTTCCGGCCTCTGCTCAGCGACCTCCTGCCGTGGCTGAAACTCAGTGATGCGGGCATCGCCATGACCGTGGCCCTGGCGTTGTTTTTGGTGCCCAGCGGGCAGACCACCACCAAGGGCGGCGCCGATGGCGTGCTCAACTGGGAGTGGGCCAGTAAGCTCCCCTGGGGCGTGTTGTTGCTGTTTGGTGGTGGCCTCAGTCTCGCCGCAGCAGCAGGGGAATCCGGTTTGTCCTTATGGATCGGCAACGGCATGGCCGCCTGGGGCGGGTTGCCGACGCTGGTCTTGCTGCTGGCTGTGGTCACGGTTGTGATCTTCCTCACCGAAGTGACCTCCAACACCGCCACCACGGCCACCCTGCTGCCGCTGCTGGCGGCCGCCGCCATTGCCATCGGCGAGAATCCGTTGCTGCTGTGTATTCCGGCTGCCCTGGCCGCCAGTTGCGCGTTCATGTTGCCCCCGGCGACGCCGCCCAATGCCATCGTGTTCGGGTCCGGCCACGTCACCATTCCGCAAATGGCCCGTGCCGGTATCTGGCTCAACATCGTCAGTATTTTTGTACTGGTGGCGGTGTCCTACCTGCTGGCCGCGCCGCTGTTTGATATCATCCCAGGTGTGCTGCCGGACTGGGCCACGCCCTAACGCACAGTACCAGCTAGCGGTATGATTATTTTGGCAAAGCCGGAACTTTGAGCAGATCTGCCAACGCGGGATGCGGAAACTTTCGCCGCACAGTCACCGCGTAAAATGGTTCAAGAATGTTCAGGTCAAACGCCGCTGTGGCCAGCAGACCACTGGCAATTTCATCGGCCAGCACAACGGCTGGGGCAATGGCCAGCCCCACATTCTCCCGCGCCAGCAGCCGGACCATCGCCATGTCATCCACATCTGCGGCAATCCGCGGCGCGACGCCCAATTGAGTCACCAGGTTCTGAAAACCGGTGCGGATGGCACTTTCCGTTGGCAGAATCAGGGGTTCATTTTCCAACAGGGCTTTCAGCGACGGATGAATGAGGCGTTCAGGTCTGCCGTGAAGGCCCACAATCTGCTCAGCTATTCTTTGGGCCGCAAAGTCCGACGTCGGATCAGCGTGCGGAAGTTCTGTTGTCAGAACCACGTCTAGCGCCAGCGATTTTAACTCACCCAACAGCAGTTTCGTGTTGCCGGATTTGAGCACGATGTCGCATTGGGTGTCCGTCAGAATAGGCCGGAGAAACCCCAGCTGGAAATTCCGCGATAAGGTCGACAACGCGCCCACCCGGAGCGGCGGCATGGCCGTACTGCTTTGCGCCAAGGTCGCCAACAGCTCTTCCCCGGCGCCAAAAATCTGATCCGCATGGTCGAGGGCAATCCGGCCAACTTCCGTCAGCGCCAGGGTCCGGCCTATACGGTCGAACAGTTGATGCCCCAGGCGCTCTTCCAGCTGACGAATCTGGATCGACAGCGCCGACTGCGACACATTCAAGCGCTGGGCCGCCCGTCCCAGATGGCCCTCCCGCGCGACCTCGCGGAAATAGCGCAGATGATGATAGTTCAGCGTATCCATTGTTCTCTTTACATTGTTCTTTTTAATAGAACAATTAATCAATAAAGATATATTTTATTTTAGTATCGTGCCGCTGTACTTACCCTCCGCAGGCCAACAGGAGGACTCATGACATGGACATCATTTTCGAGATTGCGACCACAATGCTGGGTCAATTGCAGAAACCCACGTTAGCTTTTCTTATCGGTGGGATGCTGCTGGCGGCGCTCGGCAGCAAGTTCGAGGTGCCAGAGCCCGTTTACAAATTCATTGTGATTGTTCTGCTTCTGAAGGTCGGGCTCGGGGCCGGCATTTCTGTCCGTAACGCCGATCTGATGGCCTTGCTGGTGCCAGCACTCGGCGCGGCGGTTGTGGGCGTGGTGATTGTTTTTTTGGGCAGCAAAAGCATCGCCCGCTGGCGGGGTGTTTCACACGTTGATGGCCTGGCGACCGCCGGACTGTTTGGCGCTGTGTCGGCGTCGACGCTGGCGGCGGGCATGGCCATCCTCGACGATGAAGGCATTTTTTACGAAGGCTTTATTGGTGCGCTTTATCCGTTCATGGATATCGCGGCGTTGGTTACCGCCATCGTGTTGGCGAAACTCAGTGTCGCACGGCAGGCAAGCGTTGCTCACGCACACCAGGCAGAAAGCAACATACACGCTGATGGCTCTGCCGCGCTGACCATGACGCCGTCTGGCATGGGGCCATCTAACATGGACTCGTCCAGCATGGCACCAGGACCCAAGACGTCACGGTCGTCTCTTAAAGCGCAGGTACAAGTCAGCGGTGTTGATGGTGATCTGGTGCGCGGAATTCTTGTCGACACCTTTCGCAGCCCGGCCATTTCTGCCCTGCTGCTGGGGTTGGCCATCGGCATCCTGGGGCAACCGGACTCCGTCTACAAAAGCTTTTACGAGCCGCTGTTCCGGGGCTTGTTATCCATTCTCATGCTGATCATGGGCATGGAAGCCTGGGCGCGATTGTCAGAGCTTCGGAAGGTGGCGCACGCCTATATTCTGTATGGTCTAGCCGCGCCCTTTGTGCATGGCTTGCTGGGCTTCGGCGCGGGCATGATTGCTCATGAACTCACAGGCTTCTCTGCCGGTGGCGTGGTTTTGCTGGCGGTGATGGCGAGCTCCAGTTCAGACATCTCAGGCCCGCCCACCATGCGCGGCGCAGTGCCAGAGGCCAACCCGTCGGCCTACGTTGGCACCTCAACCGGGCTGGGGACTCCCGTGGCGATCCTGAGTATTCCGCTGTATGTGGCGCTGGCTCAAGCCCTGATCGGCGGATAAGGCGTGGCCCTAAACGCTTGGGTCAGAGGCTCTAAGTTCGAAAACGCTTACTGCGGGGCGGTGTGTCCAACGTCATGTTGCGATGGGCCGCCCCGTTGTTTGATATTGTGCCCGGTATGTTGTCGGACTGGGCCACACAATAACCGCGACTCCTTAAAGCCCGGTCTTTGATAAACCACAGACCTCGTTTTTCGGGTAACATTCAGGTCTGGATTTATCTTCGGGAGCAGGTCGGGTATGAGCGCAAAAGTCGATTTTGGAAAATCCGCAGACGACTACCGTAAGCATCGCGCCGGCTTTCCACCCGAACTGATTGAGCGCCTGAAAGCCTTCGGGTTGGGCCTCCCGGCACAACAGGTTTTAGACCTCGGCACTGGCACCGGCACGTTGGCCCGGCAGTTTGCCCTGGCGGGGTGCGAGGTCAAAGCCCTGGACATCTCCCAGGCGATGATGGCCCAGGCGCAAGCCCTCGACCGCGAAAGCGATGTGTCCGTCGCCTACCACGTTGGCCACGCAGAAGACCTTCCGTTTGGTGACGAAACGTTCGACCTGATCATTGCCGGACAATGTTGGCATTGGTTCAAGGGGGACGCGGCGGCGCAGTCCGCGCGGGCGCATCTCAAACCCACAGGCGCATTGGTCATCTGTCACTTCGATTGGATCCCGCTCGACGATAATGTTGTCGCCGCAACGGAAGCGTTGATTTTAAAACACAATCCCGATTGGGCGTTTGCCAATGGCGTCGGCATGTATCCGGCGTGGCTGGCTGATGTTGCGCGCGCGGGGTTTAAACACCGCGAAACATTCTCCTTCGACCTTGATGTGCCCTACAGTCCCGATGACTGGGTGGGGCGCATCAGGGCGAGTGCAGGCGTTGGCGCCAGCCTACCGCCGGAGAAGGTGAAGACTTTTGATGCCGAGCTTAGACACGTGCTGGCAGAGCGGTTTCCCGAAAAGGTCCTCGCCGTGCCCCACCGCGTCTGGAGCCTTGTTGCGCGACTGTCGTAATGTCTTTTATGTATGTGGAGTCGACGACTCAGTCGGCCCCTCTAACTCTTATCAATGTTCGGCTCCGGGGATCCGAAGTCGCGCGCCGCATTGGTGTTGCGCGCCATCACGCTGTACACCCGGTCGACCATGGCTTTGCGCTCGGCCGCCCAGGTGGCTTTTTCCTCTTCGGTCGGCTCATATTGCTCAATCATCTCGGTGGTGACCTTGCCGTGTTTGGTGAGCAGGGTTTCCATAATTTTCACCCGCTGCTGGCCGGTCCACATTTCACCGCCCAGGGCGATCACCATATGAATCAGGTTGTCGATATGCGGATGCCCCAACAGCACCATGTTGTCGGAATCGTGTTTGATGAAGTCCGTTTCCGCACCCAGGCGTTCGCCGTTATTTGAATCTGCCATGTTGTGTTCCTCCGCGCTTACGCTTTTGTGGCCATCAGGTTCGGTCGACCGCGACCAGACCCGGTGTTGTAGTTCATGGCGCTTGGGCCTTCTTTGTTGACCACCATGCCCGCGTTGGTCAGATCGGCGGCCAGGTCATAGTCCATGTGTTGCAGCGCCCAGGGCTCGCCATTCCAGCGGTGATCCCACCAGCGGCGGAACTTGCCGTAAGCATCTTTGGGCGGGGAGAACGAGGTGTAGAAATCCACCGGATAATACACCCCGCCGCCACGCAGAATGCGCGACACTTCCTGCATGATCTTGGTGTTCACCTCATTGGGGATTTCATGCAGGATGATGTACGAGACAATCAAATCAAAGTGGCCGTCGGGGAAGCCCGTGTCTTCGGCCAGGGCCTGGCGGTAGTTCACATTCACGCCGCGGTCGACACCACGCATATGGGCGTAATGCACCATCGGCCCGCCGACATCGATGCCCCACACTTCCGCGTCGGGGAAGCGTTGCTTTAACGCGCCGGTCATTTGGCCTGCACTGCACCCCAGTTCCAGAATGCGGCGCACTTTGCCGTCCTGTGGCAATGGCGCGGCAGCGGCTACACCCACCTGGTTTTCATCATTTTTGTTGTGACCCAGGAAGAAGTTGATCAGCCCATGCTCGTAAATGTACCCGGCCAGCGGATCACCCACATAGCCCCCAGGCTGAATGTGAATTTCGTGCTTGGCATACTCGGGAATATGCATGGTGGGGTTCAGCTCGAGACTGCCGGGCCCTAAACGCTCGGCGGCTTTGAGTTCTGAGAGATAGCGGTCCGGGTCGCGGTAAAACAGATCGCGCACGCCCGCCCAGGTCAGCTGCTGATTGCTCAACCACACCCGCGCGCTGGCCATTACCGTGGGGTCGTTCTCGACCATGGCAATGACCTCATCCATGGGCAGTTCGTCGTAAGGGCCGTGGCCACGTTCCTCTAACAGTTCCTTCACCCGGTCGCGGGCGGCCTGGGTCAATCCGCCGCGTCCGCCTTGGGCAAAGGCACGGATGTCGGTCAGAAATTCCTGATTGCTCTGCACGTCCAGGCTGGGCAGGCGGGGGTAAGATCCTTCACGCCCGCGCGGCGCATCAATGCTGAACCCGCCAGATTTAGCGGTTGCGGCTTTTGCGCGCGCCGGTGTGAGGGCTGCGGCGGCGGCGGTCATAACAGCGGCACCCCCGGTTAACAAGGTACGACGATCCATGGTGTTTCTCTCCCTCATCGTTCGTGTGCAGATAGTCTTAAAACAATAACATGAGGGAAAGTCTGACATAAGACCCCGCCCGCCGCCAATTGTTATCGGCGATGATCTGCCTCTCTGTTCCCCTGCCGAAACGCCAATTCTTCAGTCGTCATGTCCGGCGAGTGGGGGCATCAGTTGCCCAACCGTTCCAGTTCCAGCTTTGCCCCTTGATATTCAATCAGGTCTGGCGAACCTGCGGTCACGGCCGCCTCAAAACTGCGGCGGGCGAGGTCCATCTGTTGATCGGCCAGGGCCAGTTGCCCCAGCACAAAATGGGTTTCGGTGAGGCGGGCGTTTGCGAGGTCTGCCTCACGCGCGGCTTCGCGCAGCACCACGTCGATGGTCACCTGACCTTCCAGGCCATCAATCAACGCCCCCGGCCAGACCGTGGGGTCGAGACCTCGGGTCATCTCGCCCAACATGGTGGCGGCATCAGGTTGATTCGCCCGTTTGGCAGCCACAAAACGCCAGATCGCATCTGCTGGCCTGGGGGTGGTCAAGGCATCGAGATCGGTAAGAGCGGCGGCAAAATCACCCACCAGAACGTAGGTTTGCGCGCGACGGCGTTGCGCCAGAGTCAGGTCTGGCTCGCTGTCCAAAGCGACCGAAAAATCCTCAATCGCCTCACTGGGGCGTCCGAGGGCCAAACGGGCCAATCCCCGGTTGAGGCGGGTGTCTGCATCGGCGGGGAACCGTGTCAGCACGGCCGAGAAGTCATCGTCGGCCCCGGCGTATTTTTGTTGAGCAAAGCGGGCGCTGCCCCGGAACAGACTGACGCGTTCGTTGGTCTCTGCGCTTTCCAAGACAGCCGTAAAATCCGCCTCTGCCGCTGCCGGGGTGGTGTTAAACAGGTGCGCGACGCCGCGGGATTCTCGGGCTTCCAGATCGTCGGGCCGGGCGGCCAGCACCACATCATAATCAGCGATCGCGGCCTCGAAGTTTTTCAGCTGGCCGTGGGCGGCGGCGCGGATCATGCGGATTTCCAGGTTGTCCGGATTGGCCTCCAGCAAGGCACTGAACGCGGCGACCGCTTGGGCCGGTTGTCCGGACCGTAAGCGTGCCGTGCCCAACAGGCTGAGGCTTGCCCGGTCGGTTGGGTCCAGTTGAACCGCTTGCTCCAACTCGTCGATGGCGGCGCGGGCGTCCCCGTTGCGCAGGAAGGTCCGGCCCCGCACCCGGTAAGGGCCGGGGTCATCGGGTTTCAAGCGGCGCACTTCGCCCAGGTCCAGCATGGCCAGATCGGTTTCGCCGAGATCAAGCAAGATTTCCGCGCGCAACAAATAAGCGTCGGTTTGGCCCGGGTCGCCGCCAATCAGAATATCCAGGTCATCGAGGGCGGTGTCTGCCAGGCCCGAGAAAAACAACAGCCGGGCGCGGGTCAGCCGGGCCTGGGAGTCCAGTCCGCCCATCCGTTCGGCGGCGTCGAGATCCGCCAGCGCGCCGTCGAAATCGCGTGCGGCGCGGCGCAGGTCGGCCCTGGCCAGATACGCCCGGTTGCGCAGCGCCTCGGTCAGCGCCTCATCCGCAATGGCCGCGGTACAGGCGGTGAGACGTTCAGCAGGCGTTTTGGTCCCGGTAAAGCAATCCATGGGCGCTGCCGCG
This sequence comes from Rhodospirillaceae bacterium, assembly GCA_040219235.1. Classification (NCBI taxonomy): domain Bacteria; kingdom Pseudomonadati; phylum Pseudomonadota; class Alphaproteobacteria; order Rhodospirillales; family Rhodospirillaceae; species Rhodospirillaceae bacterium. Next base: position 717,905 of record JAVJSV010000012.1, read on the forward strand.
GCAGACCCAGAGGCGATGCCGAGACCCAGCGCACAGAGAAAGGAGAGAGACAGCCGTGACATCACTCACACATAAGCGACCTGTCTGGCATTTACCATGGAGGAACATGGATGAGCATGGCCGAGCATGGACGAGCGTTTAACCACGGCTTGGTGAACGTTAACCCCTCAAAAAAAACCGCAGAAATCTAACGTTTTTGGGCGTGCATGGGCTCGTTTCACTCACCCTTAAGTCCTTGAAAACAAAACAAAAGCATGGTCGTGCATGGGCTCGTTCCACGAGCGAGCCCTATTGTAAAAAATCTCGTCCCGAGGTCGAGCCCGTTTTTTCAGATGCTGATCCCTGTTTTGCGCCTAATGCGCCTCGGCCCAGGTGGCCCCAGAGCCCGCATCAACCACCAGAGGCACATCCAGGTGCGCCGCATTTTCCATCACGTGCTCGACCAGCGCTTTGGTCTCCTCGACTTCCGCATCGGGCACTTCAAAGATCAATTCATCGTGAACCTGAAGCAGCATTTTTGCATTCAGTCCGGCCCGCTTTAAGGCCATCGGCAACCGGATCATCGCCCGCTTGATGATGTCTGCGGCACCGCCTTGAATCGGCGCATTGATTGCGGCGCGTTCGGCAAAGCCGCGCACATTCGGGTTGCGATCGCCGATGCCCGGCGTCTGGCAGCGGCGGCCAAACAGCGTCGTCACATAGCCCTGAGATTTAGCCAGGGCCTTGGTCTCATCCATGTAGGTTTTGATCTCGGGAAACTGCTCGAAATAGGCGTCGATAAATTCCTTGGCTTCGCCGCGCGGGATCGACAACTGCCGCGCCAGCCCGAAGGCCGAGATGCCATAAATGATGCCGAAGTTGATGGCCTTGGCGCGACGTCTGATGGCCGGGTCCATGCCCGCCACTGGCACGCCAAACATCTTAGACGCTGTGGCGGCGTGAATGTCTTCGCCGTTCTTAAAGGCATCTTTCAGGGCTTTGATGTCGGCCACATGGGCCACCAGCCTCAGCTCGATCTGACTGTAATCCGCCGACACCAGGGTCATGCCTTTTTCGGCCACAAAGGCGGTGCGAATTTTGCGCCCGTCTTCGGTGCGAATGGGAATGTTCTGCAGGTTCGGGTCATTAGAACTGAGGCGTCCGGTCGCGGCCACCGTCTGAGAATAAGACGTATGCACGCGGCCTGTATCCGGGTTGATCTGGTTTTGCAGGGCGTCCGTGTAAGTGCTTTTCAGCTTGGTCACCTGACGCCAGTCCAGCACTTTTACAGGTAAATCGTGACCTTGTGCGGCGAGGTCTTCAAGCACATCAGCACCGGTGGCCCAGGCGCCGCTTTTTCCGGTTTTCTTGCCGCCGGGCAGGGACATTTCATCGAACAGAATTTCGCCCAGCTGTTTCGGTGATCCGACGTTGAAGTCCCGGCCGGCAAGTTTGTGAATTTCTTCTTCCAGGCTGGCGGCCCGCGAGGCGAAGTCTTGGCTCATGTGTTTCAGAACAGCCGCATCCGCCTTGATGCCCGCTGCTTCCATGTTCGCCAAAATGGGAATCAGCGGGCGGTCCAGCCGCTCATAGACGGTGGTCAGCCGGTCCTCGACCAGGCGCGGCTTGAGGATGTTTTGCAGACGTAGTGTGATATCAGCGTCTTCGGCGGCGTAGTCGGTTGCAATATCCAGGGGCACTCGATCAAAGGTGATCTGGTTTTTGCCTTTGCCGCACACATCCGAGAATTTGATTGTGGTGTGACCCAAATGAAGATTGGCCAATTCATCCATGCCATGCCCGTGGGCCGAGCCATCCAGCACGTAAGATAACACCATGGTGTCATCTACCGGCGTAACGCCCGTGCCGTGGCGGCGCAGCACGTGCATGTCGTATTTGATGTTTTGCCCGACCTTTAAAACACCTGGGCTTTCCAGCAAGGGCTTCAGCTTGGCGATGGCGACGTCCATTGGGATTTGTTTGGGCGCGTCTTTCGGGGCGTCGGAATCGCCAAGATCAAACGTGCCCTGATCGCCGCTGCCGGTATGCCCCAGGGGGATGTAGCAGCCACCGCCGGGCGCGACTGACAAAGATATCCCGACCAGATTGGCGCGGAAGGCATCTAACGAGTCTGTTTCCGTATCAACCGCAATAATGCCAGATTTGAATCCTCTGGCGATCCAGGCGTCGAGCGCAGCTTCATCTTGGACCAACTCATAGCTTGCGTCTTTCACGGCAGCGGCTTGCAGGGCCGGGCTTTCAACGGCGTCGCCGCCGCCCAGTTCAGCGCCCAATTCCGTTGCGACTTTGGTCACCAGACTGCGGAAGCCCTGGTCTTTCAGCCAGCCGAGAATCACGCTGGGTTCGGGGGCTTGCCAGAAGAAATTATCCAGCGTCGTCGTTACGGGGACGTCGTTCTTGAGCGTCACCAGTTCTTTTGAGAGGCGCGCTTGGTCGGCAAATTCAATCAGGTTTTCACGGCGCTTGTGTTGCTTAATTTCGCCGGCGCGCGCCAGCAGCGTTTCAAGATCGCCGTATTCATTGAGCAACAGGGCGGCGGTCTTGACGCCAATGCCGGGCACGCCGGGCACGTTATCGGCGGAGTCACCGGCCAGCGCTTGCACGTCGATCACCTTGTCCGGCGACACCCCAAATTTCTCCATCACCTGCTCAGGCCCGATGATCTTCTGCTTCATGGGATCGAGCATTTCGATGTCATCGTCGACCAGTTGCATCAGGTCTTTATCGGCAGAGACGACAGTGACTTTCAGTCCTTCGGCTTTGCCGAGGCGGGCATACGTCGCAATCAGGTCATCCGCCTCAAAGCCTTGCATCTCAACGCTGGCGACGTTGAACGCACGGGTGGCATCGCGAATCAAATCAAACTGGGGCAGCAGGTCTTCCGGGGTTTCGTCGCGGTTGGCTTTGTAATCTGCGTAAATCTCGTTGCGAAAAGTGATCCGTCCCGCGTCGAAAATAACGGCAATCAGCTCGGTCTCGGTTTTATCCAATAGATCATCCATCAGCTTCATCAGCATGTTGGAAAATCCATAGACCGCATTGACCGGCACGCCGTCCGAGCGGGTCATCGGCGGCAAGGCGTGATAGGCACGAAAGATGTAACCCGACCCGTCGATCAGAATCAGCCGGTCAGCCTTTGCAGACAGGGCCACTGCGGCTTACTCAGAGGTGGCGTTAGACGCCGTTTTGAGGGCGAAGCGCTTGCCGCAGTAGGGACAATCGATATGGCCCACCTCTGGCTTGATATTCAAATACACGCGGGGATGACCCAAGGTGCCACCGCCGCCATCGCAGTCCACATCTGTGCGCTCAACGTCTACTGTTTCAACCGGTTCTGCCATGGTCTTATCCGCTTGGTTCAAGGGTGAATGTGATGTCCCTTTCTATGACCTGCTCCACCGTGTGAAGCAACCCCGTTGGTGGTCAAAAGCGACCCCGTTGACCCGACCACAGGCGGAGTGATACCCAACGCACATCGTGCCAAGTCGTCCAGGCTGGGCTTATTCACTTTACATTAGAACGCTGGCTAAGGTCGCCTTTCATCCATGCCTGATAACGACCCTTCTCACCAAACTGCCGCCGCTTCCACGTCAGTTCTGCCCGACCTGGCTGTTTCCATCAACGGTTTGTCTAAAACCTATGCCAGTCAGAATGGTGGCCCGGAAAAGAAAGCGCTGAGTAATATCGATCTGGACGTACCTCGGGGGTCGTTCTTTGGCCTTCTCGGACCCAATGGGGCCGGCAAGTCGACCATGATCAACATTATGGCGGGTCTTGTGAGAAAGACCTCCGGATCTGTTCGGCTCTGGGATTTTGATATTGATACCCAGGAACGCCGGGCGCGTTGTGCCATCGGAGTCGTGCCGCAGGAGCTTAATCTCGATCCATTTTTCACGCCCCGTGAAACCCTGGAAGTGCAGGCCGGGCTCTATGGTGTGCCGAAATCTGAGCGTCATACGATGGAGATTCTCGAGACGGTGGGACTGGCCGATAAGGCTGATTCTTACTCGCGCACTCTATCGGGGGGGATGCGTCGTCGCCTGTTGATCGCCAAAGCCATGGTTCACAGCCCGCCCATTTTGGTGCTCGATGAACCGACTGCCGGGGTTGATGTCGAACTGCGGCAAACCCTGTGGAAAGCCATCCGCGCCATGAATGACCGCGGCACGACGATTCTGCTGACCACTCACTATCTCGAGGAAGCGGAAGAGCTGTGTGATCGCATCGCCATTATCAATCACGGTCAGGTCGTGGCCTGCGACACCACAGATGCGTTGCTCAAGCAACTCGATAACAAAACAGTTCTGTTGCTGTTGTCGAAGCCATTGGCTGAGATTCCAGACGCGTTGGCGAGATTTGAACCCCGGATGCCGACCCCAAATCAAATCGAAATCACTTACCGGCCATCCTCCACCGCCATGCTCGAAATCCTTCAGACGGCGCAAAGCCTCAACTTGCCGATCGCTGATATTGTCACCGAGGAAGTCGATCTGGAAGATATTTTCCTGCAATTGACAAGTTCCGGGTCCGCCGCGCTGTGAGGGCGTTCGCCGCTGTCGCACTATGTGTTCTGATCGCGGGCTGCGCCCCCCAAATCGCACCGCCCGGGACACGGCTTTCGGCGCCGTCGCTGTCTGAGGATGTGTTCATTACGGCAGACGGTTTGCAGCTGCCGGTCCGCCGCTGGCTTCCCGCGCAACCACCCCACGGCGTGGTTTTGGCGGTGCATGGCTTCAATGACTACAGCAAGTCTTTTGATAAGGTTCCCGATGCGCCGGGGGTCGGTCCGACACTCGCAGATAAGGGGTATGCTGTCTTTGCTTACGATCAGCGGGGGTTTGGCCGTTCGCCAAATGCCGGATACTGGCCGGGTGGAAATCAACTCGCGAATGACTTTAAGGCTTTCGTCGGCGTCCTCAGCCAAACCTATCCAGAGGTTCCGGTTTATGCGATCGGCGTTAGCATGGGCGGCGCGGTTGTGATCTCGGCGTTGACCTCGGACATCCCGCCGCCGTTGCGTGCTGTTGTGTTGGTGGCCCCTGCCGTCTGGGGGCGTGAAGCCATGCCGCTACTCTATACGGCGACCTTGTGGCTCGGCGCCCATACTATGCCGTGGGCCAAGCCCTCCGGGCGAAGCTTGGGCCGTTTGGCCAGCGATAATATTGAAATGCTGCGCGATGCCAGCCGTGATCCGCTGTTCATCAAAGACACCCGGATCGACAGCATTTATGGCCTGACAAACCTGATGGATCAGGCTCTGGCAAACGTTGGGAATATGACGGTGCCAACCTTGTATATTTATGGCGCAAATGACGAGATTATTCCAAAAAATGCGACGGAAAAGGCGATCACCCGCTTTCTCAATGATCAGCCGGAGCGCCGTTTTGGGTTTTACGAAAACGGCTGGCATATGATGTTGCGAGATTTACAGGCAGAGACAGTTTTGTCTGACGTGGCGAGCTTTTTCGCGGATCCTGACCAGCCGTTGCCCTCGGGCGCAGATCTTGAGCCTCTTTCGCGCTTTAATGCTGCACAGTGAGATCGTTATAGGAGAGCGTGTTTGCCAGCCTTTACCGTGTTCGGTGATGGACAGAGATTAGAGCTTTGTCTATGTTCCGGCCTCTCGCGCGCCCGTAGCTCAGCTGGATAGAGTACCAGATTCCGAATCTGGGGGTCACAGGTTCGAATCCTGTCGGGCGCGCCACTTTTTCTTCAAAAGCAGCCGCCCTATCATAAATTTAGTTCGAATGCTTTTCGAACGGGCGCGCCACTTTTTCTTCAAAAGCAGCCGCCCCACTCACCAGCGCGTCATTAATATAGTATCGTCTTGTTAAGTAATTAGCGTATTGGCTTGCCCGGGTCCCTTTGGGTCCTTACTTTAGCAACCATAATGAAGTGCCAATGTTCAATACTGGAGATTCTTAGACATGCGTTCATCTGTGATTGTTCTTGCCGCGACCTTTTTAGCCACAACAGCGTGCGCGCAAGCCGAGGACTGGCCCCGCACCGAGTCTGCCCCGGAAGCCAGAGCTTACATTATTTCTCCCTCAAATGGGGAAGTGGTCTCCAGCCCAGTTAAAGTAAAGTTTGGGTTGTCTGGGATGGGCGTTGCGCCAGCCGGCATTGAGTATCCGGACACAGGTCACCACCATCTTCTGATCAACAGAACGATCGAAATTAAAAGTGAGCCGTTGCCCTCAGGGGATGCTGACCTGCTGCACTTTGGCGGCGGACAAACCGAGGCGGTGATTGAGCTGGAGCCCGGCGAGTATACCCTTCAGATGATTCTCGGCGATCAAGATCATGTTCCACATGATCCACCGGTTATGTCTGAAAAAGTGACAATCACGGTCAAGTAACGTCTTTGGCCTGTTGCGGCTGGTGTGCGCCGGTCGATTTGATGGTTGTGACCGCGAACGATACAAATTCGGCGTGCAACCCAGTTTGCTTGCGCCTTTTAGGCTTTGCGTATAGGGTTTGGCGTAGTAAATGGTCGTTATAAAAGGCCGGATCAGTTTAACCGTATGGGGGCGTTCGGTAGATCGATTAAGGTCATACCGAAGCGGGGACGGGAAAGCGCATGAGCGTATTATATAAGGCGCTTCAGAAAGCAGCTAAAGAGAACGAAGAGCAGGCGGCTGTTCATGGCACAGATGCGGATGCTGCTGCGGTTGGGGCTTTTGATCCCGAACGCTTGGCAGGTTCAGGCGCAATTTCTTCAGGGCGCTCTAGTGGCGTAAACTGGCGTGTTGCTGGTGCAGCTTCTGCTGTGGTTTTGGCCGTTGTCCTCGTAGCAGTCTTCTTCTTATTCGACTCAGACCAACCAGCTTCTGTTCAAGTCGCGCAACAACCTGTTGCCCCCGCTCCTCAGATTGCGAATGATGCGCCTGAATCAAATTCTGTCGCTTCTCAATCGGAAATCAGTGCTTCTCAAGCGCAAACTGACGCGGTCGGTTTAGAAGCTTCGGATACGCCACCAGTTACTCAATCGGATGCTCAATCGGGCACAGAATCTAACAATGTCGCTGCTGTTGTGCCAGCACCTGTTGCAACGGCACCCGTTGCCCCAGAAGCCGTTGCCCCAGAAGCCGTTACCCCTGCAGCGCCAGTCGCAGCCGCAGCTGTTGTCGCCACGCAAGCTCCTGTGGCGGCTTCCGTCGGTGTTGCACAAGTACAGGCTCCTATTGCGCTGGTTCCTGCTGCTCCCGTTCAAGGTTCTGCCCCACCAGCTCCCGCTCAAACGCCGCCCACTCAGTCTGATCCCATGCCAAGGCTCGGCCCGGATTCTCCGGCGCGCGTCTTGAGTCCGCCCATTTCAATTCGCCGGGCCGATGCTGAATTCGCTGGGGCCGGTGATCTGGTTCAGGTTCGTGAAGTTTCGCAATCTGCGCAGGAAAATGTAACGGCTGGCTATAACGCTTTGGTCCGCGGTGATGTTGGGTCTGCTCTTGAGCTTTACACCCAAGCCCTGTCCACAGAGCCAACAAGTGTGATGGCCCAGTTGGGCCGCAGCGCCTCTTTGCAAAGGCTTGGCCGTCTTGAAGAAGCGCGCGCTGGTTATGAGACGGTGTTACGCATCGACCCGAGTAACCGCGAGGCGCTAACAAACCTGACAACGATTTACAGCACCCGCGCGCCCAATGAAGCGCTCAGCCGGTTGTTGGATCTTGAGCGGGAATACCCCAATTTCAGCCCGGTAAAAGCCCAGATTGGCTTGCTCTATGCGCGTATGGGATCAAACCCCCAGGCTCTGGCGTATCTCCGTGAAGCCGCGTCAATGGCGCCGGCGACGGTCATGTACCAATACAATCTGGCGGTCTTGCTTGACCGCTTGGGTCGTGCGGAGCAAGCCGTGGTGTCGTACGAGCGGGTGCTCGCCGGTATTCTCAATGGTGGTGTTGCGAGTGATCTCTCGCGGGCTAGCATTGAGCGCCGTGTGCGTTATCTGAAAACCTTGTAACGCACGCCGTCCGGAACGGCTGATGCCTTATCTTGCGCATTTTGGGTTACGGGAACATCCTTTCACCCTGACACCAAACACCAACCAATACTTCCCGATCGACAAACATGTGGAGATCATCCAGTCGATCCAATTTGGCATTGCCCGGAACACGGGCATCCTGAAAGTTGTTGGGGACGTCGGCACTGGCAAAACAATGCTGTGCCGCCTTTTGTTGCGCAAGCTGGTGGGATCCAACGATGCCGTGGCGTACTTAAACGCACCACAATGTGATCCAGAAAGCTTGGTTGGTTTGGTTTGTGCGGAGTTTGGCCTGGAGGCAGGGACACGCACGCAGATGCTCCAGGATTTAAACACGTTTCTCCTTGAGCAACATGCCATTGGCCGCAACGCTGTTCTCATTATCGACGAAGCGCAAGCCTTGGGCGCTGAGGGATTAGAGACAATTCGGCTGTTGTCTAACATTGAAACCGAGCGGCACAAGTTGCTGCAGATCGTGATGTTTGGTCAAAGCGAGCTTGATGACTTGCTCAGCCAACCCAACCTCCGTCAGATCATCCAGCGGATCGGGTTTTCCTTCAATACCGGCCCGCTGACGATGGATGAGGCGGTGCACTATATGACGCATCGGCTGGCGGCGAGCCGTTTGGACGGTATTGAGTTCCCTGTTTTTGACGAAGGGGCGGTGCGATTATTGGCCGCGAGTGCTCAATTTGTGCCGCGGGTCATAAATATTCTGGCGGATAAGGCGTTGCTGGTGGCCTATGGCGAGGGGGCCATTCAGGTCACGGAAAAGCACGCCGCTGCTGCGATTGATGATTCTCCGCAGATCGCCCGGCCTATCAGATTTAACCGGAGTACCGCGCGTCGCGTTCTTGTTGGGGTGATCGCATTGGAGGCTGCCGCCGTGGTGGCATTGTTTGTCCTCAGCCCAACCTTGCAGTTTTGGGCAAAAGACACCCTTGGCAAGGCGGTGTCTGTGATTTCCGGCGCACCGCCTCAATCGTCCACAGACCCCGAGCGTTGATTGCCAGAGGCAGATTTTATTGACCTGGCGCGTGGCCCGATTGGTCTGACATTTGTCGCCCTGTTAGGCTTGGTCTGCGGGAGTTTTGTGACCGCGTTGTCCTACAGGCTGCCCCGCGGCGAGAATTTTGTCAGCGGCAGATCGGCCTGTCCGAGCTGCAAGACGGTTCTTACCGCCCGCGATCTCTTCCCTGTGGTGTCCTGGCTGGTGTCCCGGGGGCGGTGCCGGCACTGTCATGCCAAAGTCTCTGGGCGTTACCCTCTTATTGAAGTGACGTGTGGTGTCTTGTTTCTCGCGGCTGTCTTGTCGGCTGAAGCCTCAGGTGAGGCGCGGATTTTGGTGTTATGGGGGCTTGCAATCGGCTTGCTGTCCTTGACTGTCACCGATTTTGAGTTTCAGCGTTTGCCTAATGGCCTGGTTTTGTTTGTGTTTGGCTTGAGTTGGGCTTTGGCATGGTTGGATGGCCGCACGCCGGCTGATGTTGGGCTATCAATCATTTTGGCCGTTGCGACGGGTGTGGCGTTACGAGTGTTAGGTCAGATTGTTGAAAAAAAGCCTGGGCTGGGCTGGGGTGATATCAAGCTGCTGGTTGCGGTGTCTGTGGCGTTATCACTTGAAACCTTGCCGTATTTTCTGATCATCACGGCTGCGGTCTCTTTGGTTCTGGCGGCCTGGTATGTCTGGAGACGTGGTGAGACTCAGATTCCCTTTGGCCCGGCTTTATGCGTTGGGGCCTTCGCGACATTCTTGTGACGCGAAACGGGTTGGAAAAGCTGGTAAAAAGCGCAATCAGTCTGTTGTCGCCTGGGAGCCATTTCTGATAGCATAGTGATGGGAAAAGCCTTAAAGCTTGACGGGTCTGAGTTTTAGACACGTTAATCTTAAGGTTACGAAGTTTTGTTCTGCCTAATAAAGTGGCGCTTTTTGACCACATGTCAGAACAATTGGGGAAGGGGATGCCCAAAATGGAATTGAGAACTGATCTTTTGCCGGTTAAAGGCAAGGCTGTCCGGGCCCTCTTGCTCGGAACGGCGGCAATGCTGGTCGCCTCTTGCTCAGAGTATACGGATTACGATCCCTCTGCTGGACTGCAAAAAGAAGATTACGAGCAACTCCTGAACCGCCGTTCGCCAGAACAGGGCGCGCAGATGGAAGAGCCGCCCATCCCCGATTTCCAACCTGTATTGGCGGCGCCCTCCGCGCCTGAACTTGCCGACGTGCGCCGGGTCTCCATTTCGGTGACAGATTCAACGCCATTGCGCGACATCCTCATTGAGTTGGCCCGCAAGGCTGGCGTTGATTTGGAAATGGACCCGCGCATCTCAGGCGGCATAATTTACACGGCCACAGACCGCCCCTTTGTTGAGGTTATTGAACGGATCGCCGAGTTGGGTGAACTGAGGTATCAGTTCCGCAACAACAGCCTGAAGGTCGAGCTGGATGAGCCGTATATTTCATATTATCGGCTTGATTACCCGGATTTGACCCGCACCGCCTCCAGCACCAGCCAAACCACAACAGATGTCAGCAACGCCATTCAGGGTGCTGGCGGTGGCAGTGGCACAAGCCAATCTGACGTGAGCGTCTCGTCTTCTTCAAACTCTGATTTCTGGTCCTCGGTGGGTGAGGGTATTGAGCAAATTCTTAGTGCGACAAACACAGAAGTACGCTCTAACGCTGACGCTCGCGATCAGTCTTTTACGCCCTCCACCACCGCAGCGGATGCTGAAGATGAGGACAGCGGCAGCGATACCCAGTCTCTTGTTGAAGGCGCGACCGGGGTAGAGGGATTAGAGAATCCTTTATTGGCGGATCGCGGCTCAAGTGGTGTTGGGGCCCGCTCGATCGGTCAGCCGACCCAGGGCGCAAATATTCGCAGTGCGTTTTTCTCCGTCAATCAGCAAGCTGGCATTGTCACGGTGTTTGCCAGCCAAAAACAGCAAAAGTTAATTGCAGACTACATTGACCGCTTGCGCCGCTCGGTTCTGGCTCAAGTTCTGATTGAAGCCAAAATCGTGGAAGTCACGCTATCTGATCAGTTCCGCACGGGCGTGGATTGGTCGTCTTTTGGTGGTGTCGATCCCTTATCTGGCAATGCTGCCCAGGGGCCGTGGGCTGGTGACAATCAATCTCTTGATCTTACCTCCAACTTTTCCAGAAACGTGGCGACCGATTCCTTTCCAGACCCAACCATTGGCTTGATCTGGAACAACACCGACCTTGACCTCAATGTGGCGGTGTCTCTGATTAACGCCTTTGGCACAACACGCACGTTGTCGAGCCCCCGCGTCACCGTTGTGAACAATCAGACGGCCTTGCTCAAAGTCGCTGAGAACGAAGTGTTCTTTGAAATTAACGTTGAGTTTCAACCGGCGACAGATACCTCTGCGTCTGTGACAACTTTCGATAGTCAGGTGCAGACTGTCCCTGTGGGAATTGTGATGGCGGTGCAACCGGCCATTGATCCGGATGGACAGCGCATATCGATGAGCATGCGGCCCTCGATTACGCGGTTGGTGCGTCGTATCGAAGATCCGGGCGTGCAACTTCAACTGGCTCAAATTAACGCACAAAACGGGACCAATCTGGCTGTGTCTTCAGCCATTCCGGTCATTGAGACTCGTGAGGTCGACTCCATCGTCACGATGGAATCCGGCCAGGTCGTGGTGATGGGGGGGCTGATGCAAGAGATTGCTATCAATTCTCGCGAAGGTGCGCCCGGGCTGATGGATGTGCCGCTTCTGGGCCGTGCGTTTGGTCAAGACGTACGTGAGACAGAAGTTGTTGAGCTGGTGATTTTCCTGCGGGCCACCATTGTTGGGGATCGCGATACCGTTCATGATGAAGATATTCGCCTCTACAACAAGTTTGCGCCTGATCCACGTCCGCTCGTCTTTTAAGGGTAAGGGACAAAGATTAAAGGACGCGATCTGGTTCAGCGGTCACCGGCACTGACCCAACTGATTTAAGGGAGCATTGCTGTTAAATGATCGCAACATTGCGATTTGTTCTTCTCACCGCTTTAAGAGACCGGCTCTTTGCCGGTCTCTTTGCGTTGGTGGCTGTGGGATTTGCCATGGCGATCTACTTGGGCGATGCCGCGCTGGTTGAAAAAGGCCAGACAACGGTGGTGTATGCCGGGGGTGCGGCGCGCACCATACTCATTCTTGGCCTCATTATTTTTCAGGCATTTCATATTCAGCGCCTCTATGAAACCCGTGAAATCGAGGCGGTCCTCTCCCGCGCCATATCGCGGGAAGCGTTCATTGTCGCCTATTGGGCGGGCTTTGCCTTGGTGGCGGTGTTGCTCGCCGCGCCTATTATTGCTCTGGTGTTTCTCTTTCAGTCGTCGCTGGAAGGCGCGGTTTGGTGGGCGCTCAGCCTGGTGCTCGAAGCGTTTATTATCATTGCGTTTGCCATGTTTGCGGGGATCACGCTGGAAAAAGCAGTGCCAGCGGTGTTTGCAACCATTGGGTTCTATGGGCTTAGCCGCCTGATGAGTTTTTTTATGTCCATCAGCGAAGGGACAAGCCTGGACGGGGTGAACGTGATTACCGTTCCCTTAAGCGAGCTGGTTGCGTTGCTGGTCCCGCGTCTTGATCTGTTTGCGCAAACCCGGTGGCTGGTCTATGGCCCAGGTGACATTGATTCACTGTTTATTCTGATTGGTCAGACAGTGCTTTACGTTGGGCTTTTGTTGTTCGCGGCCATGTTTGATTTACGGCGAAAACGGTTTTGACCATGCGTAAAATTCTAGACCTGCGCAAAATCTGGATCTTCAACGGTCTGCTGATTGCCTTTGCTGTGGGGCAGGCCACGCTGTCGTGGACCATCCGGGATGTCCGCCCGACGCTCGGCATTCTGCCAGACTTACCCCAACAGCAGGCCGCTGAGGCTCTGGCGTTCGGCGATCATCAGTTCCTCTACCGGTATCTGGCGCTCACATTACAAAACGCGGGCGACAATGGCGGTCGGGTGACCCCACTGAAAAACTATGACTACGACAAAGTGGTGGCGTGGCTACGGCTGCTGGATGGCCTGGACCACAACTCCCATTGGGTGATCGCCATGGCCAATGGCTACTTTGGGCAGACCCAGACGATTGAAGATGTCGCGCCGATTGTCCGGTTCATGCAGGAAAATGTCGCGCACCGGCCAGACTTGAAATGGCCCTGGCTGGTGAATGCGATTCACTTGTCCCGGCACCGCTTAAAAAACGACTGGCTGGCCCTGGACGCGGCGCGGCAGTTAGCGACCTACGACTACCCCGAAATGAACGCGGCCTCCTTGCAGATGCCAGCACTTGTTCTGGATGATCTGCAGCAGTACGAGTCGGCTAAATACGAGATTGAAGCGTTGCGCGGTCTTGCCGGTCGAACCTTCAGGCCAGAGGAGAAAGCGTGGATGGCCGCTTTTGTTGATTTAATGGTCAGCCAGATTGAAGCTCAAAATGCTGGTCTTCAGTCTCAAAAATAGGATTCCCCTGGCTACAAGACCCACTTAAAAGTGAGGCATTTAGGGCTTTTTCAAGTCGCCAATGTGCTATGCTGAGAATGGTGTGTATTATCTAAAACACGCTGGCATTTGCTTAGCCTGTATGTTAGAAAATAAATGACTCGAGCAGCTATTCTATTGTTGAGAGCAATAAGCTCAATGCTCGCGTAACAGTTTTTAGGGGGACTATAATGTTAGGAATTACCCACGCAGGTAAGGCGGGTCAGTCAGGTTTTACCCTGATTGAAATGTCTATCGTTTTGGTAATTATTGGCTTGATCATCGGCGGCATCTTGAAGGGTCAAGAGATCATCGAAAGCAGCCGTCAGAAAAACGTCATCACACAAATTGACGCCGTGCGGGCAGCTATAAACACTTTTGCTGATAAATATAACGCTTTGCCTGGAGACTATGGTTCTGCTTCAACGCGCATTAGCGGCGCGCTTTCTGGGACTGATGGTAATGACAATGGTATTATTGGCGGAACAGTAGCTCTGACTGCTATCGCAAATTCTGGCGAAAACTTAGATTTCTTTAATCATCTCGCTGGTGCTGAACTTCTCTCGGGGACCACTATAGGGACGGTTGGCAGCGCTTTCGGCGATGGCGCGGCATTGCCTGCTGTTGCAGTTCCCGGTGCAGGCATGACCATGGCGTATTCTGACCATGCTGTGTTGGCAAGTTCCAGTCGTCAAACTCATTGGCTACGAGTTCATAAAGCCCCATCAACAACGATTTCTACTGCTGCTGCTAGCGGTGCCTTCACTGGTAAATCTCTATTCCAAATTGATCTTAAAGTTGATGATGGTGTTGGTTTTCAAGGAAACACTAGGGTATTAGAGACCAATGCTGCCTGCGCTACGGGTACAACCGGTCTTTACGTTGCTCTCGGGAATGATCAGTTTTGCACGGGGTACTTCGAACTCCTGCAATAGGTATTACAAATTATAATTCCATCATTAAGAGGCCTCCTGTGGGGGCCTCTTTCTTATTGTCACCACTATTCAAATCAACTAGCATCTTCTTACAATAATTGAAGCTCAGTTGTGCATATTCAGCACCACTTGCTAAATTAAATTTTGTAGCTGCATCTGCGGCTTGTTTGCTTGATAACATTGGGGGCAATAATGCTAGGCATTCATTCATTAAATCGAAATTCATCGCGTGGTTTTACGCTTATTGAGATGTCTATTGTTTTGGTCATTATTGGCCTGATTATCGGCGGTATCTTGAAGGGGCAAGAAATCATCGAAAGCAGCCGGCAGAAGAACATTATAACACAAATCGATGCCGTTCGGTCTGCTGTAAACACGTTTGCTGATAAGTATCAGGCGCTTCCTGGTGATTACAGGTTAGCTCAGACGCGCGTTCTTGCGGGCCTTAACGACGGTGACTCTGATGGTATCATCGGCGCTGCTACGGGTGTTGCAACGCTGGCCAACTTGAATTCTGTGACTGGTGCAGCCGACGAAAATCCGCATTTCTTTAACCACTTGGCCGCAGCTGAGCTATTGTCCGGCACAACCATTGGCGGTGCGACGAATACATTCAATGACACTTCTGCGTTCCCAGCCACCGCTATTCCTGGCACGGGCATGACGATGGCATATGGCCCTCACATTCCGCCAGCTAATACAAACGCAGCTCGGACCAGTCACTGGTTACGTATTCATAAGAACGCCGGCGGAAACGTCACGCAGGACGCTACTGGTGGGGCATTTACAGGCAAATCCTTGTTCCAAATTGATCTCAAAATTGATGATGGTTCAGCAGGAAATGGATCAACGCGTTCTGCTGGTGTAACATCGGCTGACTGTTCAACGGCTTATGATGCGCTTGGAAACACACAAGAATGCGTGGGTTATTTCGAATTGCTCAAGTAAGCTTCGAGCACACTATTACTGAGAAAAGAATTTGAAAGAGGCCCCCCAGTGGGCCTCTTTCTGCTTTTCAGGGTCGCTTAAATCTCGTACGATCAAAAGAACAGGCTTATGGGGCAAGCTTTGGGCGTTTGGATGGGGGTAACCTTAAGCTGACGTGTTAAGGCTTCAGTCTGCTGTTTTATGTTGGAGTCATGCCGCGTTTAAGTGGTACCCTCATTAAGATAGCAGGCGTTAAACTAGACGTGTTAATGGGGGATAAGCATGCTCGGCATATACACTTTGCCAAAGCGCAATCATCGGGGATTTACCCTGATCGAAATGTCGATCGTACTGATCATCATTGGCTTGATTATTGGTGGCATCTTAAAAGGCCAGGAAGTTATTGAAGCGTCCCGTCAGAAGGCGATCATTAACCAGATCGACGAAGTGCGTGCGTCTATCAATACCTTTGCAGACAAATACAGTGCTTTGCCCGGTGATTATTTGCGGGCTACGGAGCGTCTTCGTCCCGACATGATTGATGGCAGCGGCGATGGCATCATCGGTGTCGGTGATCTTGATGGTGTCAGTGAGGTGGCGAGCGAGCCCTCCAATACCGAAGAATACGTCGAGTTCTGGAATCAATTGGCGGCGGCCCGCCTTATTTCAGGAACACGCATCCTGACCAACTCAACGCCGGACTTCTTTGGCGAAGGTAGCCCGTTCCCAGAATCAGATATTCCAGGCTCCGGCATGACGGTTGTCTATGGCAACTATGATGTTGATACCAATATCGAACGCCGGACGCACTGGTTAAGGATTCAAAAAGCACTTGGTGAAGTCGGCCGGGCCACGGAGTCTATGTCACCAAAAATGATGTTTGAAATTGATGTCAAAATGGATGACAGCATCGGAACAGATGGCACCGTCCGTGTCGCAACCGGCAATGGCACACCCATCGGGTCATGCGTTGAAGATATCACGGGTGAGTACTATGCCTTTGACGACGAAGTGCAGTGCGTCGGCTATTTCGAGATGCTTGAGTAGGTTTCTATTTCTCTTGCGCAGGTCGTTTTTGCCTGCGCCATTTCTGACGGGCGCTTGAATAGCGCCCGTTGTGGTTTGTGGGCTATAGCGGCGGCTTTAAACTCCATTGGTTAGGCGAATGTCAAAAAGCAAACAAAGGATAACAAGATCAAAAACCACCTTGCATACTGCAGCCATGCTCGGTTTTGGCGGTATAGAATTGATCATAAATATTATTCTGATTGGCATCGTATTTATGCTTTTACTTAAGGCGGAAGCTGGCATTGATTACATCGGCGGCGTATTCACCGCGCGACGCATAGAAACGATTCAGCTGCTCGTGTTCAGCTATCGTGAAGATCATTCGTTTTTACCCGGAGACGACCCGCTCGCCCCCCGCCGTTTTCGGCGCGACGTTGCGCGCACCAAAACACTTTCCGGTAATTTTCGTGATCTCACCGATAACAGCGTCATTGATGGTGTTCTCTTGGATGATGACAATGAGGAAGGCGAGCAGTTCCGGGCCTGGCAAGACATGAGGTTCTCGGGAAAAATCGATGGCGACCCCGCGTTAACAGGCTTGGCCGCGTTGCCGAACAATCTCTTCGGCGGGGTTTACGCGTTCGATGGTGGCAACCTGGGTATGGAGGACGGCTCGCTTTGCTTAACGCGCCTTCCCGGATTGACCGCAGAAGTTATCGACCAACAACTAGATGATGGCGTTATCAATACCGGAAATGTGGTTTCCTCGTCCAAGTTGCCAGAAACCCCTGATCAAGATTTCGGTCATTACGATGAGCCGGACTCTGAGGCGTACGATCCGGATAAAAGATACCTGCTCTGTACGACCCAATTGCCGCTTTAAGCCCTCGAAAACCGCCACAGAGTAGTATAGGATTTACCCCATAAATCCGGTCATCTAGCGGGGGGACTGACATAATGGACGGAAATCAAACAGACGCGCCAACGGCGGGTGCCAAGCCAGCCCGTATGGGCGATCTCTTGGTCGAGCGGGGATTAATTTCCAAAGACCAGTTGGAAGTCGCCTTCCAGGAGAAAGAGAAATCCAACAAGCTCCTGGGTGAATTGCTCGTCGAGTTGGGCTTCATCACCGAACAGGCCCTCTCCGCGGTTCTTGCTGAAAGTTCTGGTTTCCAGCGCTTCGTTCCCGGATCAACGGTTGTCGAGGCAGAAGCCCTCAGTCATCTGCCTAAAGAAGCATCGCAACGCTATCGCGCGTTCCCGGTTTCCTTTGACGGCAAGAACCTCCGCTTGGCCATGGTGGATATTTATGACGTTCTCGCCATTGATAAGGTGAAACGCTTTTTCCCGGCGGGCACCGATATTACGCCGCTGGTGTGCTCCGACACCGAAGTTCAGCAGGCCATTGATCAGTACTACGGCCACGAACTTTCCATCGAGGGCATTCTTCGTGAGATTGAATCCTTAGAGGACGGTGACGAAGAAGAGGAAATGCAATACACCGAAGAAACCGAGGGCGGGTATCTCCATCCTTTGGTGCGACTGGTCAATGCCATTCTTTTGGATGCCATCAAAATGGGTGGCTCCGATTTGCACTTTGAACCAGAAGGCAACTTCCTGCGTTTGCGCTATCGTATTGATGGCGTGATGACCCAGATTCGAACGCTGCACAAGCGTCACTGGGGCGCCGCCTCTCACCGTATTAAGCTGATGGCGGGCATGAACATTGCGGACCGCATGAACCCGCAAGACGGGCGCTTCACCCTTGAAGTCGGCAGCCGTAAGGTCGATTTTCGTGTGTCATCGCTGCCGACCATTCATGGCGAAAACGTCGTGCTGCGTATTCTCGATAAATCGCAAGCCTTGGTCACCATTGATAAGCTTGGGTATACCGAACACAATTTTAATCTGATTGACCGCATGACCAAGCGGCCCGAGGGGATCATCATCGTCACGGGGCCTACGGGTTCGGGCAAAACAACAACCCTGTACGCCATGATGAATTACATCAACTCGCTGGATGTCAATATCATGACCCTGGAAGACCCGGTTGAATATGAACTTCAACTCATCCGGCAGGCCCAGGTTAGAGAAGGCAGTTCTTTAAGTTTCTCTGACGGTATTCGTACGCTTATGCGTCAAGACCCTGACATCATTCTCGTCGGTGAGGTGCGTGATTCTGGAACGGCGACCATGGCCCTGCGTGCGGCCATGACCGGTCACCAAGTTTACACCACCTTGCACACCAACGATGCTGCGGGTTGTATTCCGCGTCTCATTGACCTGGGTCTCAAACCAAGCCTTATGGCCAATAATATTATTGGTATTATCGCGCAGCGGTTGGTTCGTAAGCTCTGTGGTAAGTGCAAAGAGATGGTTACTGCGACGGAGGAGGAGTGCAAGCTTCTCAACGTTGATCCCGCTAATCCGCCGCAAATTGCAAAATCTGTGGGGTGTGATGATTGTCGTAAGTCTGGCTACAAAGGCCGTATTGCGGTTTCTGAAATCTTGCCCTTCAACGATGCCGTAGATGAATTGGTGCTGAAGGAAGCGCCGCTATCCCAGATCAAGGCTGCTGCGAAAGAAGCCGGTTTTGTGCCTATCGTTGATGATGCGACGACCAAGGTTTTGGCAGGAGTCACAAGCATAGCTGCCGCTATTAAAATCGTGGACTTCACGGATAGGCTTTAATCTATGGGTCAGTTTTCCTATCGCGCCATAAACAGTGCCGGGCGCACCGTTCGCGGTAAACTCAGTGCCAATAACGAGACAGATCTCTATCAGCAGTTAGAGCAGGTGAACCTGACTCTGATTGATAGCAAGGCCATCAAAGAAAAAGGCCTCGGTTCTGCGCTGGCCAGGGGTATATCCAACCGCGAAAAAATTCAGTTCTTTGTTCACCTGGAACAGCTGCAAGCTGCGGGTGTGCCGCTCATCGACTCTTTAACAGATGTGCGCGATAGCACGGATACGCCGCGTTTGCGGGACTTGACCTCTGAAATTCTGAGTGATGTCAGCCAGGGGGTTGCCCTCTCTACAGCTTTTGAGCGTCACCCAAAAGTTTTTGGTGAAATGTATGCGTCGTTGATCGCGGCCGGTGAGGAAAGTGGAAATCTAACAGCCTCCTTTCAGCATCTGACGCGCCACACCAAATGGGATGACGCCATTAAGCAGCGGATCAAGAAGGCCGCGCGTTACCCGGTTATCGTGTTGGTCGTGATCTCGCTTATGCTCGGGTTTATGATGACCTTTGTTGTGCCGGGTATTGTTGAATTTCTAAGGTCCAACGGCCAAGAGCTACCCCCTATTACTCTCGCGTTGATCGCCACCTCAGACTTCTTTGTGTCCAGTTGGTATGTTCTGCTGTTAACGCCAATCGTGATTATTGCAGTCATTTATACCGCCGTTAAATCGTCAGACCACATAGCCTACCTCGCATCCTGCTTTTCTTTGCGTATTCCTATTCTTGGTGATTTGTTTGCTAAGCTGGCACTTTCTCGGTTTTGTCACTTTTTTGCGGTGATGTTTCAAAGTGGGGTGCCAATTTTGCAGTGCTTGGAAACGGCCCAGCGTGTTGTTGCAAACCGATGCCTTGAAGAATCTATGAAACTGGTCAGGGAGCAAGTCCAGAACGGCGAGCCCCTGTCGGACGCAATGAGAAATTCTGGCCAGTTCCCCAGCCTGGTCTTACGAATGGTCAAAATCGGTGAGGACAGTGGTAATCTTGGCGGTGTGCTGGACAATGTGACGGACTTTTATGACAAGGATGTTGATGAAGGTATTGACGCCATGATTGGTATGATTGAGCCCGCGATGACGGTAATCTCTGGTGTCATCATGGGATGGATCGTTATTGGCGTTATGGGCCCAATCTACGATAGTTTGGGGAATCTCGGGACGTAAGGTCCAGGTCTCGAAAAGGGGGAAGGACGCATGGCAAAAAGCCAATTCGTTCTCAGTGTTGGTGACGATAACGTCGTCCTAACGAGAATAGTAAATAAGAAGGTCGTCAACGCGTGGCTGGCATCGCCAGATCCACAGCTTGCCCATGAAGAATTAGGCGAGGCCTTCGCCGAAGACAAAAAAGCGCCTGTTTCGGTTTTATTCGATACGCTCGATCAGTCTCGGGAAGAAGAAGAAATACCGAAGGTCAGTGTGCTTGACCGCAGAAAGGTTTTGGCGCGCCACATTAATATGGCGTTTCCAGGCAACAATCTTCGCGGCGCCAGGTTGATTGGGGACGGCAATAAACCGCGCACGCTTCGTTACGAATTTGCGTCTGTTCCTTTAGATGGGCGCGTTCCGGGTTGGGTGGATTTTGTCGAAAGCCTGCCGAATGAAACCCGTGGATTCTTTGCCATTGCATCTGAGAATGTCGATATTGTGCAATCGCTCATGCCAGATGACATTCCTGACGTTGAAGAGGGCAATCACTGGCGGCAGATTATTGGCGTAAACGCCACCGGCGGTTTCCGTCAGATAATCGAAAAAAACGGCGATCTCTGTTTGACCCGTCTCACGGCCGCGCCGCCACCGGAAACGCCACCGGAAGAGTTTGCGGACATGATCTTCCGCGATTTTCAGGCAACGGTTACCTACATTAAGCGCCTTGGGTATGTTGCAAGTGACACGCTAGATCTCGTTATTTTAACGGCACCGGATCATCGCGAGGCTATGGCCAATATTGATTGGAATGTGGCCCGTACGGTGACGATGAAAACACCGCATGAAGCGGCTGAGCAACTTGGCTTGGGATCTATTGGCCGGGAAGATCAACCCTTCTGTGATGTTCTGCATGCGGCCTGGTTTGCCTCAAAACGTGCGCCCGCTTTACCGCTGACCCGATCGGTTGCACTGGGAGATTCAAAAGATGACCTGCGCGATCTAGCCTACTTGGTTGCACCGTACGCGGCTGCTGCGAGCGTTGTTGGCTGTTTAGGGTGGATCGGCTGGACGCTGTACCAGACCTCAACTATTCAGTCAGATAGTGCCCGTCTCCAGTCTGAACTAAGTTCAGCTAAGACGGTGTTAGCCCAGGAAGAGGCCAAGCTGACAACGTTGCCCTATGACGCTGCAAACATGCGCAATGTCTTCGATGTACTCGACTCAATGAATGCAGGTGAGATTGACCTGACGCCTGTTCTGAATGGATTATTTACCTCACTCGATAGCGATGCGGTCGTCCTGGAACTGGTATTTTCTACTCAGAGCGACGCGCGCACCACGTCTGTATATACTGTCGATGTGCGTATGAAGCTTGATGACCTTATTACCACTGCGGATGAAGCTGTTCAGGTGGCCTCTGCGATAGAGACCCGATTAAAAGAAAACTTTGTTGAGGGGTTCCAAGTGGAGATGACTGTTGAGCCCGTCGCGGCACAGTCAGAAGAGGGTTTGTCTGGCGGTCTGTTCGAAGCAGAGGCATCAGCCGGTGCGACTCAAGGAGGTCGTGTGGATGAGGCATTCTATACTGAATTTCGAATTGCGAGGGTTGGACAATGAAATGGTCTGAAATTCCGATACCCGTCCTCGTTTCTAGCGGTATCATTGTATTTTTTCTGGTGGTCTTTGTTGGCTCCTTTCCGTTTCTCACCAGTAACTTAGAAGAAGCGCAGTCAGACAATCGGCGTCTGCAAAACGATCTGAGGTCAACGCAGGCCGCCATATCACGTGCTCAAGACGATTACACATTTGTGGTTGAAAATGAGCGCCGATTCGAAGAGGCAATGGCCAGTGATGAGATTGTTCCTCACACGCGCCGTGCGGCAGCACGTCAAATGCAGACGGTTGCCTTGGAAAATGGACTGACGGCGCTCAATTATAACTTTGCCGTTGCCGGCGGAAATCGTGGACGCAATGAGTCTTCTGCGAGTGCGACAGATGGCTACACCCTGCACGTTGAAGATATAGATCTTGATGTTGGCGCGCCGCTGGATCGCCCCATTTATGCTTTTATTGAAGATCTTGTGCGTAGCATCCCAGGAACTGCCATTATTAAAGAGTTCGAAGTCCGGCGTGCCGAGAACATTTCAACAGATATGTTAAATCGCGTGGCACAGGGAGAAAATTCAGGAATTGTCTCCGGGACCATGCAGTTTTCTTGGCGCACAGCACAGGCCAATAAAAAGGAAGATCAATGACTATTTTTGATCCTAACCGTAGGTTAGCGCGCGCGGGTCTTCTGGCGCTGGGACTAACACTTGCGTGTAGCCCGAGTTTTTCCCAGCAGACTGCGGACAGTCCAGATGAAACTCTGTCCGAAGCTGAAAACAGTGTTTTCGGTGCCTCAACTGTTCCCGATACGTTGATGTTCACAATTGATGAGCTGAATGAAATCCAAAGCCGTATTGCGGGCGGGGGCGTTACTGAAGAAGTGATCCGCACGGAAGCGATTGAGCAGGCAAATTTATTCCTGTCCTCAATTCTCTATTTTGGGCCGCGAGAATGGACGATTTGGGTCAATGGCTTGCCTATTGGCCCGGGTGAAGAGGTCGACTCCTTTGAAGTGGTAGATATCGATTCTTCTCACGTTGAGATGATCGTGCCGCTCAGTGCGACGGGTATGAGGCCTGTCCGCTTGGAGCCCAATCAAACCTTTATCAGTCAAACTGGACTTGTCTTAGAAGGGCAATGGGATTGACATCTGACAGTCTGTCGCCGCTGAGCGTTTCTCGAGTTTCTGCGTCCTACGGTAAAACACAAATCCTGACGGATATCAGCTTTCAGCTGAAAGCAGGCGAGGTCTTTGGGCTTATTGGTTTGAATGGCGCGGGGAAGACGACTCTTATTAGGTCGATTCTTTCGCTAGGCCAGTCTATCGGTGACGTTGAGTTCTTTGGTCAACCGAACCACGTTGCGTCTTCTCGCCGGAAAATGATCTATCTGCCAGAGAAATTTATGCCAGCGCCACAGTTGAACGGCTGGGAGCACCTGTCTTTGGTGCTGCGCTATTTCAACCAGCAAGTTGACCGTGACCGCGCCAAACACATCTCAGAAGGGCTGGGGTTTGATACAGCCGCCTTAAACCGCCGCGTACGAACCTATTCAAAGGGCATGGGACAGAAGCTTGGGCTGATCGGTGTTATTCTTGCTGATGTGCCGTTGATGATTCTGGATGAACCGATGAGCGGTCTCGATCCGAGATCCCGTGTTCTTCTGAAAGACCGCCTTCTTGAGGCGCGTGCGCAAGGTCGTACCGTGTTCTTCAGTTCTCACATTCTTGCAGACATTGAAGAAATTTGTGACCGGATTGGTATCATCCACGGGGGGCAGCTTATCTTTTTAGGCTCCCCCGTTGATTTTGTGACGCAATCAGATGCCACAAACCTTGAGCGGGCATTTTTGTCTGCCATTGATAAAAGCGAGGCGGCTGAGACCGGAAAGCCTCAAGCCGCCTGATTTTTTAGAGGATATCTTTGCGTCGCCTATAAAGAAAGTTTGGACGTATCGACGTCTTTCAGTCCGCCGCCCTCTCCTCCTGAAACTTGGGCCTGCTTCATCTGCAGTTTCAAATCACCTGCGTTGTCGGCTTCGCCAATAGCTGTTTCTTCTGAAATCTCACCGGCTTTCCAAAGCCTGAGAAGGGCCTGATCAAACGTTTGCATACCGTTGTGCTCGTTCTCAGCCATGATCTTTTTAAGCTCTTTGACTTCGCCCTTGCTGATTAGCTCTTTGATGTAGCCTTGGTTCAAAAGAATCTCCAGCGCGGCAGATCGACCACCAGAAATCTTTCTGATTAGCCGCTGTGAAATAATGCCCTTCAGGTTCAAGGAAAGATTCAACAACACCTGATGGTGCATTTCTTGTGGGAAGAAGTTCACCACCCGCTCAATAGCTTGGTTGGCGTTGTTGGCATGGAGGGTGGCCATGGCCAGATGGCCCGTCTCGGCAATATTGAGAGCATGTTCCATTGTTGTCATGTCGCGAATTTCACCGATGAGAATCACATCGGGATGCTGACGTAATGTGTTTTTGAGCGCGATATCAAACGAGTCCGTATCAACGCCAACCTCGCGTTGCGTAATCAGGCATTGCTTGTGCTCATGCACAAACTCCACGGGATCTTCGATGGTGATAATATGACCCGGTGCCGCTTCATTGCGGTGGCCGATCATTGAGGCGAGAGTTGTAGATTTACCCGAGCCCGTGCCACCGACCACAAAAATCAGGCCCCGCTTTTCCATGACAAGATCACCTAGAAGGCTGGGTAGTTTTAGATCGGCCAGCTTCGGAATTTCAGTCCGGATAATACGGGCGACAATGCCTGGCATTTGCCGTTGTCTGAACAGATTAAGACGGAAGCGGCCAACGCCATCCATGACCAGCGCCATATTAAACTCACCGGTCTCGTCAAATTCCGCTTTTTGTTTTTCGCTTAGGAACGATGAGATAATGCGGTCAACGTCGTCGGCTGATAGCGTTTCCCCCACGCTCTTAAAGCCATCGTCCCCGCGCAACATGGCGGGCGAATGAGCCGTGACGTAAAGGTCAGACCCACCAGGTCCGGCCAATTCTTTCAACCAACCCTCAAATTGAGCATCCGCCATGATTGTGTTCCCCTTCAGATAGAGAAGACCCTCTTGCGGGGTGCTTTCTCCGAAAATTGTGAATTAGAAGTTCCGTCTTAGAAAAATGATTTAGATTTTTTCGGTGCGGCTTCAGCGGCAGGGGGGGGCGTTGCGGGCGCTGCGGGCTTCGGTGCTGCTGGTTGTACAGCTAAAGCATCAGCGTCGTCATCGCTCGTCATAGCAACAACATCAGCGGCATCCTCTTCGCCAATTATCCCTTGCTCTGTCAATTGCTTCAACGCTTCATCCATGGTCTGCATGCCATAGCGTTGCCCCACTTGAATCATTGAATAAATCTGGGGAATCTTCGCTTCACGGATCAGGTTTCGTACAGCCGAGGTGCCAACCATAATCTCGTGCGCAGCCACACGACCGCCACCTTTTTTCTTCAGCAGCACTTGGCTGATCACAGCCTGGAGTGATCCGGCGATCATCGCCCGCACCATCCCTTGCTCACCGGCGGGGAACACGTCGATAATTCTATCGACCGTCTTTGCGGCTGAACTGGTATGCAGCGTGCCCATCACAAGGTGGCCGGTCTCAGCGGCTGTCAGGGCTAGAGAAATGGTTTCATGGTCGCGCATTTCGCCCACAAGGATGACGTCAGGATCCTCACGCAGTGCGCTTTTAAGCGCCCGTGCGAAAGAGTTTGTATGGCGTCCGACTTCACGGTGGTTGATCAAGGCATTCTTCGAGGAATGAACGAACTCAACCGGATCTTCGATGGTCAGAATATGCCGGTCCGTATTGGCATTCATGTAATCAATCATGGCGGCCATGGTGGTTGATTTGCCTGAGCCCGTTGGTCCGGTCACCAGCACCATGCCGCGTTCGGTTTCTGCGAAACGCTTAAAGATTTCCGGGGCGTTCAAGTCTTCCAAAGACGGAATTTTTGTTGGGATCTCGCGAAACGCCGCCGCTGCTCCGGTTGTTGTGTTGTAAGCGTTGACGCGAAACCGGGATTCTTCACCATAGGCAATGGCAAAATCGATTTCTTTTTCTGACTCAAAGTCCGAGCGCTGCTCCTCGGTCATGATCGAGTACAGCATGTTTTTAACGGTGTCAGGGTCGAGCTCGCCGGTTTTGATCGGCTTAAGCCCGCCGTCAATGCGCACCATAGGTTGTTTTGCGGAGACCAAATGCAGGTCAGAAGCTTTGTTTTTCTGGGCAAAGGCCAGGAGTTCAGTAATTTCCATGGAAGGGCTCCCCTTGGTGTCTTCTTAATGGTGTCTTTTAAATCAAGTGCCAGCTAGATGTATCACTACTTAGGTGCGCCACCAGTTATCTGCAAAAACACGTTGTGGCGGATCACGATGTTGGTTCGGTTACGTCTGTATGGATGGCCTACATTTGGGCGCGTAAATACCGCGCCCGTGCCCGCACGCCGTCCACTGACGTTTCAATAAAGATCGGCTGAAGCTCAAACAGCCGGATGAATTCACCATAATAAGCGACGGCCTGTGTTGGCCTGTTCAGGCGGTCAGCCAAAACGCCAGCGTTGAGGTGATACAAGGCAATGTCCGGTGCGCGCTGAATGGCGGCCCCCATGTAGGATAAGGCTGAGTCGTCTTGTCCCATCTTGCCTTTTAGGTCGGCCAGCATGGCCAGCACCGCAGGCTGATCAACACCGGAATTCGCCAAGAGTTCCAGACGGGCTGTTGCATCACCGATGGGCATGGCAGCGGTTGACTCCAGCACCCGTGTTAAAATGGCCGCGTTTTCTGGCTCGTTGATCAGAAATTGATCATACGCCGCTTCCGATTCTGGCATCCGCCCCAGGCGTTCGCTGGTCATGGCAATGCCGAGCAAGGCCAAGCGGTCATTTTCTTTATCTTTTAAGATCGCCTGGTATTTTTTCAGCGCTTCCGGGTAGCGTCCGGCTGCAAAATCCTTAACTGCGCGGTGGTAAGGCGTGTCTGTGTCTTCCGCCAAAACCGCATTCATGATCAGGCGGCGGGCATCGTCGCGCCAGGTGGTCAGAACTTTGTCGCGATAATCGGCCCGGCGTCCGTCTTCCGAGCTGTGATAGCGCTCGACGGCTTTCGGCCAGGATCCTTGCAGGCGATGCAACTGACGCAGGTAAGACGCGCCGTAGGCGACATTACTGGCTGGTTCAAAAGCATCTTCGAGGGAAGCAAAGGCGTCCGGGTGGTAGCGCAGATTCACCTGCATACAGCCCACGTCGATGCTGCGCAGGCCGTCTTCAATCAAGGCCCGCGTTGCGGCAACGGCTTCTTCCTTGCTGTCAAAATATTGCCCTTCGCCTGCGGCATTAATGGTCCATGGCCAGGCGACGCGGGTTCCGTTTTGACCAACACCGCGGCCAGATTCAACCAGGGAAATCGCAGCCAGTAAGCCCTGTGGAATGCGTTGCAGGCGTTCATTGGCTTGCACATAGCGTTGGCACACCGCCGCATCTGCTGCTGAGCCCCCAGCCGAACCCATGGATTGCGCCGCCACCGGCGCTGCCGACACGGCGGCCAAGGCGCAGGTTGCGGCCCCGGCAAGTGCCGCTAGCATATTGATTTTACGTGATAAAACGCGCTTGCCCATGCAGGCTGTCCCCCGTCAGCTCAGGCGTTGTGGATCCCTATGTTGGAATCTCTCACCGAGCCTAAATGCCCCAAAATCTAGGCCCTAGAGTGCCGCCAAATGAGGCAGAAGGCAAGGGAAAGGCTGAGGGGGATAGGCTCTCAAGCCGGATGAATATCAGGGGTTCCCGCATACGCCTGAACCGCATTGTTGAACGATAATCGGCGCAGATTTCCAACGCAAAATATCGTCAAAGTAAGTGTTTCCATCAATGTCTACAGGACTGTCTTGAACGAAACCATCTGTTGCTCCGTCTGAATTTTCGTCTTGATCGGCAGAGTTATAGCGATCTGTGCGCAAGGCACCGCTTTGAGAAGCCCTAGCATCGCTGCCATCTTGGCCAAAACTAAATAAAACGTAGGCAGCTACGCCTGTTACATTGTCTGATGGGTCTGATGCATCTGCAATGTTACCAACATCAAGTGTGCCAGCTGGATAGGTTGTGCCGGATCGATCCATACTATCGGCGAGATCAAGACCAGTTGTAACCCCGTAATAGAGCCTATTACCCCAAGCATCTATAGCGTCTGCTTCTGACAATCCGAGGGTAACCCAAGGAACGACGTTCTGGCCGCTATCAGCTCGACATGATGCTCCACCAGCATCGTCGGAGCACTGACTGATGTAAAATGCACCTGTATTTGTTTCCGAGCGACCGTCATTCCCGCTGCCAGTTACAAGAGAACCATCAGCAGGGCAGGGTAGACAGCTATGTTGAATTGTATACAGAAGTATTGCGTCTTCGACTTTTGTGAGTGTGTTTTCGGTTTCAGTCCGTTTTGCGTTCTGCAGCACCGGCCCAAGTGCCACCAATCCGCCGGACAGCAGCAACCCAATCACCACCAGCACGATGGAAATTTCAATCAGGGTAAATCCCCGCATTTGAGCCAAATATCCTTTGGACGCCATGTCCAGTTCCCCTTGTCGTCGCGCGGGATGCTACTATACAAAACCCCCGCAGCCCCCACATTCCGCACCTAACGCGAGAATGTCCGTCGTTCTTATAATATCTAACGGCTGAAACGTTAATTTCGTTTAAATTCAAACCGCAGTTTCGTCGATTCAGCTCCTTCACGCAAGGATTAGCATATGCTTAGGGGCTTTGAGCACTGATTCTGCGCGGGTATCTGCGGAACAATGAGGCGCACGGGCCTGCCTGTGCTAATAAGCGCTTATGTGGATCGATGTCGTTGATCTGAGAGACTTTTACGCTGCGCCGTTGGGTCGTCTGGCCCGCCGCGTGCTGCGGCGGCGTGTGCGCGATATATGGCCCGATGTTACCGGGCAGCGTGTGCTCGGTATTGGTTTTGCCACGCCCGTTTTGTCGCAATTTGATGAGGAAGCCGAGCGCGTGGTCGCCGTCATGCCCCCGTCCCAAGGGGTTATGCACTGGCCGGTTCAGGGCCCTGGGCGGGTCACGCTGGCGGATGATGACGCACTGCCGTTTCCGGATCGCATGTTTGATCGCATTGTGTTGGTGCATGCCCTTGAGGGCAGCGCGCATTTTCGCGATTTGCTACGCGAATGTTGGCGGGTTCTGGCCGATGGCGGAAAACTCTTGGTTATCGTGCCCAATCGGCGCGGCTTGTGGGCGCGCATCGAGCGCTCTCCCTTTGCCCATGGCCGGCCGTATTCGATGACTCAACTCAGCCGCACCTTGCGTGATGCCTTGTTTGCGCCGGTTGTCAAAACCACGGCGCTGTTTTTCCCACCGGTGTGGTGGCCGCTGTTTACGTCTTGGACTTTGGGGGTCGAGCGTATTGGCCGCCGCTTGTTTCCAACCATTGCCGGCGTAAATATTGTCGAAGCCACAAAGCAGATTTACGCAGCGCCCACCGAAGCGGCTGGCGCCCGCAGGTTGCGTGATTACATTCTGGTGCCCAGCGGCGCGTCTCCAGCAGGGGCGGCCTCTCGTTCTAAAGTTTCGCGTTCTCAAAGGGTGTTGAACCAATCGATCACGCGTGACGGCGGTTTTACTTAGCGGCGCAAAACAAAAATGGCCTGCTCGCTCAGTAAGTTGGCCATCGGACCCGTGGCGTCAAAGCTTTGCCGCTTGCCTTGGCCGTCCAGCGCAAACCCGGCTTCAATGGTCATCCCTAAGTCTTTCACCAACGCCAGAAAATCTTTGATGGTGCAGAGGTGAATATTGTCGGTGTCGTACCAGGTTTCCGGCAATGTGGGCGTGTTCGGCATGCGTCCCTTAAGCAGGAGGGCCAGTCTCACCCGCCAATGGCCAAAATTAGGAAAAGACACCACGGCGTGGGTGCCCAACCGCAAGAGCGCTTCCAGCACTTCTTTGGGATTGCGGGTGGCCTGCAAGGTCTGACTTAAGATCACGTAATCAAACGCATCGGCGGGGTAGTGTTTCAGATCTGTTTCCAAATCCCCCTGGACCACGGCTAAGCCCTGGCGTACGGCCCCGGTCACGCGGGCCATAGATAACTCCAGGCCGCGTCCATCCACCTCTTTGGTTTTGCGCAAGTATGACAGCAGCATGCCATCGCCGCAGCCCACATCCAGCACACGGCTGCCGGGTTTGATTTGGTCCGCCACCAATTGCAGGTCAATGCGAATGTTCTGTGGCACATTTTTTTGCGAGGTGTTTTGTGTTTGGGAGTCGGTCATGAACCTGCGTCCTCAACTTCATCCAAACCCACTGAGCGCGCGGCGCCATCCAAAAAGCCTTGCAGGGTGGCATGCAGTTCTGGTTCATCCAGCAGAAAGGCATCATGCCCTTTGTCAGACTCAACTTCGACAAAACTGACCTTCGCCGCGTTGGCATT
This sequence comes from Rhodospirillaceae bacterium, assembly GCA_040219235.1. Lineage (NCBI taxonomy): Bacteria > Pseudomonadati > Pseudomonadota > Alphaproteobacteria > Rhodospirillales > Rhodospirillaceae > Rhodospirillaceae bacterium. The sequence continues at coordinate 748,198 of JAVJSV010000012.1, forward strand.
TAAGGCATGCACAATCTCGCGGCTCTCTGATGTGGGGAACAGCCAATCCGAGCTGATCGACATGACGCAGAAGCGCACCGGGGTCTCTTTAAACGCATTGGCCAGATTGCCGTCATTTTCTTCGGCCAGATCGAAGTAATCCATCGCGCGTGTAATATAGAGATAGGAATTGGCATCAAACCGGTCCACAAAGGTCGAACCCTGGTGCCGCAGATAGCTCTCCACCTGAAAGTCAGCGTCAAAGCCATAGGTTAACTTTTCTCGGTCCTGAAGCCTGCGGCCAAACTTTCTCTGCAACGCGGGTTCCGACAGATAGGTGATGTGCGCCGCCATCCGGGCAACAGCCAGGCCCCGGTGTGGTGTTGTGCCTTCCTCCAGGTAATTACCTTGCCGCCAATCCGGGTCGGCCATAATGGCTTGCCGCCCCACTTCGTCGAACGCGATGTTTTGGGCGGAATGTCTGTAAGACCCGGCAATGGGAATAGCGGACACAACGCGCTCCGGGAATCGGTGTGCCCATTCCAGGGTTTGCAATGCGCCCATGGAGCCGCCGATCACGCAGAATATTTTCCCGACACCCAGTTGATCCAGCAGCCGGGCTTGGGCCTGGACCATGTCGCGAATGGTGATGACGGGGAACCGCAGCCCATAGGGCCGCCCAGTGTCCGGATTGATCTCTTTCGGGCCGGTTGACCCTAAGCACCCCCCCAGCACATTGGTCGCCACGACAAAATAGCGGTCTGTGTCAATCACCAGGCCAGGGCCCACCAAATGGCTCCACCAGCCCGGGCGTCCGCTTAACGGGTTGATGCCGGATACAAATTGATCACCGGTCAAGGCGTGACAAATCAGAATGGCGTTCGACTTGTCAGCATTTAATGTGCCGTAGGTCTGGTATGCGATTTGGACCGGTGCCAGAGAGACGCCAGATTGCAGCACAAGCGGGCCTTCCAGGGTCATCCTGGGAGCCAGAATATCTTCTGAGCCAGCTTGGGCGGTGTCTTTACCAATCACGAGTCAGGTATCCAATGGTGCATGTTATGTGTCGCGGATGTGTTGCTGAAACAGGCAAAACAGCCTTAAGCGACTGCTCTGTCAATGTTTTCTTTGATTTCCCTTTGATTTCACATGGTCATGCAACTAAGACTGAGCCGTTTTTTGGCCACCTTTGAAACGGATTAGGCATCATGGCGCTTCCTCAGCCCCGCGCCGGACTCATGGACATTCCGCTCTATGAGGGCGGCAAGTCGAGCCTCTCGGGGCGTGATCGGGTGATTAAACTGTCGTCGAACGAATGCGCGCTGGGGCCAAGCCCTGCCGCGCTCATTGCCTATGAAGCGGTGGCGTCTAAATTGACGCGCTACCCGGATGGCCATGCCAACGATCTTAAAACGGCGATTTCCGATGTGCATGCGTTGTCCGCAGACCGGTTGATTTGCGGTGCAGGGTCCGACGAACTCCTGGGGTTAGTGTGCCGCGCTTATGCGGGTCCGGGTGATGAGGTCATTCATACCGAACACGGCTTCCTGATGTACGACATCTACACGCGCAGTGTGGGAGCGACGCCGGTGGTGGTGCCTGAGACCGACCTGACAGCCGATGTGGATGCCATCTTGGATGCGGTGGCGGGGGCGACCCGCATTGTCTTTCTCGCCAATCCCAACAACCCGACTGGAACCGTTTTGCCGTCATCTGAAATCGCACGTCTCAGAGAGTCGTTGCGGGAAGATATCGTGCTGGTGATTGATGGCGCCTACGCCGAGTTTATGGACCCCGCTAAGTATGACGGCGGGCGCGCTCTGGCTGAGCAGACAGAAAACACGGTGATGACGCGCACGTTTTCTAAAATATACGGTTTGGCGAACTTGCGTGTTGGCTGGGCCTTTGCGGCCCGGTCAATTATTGAAGCGCTGGAGCGCATACGCAGTCCGTTTAACATCAACGGCGCGGCGCTCGCGGCGGCGGCAGCAGCTATGCGCGATGTTGATCACACCCTGCAGGCTCAGCAGCACAATACGAAAATGATGGGGGTTGCCGTGCAGCGTTTGCGCGGGCTGGGCTTGGATATCACAGGTGAATCCGGCAACTTCGTGCTGCCTAAATTCCCGCATGTGCCCGGTAAAACCGCTGCAGAGGCGGATGCCTTTTTGCAGGGCCAGGGCATTATCGTGCGCCGAGTCGAGAATTACGGTCTGCCAGATCATCTGCGCATTACCCTGGGCACGAACGAAGAAGTTGATGCCGTTCTGTCGGCCTTGACCCGCTTTATGGGAGGCCACGATGACTGATCTCAAAACAGACGCACTGTTTGAAAAAGCCGCCTTTATTGGCATTGGTCTGATTGGGTCCAGCATGATCCGTCGCATGGCGGCGGACGGTCTGGCCAAGGCGTTTGTGGGGTGCGCGCGGTCCGAAGCGACCCGAAAAGCTGCGATTGATCTTGGTTTGGTCTCTCAGGCGTTTGAGGATCCGGCGCTTGCCGTCGAGGGGGCTGATCTGGTTGTATTGGCCACCCCGATCGGGAGTTATGGCGCGATTGCCAAGGCCATCGCGCCAGCGCTGAAACCGGGGGCGATTGTCACCGATGTGGGTTCGGTCAAGCAGGCTGTTGTTGATGCGGTCTATGCGCACCTTCCCGAGCCTGCGCTGTTTGTGCCGGGCCATCCCATCGCAGGGACAGAGCAGTCAGGTCCCGAAGCCGGGTTTCCAGAGTTGTTCGATGGTCGTTGGACGATCTTAACGCCGACGGAGCATACGAATGCCGCAGCGCTGCTTAAGGTTACAGACCTTTGGACGGCTATGGGGGCGATGGTTGATAATATGACGCCGTCGCATCATGACCGTGTCCTGGCCATCACCTCCCATCTGCCGCATTTGATTGCCTACACCATTGTCGGGACGGCCACGGATTTGGAAGACGACTTGCGCCAGGAGGTGGTTAAATACTCCGCCTCTGGCTTCCGTGATTTCACCCGTATTGCGGCCTCTGATCCGGTGATGTGGCGTGATATTTTCCTCAACAACAAAGAAGCCACGCTGGACGTTTTACAGCGCTTTTCAGAAGACCTGACCGCCTTACAACGGGCCATCCGCCGCGGGGAAGGTGATGTTCTCGAAGACCTGTTTGAGCGCACCCGCAAAATACGCCGTGGCATCATCGATGCCAAACAAGCGGAGTAGGAGTCTTGACCATGGCGACAGACCTGACCCTTGTCATTGCCAACAAAACCTATTCGTCCTGGTCGTTACGGCCCTGGTTGGCCATGACTCACTTTGGGTTGGAGTTTGAGGAGGTCGTCATTCCGCTCCATCAGGAGGCGACGTCTGCTGAAATTCGCAAACACTCACCGGCGGGCAAAGTGCCGGTGCTGCATCATGGCGGCATCACCGTATGGGAATCGCTGGCGATCCTCGATTATCTGGCCGATGCGTTTTACGACAAACCCTGGTGGCCGACGGATCCCCATGCCAAGGCGCACGCCCGCACGATTGCCGCTGAAATGCATTCAGGCTTTGGGGCTTTGCGCAAAGCCATGCCAATGAACCTAGGTAAATCTTATGATGCCCGCGTGTGGGCTGAGGATGTGGCGAAGGACGTGCAACGTGTTCAAGACCTCTGGCGCGATGCCCGCGACCGGTTCGGGCAGGGCGGTGATTTCCTGTTCGGTGATTTCACCATTGCCGACGCCATGTATGCGCCAGTGGTGTCGCGGTTTAAAACTTATGCCGTGGATATGGATGAAACATCTCGTGCCTATTCAGCTTCTATTTTTAATCTCCCGGCCATGCAGAAATGGGTGGCAGAAGCCGCAGATGAGCCCTGGGTGATTGATGCGTACGGCCCGCCTGATTAGAGCGCAAGGTGACTTTGTTTTTACTGCCACGTCAGGCGCGGCAGAGTCATCATGTCAAACGGTCCAATGGAAAGCCTTTGATCTTGCACCGAAAGTGGCAGGCTGATCTCGGCTCTGCCGCTGTTGCTTGAATTTGATGAGAGCAGGTTGAGCACCATGAGGGCTGAGGCCGCCTGATTCCGGTCTAACATTCCTTGCTGTTGCATCGCGGTGAGCGTTTCTCCAAACCCGGTAATGCGTGTGGAAAAGGCGGCGATCGGCTGCAGATTCTCATCGAGGGCCAAGGTGCCATCACCGGCGATGGTCAGCGGTGGCCAGTCTAAAAACACGCGCCGCACTTCAAGGGCACCACCATTGGTACGCCACGCCTCAATGGCACCTTGAAGGCGTCCCGGCTGTATGTTGCCGACCAAGTCTGCTTCAAATTGGGCGGCTTTTATGGTGCGCGCAAATGGCGGTGCATTGATGGCCATGCGGATGTCGCGGCCAGATCCAGAGAACGCCATGGTGATGTCTGCATTATTGTTCTCGCTTAACCCTAAAGACAGGGCCAGCCGATCTGCGCCCACAATGGGGAGACCCTTGGGATCAAGAAATTCTGCGTCCTGAAATAAGATATCGCCGCGTTGCAGCCGACCCGCCGTATCGACGTCCAACACCATCTCGGTGTTGACGGTATTCAATACCCAAGGCGCCGTTGGCAATACGGGAGATGTCAGCCTGTGCTGGCCCGAGGCTTTAATCTGTACACGGGTTAAATCCAGGGCAGAGGGTGTAACGGTGAGGGGGCTTGCGACCCAGGTCCAGCCGCCGTTCTTAAGGGGTGCGGTTACACTTAAATTCTCAATGATCACTTCTGGCCATCGCGGAAACCCATTGAGCCGCGGTTCTTGCATGAAGATCGCCCAGCCAGCTTTCCGCTGCGCCTCAACCCACTCCGTACTCAGTGCGCGGACCCCAATGGCGAGTGACGCCCAAAGCGCGCCATACCCTAGGCTGCCGATTATCAGAACGGCAATTATGAGGGTGATCAGTGACTTTGAGGTGCTTTTGAACATGGTCGTTAAACTAGCATGGTTGACGGGCGGAATTGTGGCGCTAAAACCACTGCATGACATGTAAACAAACGCCATTAAATAATTCTAACGCTGACTATTGGGTGTTTGGCTATGGCTCGCTGATGTGGCGACCGGGCTTTCCTTTTGCGGAGATGGTCCCGGCCCGGCTGAACGGCTGGCGGCGGGATATGTGCATCCAGTCGATCCACTATCGGGGCACGCCGGATGTCCCTGGTCTTGTCAGCGGTCTGACCCCCGGTGGTGAATGTTTAGGCCGAGCCTATAAAATTAGCCCGGATGATGTGGAACAGGTCGTGGCGTATCTGGACGAGCGTGAGCTGGTGACGGATGTATACTTAACGCAGCATCTTGATGTTGATCTGTTAGACGGGCGTTCGGTTTCGGCACGGGTGTATGTGGCCGACACCAACCATGATCAGTTTGCCGGGCATTGGTCCGTGACCGAAAAGATTGCGTACTTGCTCCAGGGAACAGGCTCAGAAGGCCGCAGTATCGAGTACCTCTCCAACATCGTGGAACAGCTTGAACTGTTGGAGATTGCAGACCCGGGCCTTGTAGACTTGCTTCGTCAGGCCCAAGCGCTTGAGCCTCTCTAGGCGATCTTCAGGCTCTAAGCCTTCTTCTTAGCGGCTTCTGTGCGGCGTTCTAGATCCGTTTTGCCGTCATTCAAGCCAAACAATTCCTTACCCCAAAGTGTACCGTTGATGTCCCAGGCCAGCGCCCGGTGCGCGGCACCGGCCAGCGTGTCTGAGAAAGCTGTATGCGCCGGGTTGCTGTCGGTCATGCCGCCCGCGCCCATGGCTTCAATCACACGTGTGGCAGCGCGCTTTGAGAGTGTTGCGACAAAAGCGCCGTTGCGTTTGAACTTTAACAATTCATCGGGTTTGAGGTTGCGGTCTTCTTCAGCTGCCGCCCACATATGCTCGAGATCACGGCGGTAGATAGAATACGCGGCATCAACTTCGGCTGAAGATTCGGCCGCGCGCAGTTGCAGGCTTTGAAATTCCGCGACCTTGGAGTTGTCCAGTGCAGCGCGCTCGCGCATGCCGTTCACGAAGTGATCGAGTGTACTTATGGCGCATCCTAGCGTTGGAATGGCGACCGAATATCCAAACACGTCCAGCATCGGCAGTTTGTAGACCGCGCTGGTGTTTAGTTTGCAGCCCGGTGAGTCCTTGGTGTTCAGTTCGGCAACGCGGGTCACGCGGTGCGCCGGGACCAGCACGTCTTGGACAATCACGTTGTTAGACCCGGTGGCCCGCATGCCGGGTGAGTACCAAACGTCATCAATTGTGTACTGGCCTTTTTCCAGCAGCACCATGGCCATGTCTGGCGGGCCGTCGCCGTTGAACACGGGGGTCATCAACGATACCCAATCACAATGATCCACGCCGGAACACCACATCCAGGTACCAGAAATTAAAACGTCGCCGCCGTCTTTTGGCGTGCCCTTGGAGCCCGGTTTAGATGCAAACGCCGCGCCTACCAGCGCGTCGGGGTTGTCTTCCCACACTTCTGCTTGGGCATCCGGTTCGTATTTTCCGAGCCACCAGTTGTGGCTGCCAATAATGCCAGAGACCCAACCGGTTGAGCCACAATGTTTGGCCAGTTCCAAGGCCACATCTGTGTGTGCGCCGAAAGGCAGTTCGTAGCCGCCAAAGCGTTTTGGCATGCAGGCCCGCAAGACTTTTGAGTCGACCAATTCCGCGATGGTGTCGTTAGGAACAGAACGCTTTTTCGCGGCATCAAAGCGGCGTTCGAAGATTTTTGGTCCGAGCGCGGCGGCGCGGGCAACCAGTTCTTCAGGTGTAGCCATCTCGATGCGATCTTGAACGTGGGTGTCGGGGGCCATGTTTGCGGCTCCTTGTTTTTGAATGACGTCTATTCGTTATCTTCTTTTTGTATGTGCCCGGATTTACCGGGATTCTAGGGGCAGAGCAACACTTGGCGATCCAGACGTTCGCTAAGGCCCTAATAGAAATTCGGTTAATACGCCAAGCTTGGCCATGCCATAGGGCCGGGCGCAGGTATCCCACACCATGGAGATATGTGAGCAGGCCGCGCCGATATCCGCGTTGGCTCTGTGCACAAAATTATCTTCATCGAGGCCGCGCGCGCCCATGGCTTCAGCCAGTCGCGTGGTGGCGCGCTTGGAAAGTTGCCCAACGTAAGACGCATTGCGTTTCAAGCGCGCAAGATCTTCCAGTTCAAGGGGTGGGCCGCCATTCAAGGATTGCCGTATCCGTGCGATGTCGTTTTCATACAGCAATCGCGCGCAGTCGATTTCGGCGGCTGACTCCGAGGTGCGCACTTGCAGCGTCGCATTCTCGGCAATCTTTTTTGCAAAAACGTCTGTCCTGGCCCCCATAGCTTCTGAGAAAGACATCAAAGCGCCCTCTGCCAGCCCAAGGGCCGGGGCCGATACACAGTAGTTGATCGCACCTTGAAGGGGCATGCGATAAACGCTGTGTGGATTATTGGCGGTGCCGGGTGTGTCCAGTTGGTTGATCTCGGCGTGTCCAATCACCCGATGTTCGGGCACAAAGGCGTTTTCAATAATCAGGTCATTGCTGCCCGTGCCGCGCAGTCCAAAGGTCCGCCAGTTGTCTTGGATTTTATAATCGCTTTTCGGCACCAGCATGAACCATGCCTCGGGCGGTCCATCTTCGCGGGGAATCCGCCCAACCACAATCACCCAGTCACAGGCATGAATGCCGCTGGAAAACATCCAGCGCCCAGAAATCTTAAACCCACCTTCAACCTTTTCGGTGGTTTGATACATGGAGGCAAAAGCCGACGCCGATATGGCGTCCGGGGTTGTGCCCCACACGTCGTCCTGGGCCTCCGGGGCGAATTTTCCCAGCATCCAATGGTGGGTGCCGCACACCGAGACGATCCACGCTGACGACCCGCAATACTTGCCGATTTCAGCGCCAGCTGAGGTCTGGGCGCCGAACGGCAACTCATACCCACCGGCCCGGGCTGGCTGACAGGCTTTGAGCAAACCCGCCCCCACCAGGTCTGCGACTGTCTCGTCAGGCAGGCGGCGCAAGTCGTAGGTTTTTGCGCGGCGCTCCGCCAGCGCGGGTCCAAGGTCTCGGGCACGGCGGATCAGGTCTTGTTCCGTGACTGCTGATGCTGCGCTGCCGTCGGCTGCCATGCCCCTGTCTCCAAAAGGTGATCTGTTATGTTAACTTTACCGGGGATTGGGAGTGAGGCAAGGAAAGTCCGGTCTGTGAGCGTGTATCTTGAGACGGAACGCTCCCAGAGCAACCGTTCTCAGTCCTTGGTCTGTGTTTCGTGAGCTTGGCTGAGGTGGGTCAGGTCATCCGCGTGATCTTCCCAGTTTTGGCCATCGAATTGTTAAAATCTGCTACTCGTCGAATGTGACATCAAAAGTACAGATATTAGAAATCATTTGGCCGGAACAATTTTCCCCACTTTTGTCGTTACTAAAATAGAACGACATTTAGAGGAGATTTTATGTGCGATGAAATATACTCAGATGAGACCCTAATTGCTAAGGGAGAAGAATTAGAATCTTGGCGTTACCCGGAGCTTACCAATTTTTCTGCAAGATTCTTCTACAGGTTTCTACCGATTCCGGAAAAACCGCAATTACCCCGGTTTCTTTATATCCCATTTAGTAGTGTTCAATTAGATGGTGCTTCAGATCACCGGCTGAGATTGCTCGGGGCGATTGCTAAATGGAATATTGCTTGGGAAGCCGGGCAGTTTCGGCATGAAATGTTTGGGCCTGATCAAGAAGAAGATAGTGTCCATGATATCGTCCCATCCCTGAGCAGGGTCCAAGGTCAAAACGTTTATCTCCTTGTAGACTCACCAAAGCGCTTTGACGCTTATCTCCCGCTATATTCAATGATTCCATATAAAACACTCGATGCAAACGGTTTGCCGGCAATCAGAAGAAATGTTTGGCCCGCGTTTCCAGCCTTTACTGAACGCATAGAAGGGCTACTTCCAGATGATTATCAGACGAAGCTGTCTGAGGCTTTTGCAAGTCGAATATGGCCCCATCTTATTTCAGGATCAAAATTAAAGGCGTTTGAAAAGAATGAGCCCATCAAACTGTTGGCACACAGCCTGGACTATTGGTTGCCATTTGCGACTTCCGTTATTCAAAATAGACTTAATTTGCACGAACTCACCGAGTTTGAAGAAGACAACGACAAATCAATGCTGTCCGACCTCAAGATTAGACTTGCAGTTGAGCCTGACGTTATACCTGAGCGACCCCGCAAAGGTGGAAGCATATGGATGGGTGAAGACGAAGCTTCTTCAGTTGTTAAGGAACTGGTCGAGTTGGCTGACCAGAATGGCCAGTTAAGAAACTTGATGGAATGTATTAAATCCAACCGAGTTGAAGAAGACTTTTCAGATAACTGGTCATATGCCAAGGAAGATTTCGAAAGAAAACTGTACCGAAAGCGGAACAAGATATCCGTCAAGTTCGTAGAGCTTGATTACGCAGATCAAGTTGTTGGGCCTTTTTCGGAGTTTTCCGATAACCTAATGTTCAACGATTTCTTTAGCGTTCTGAATCCTAAAGAAAGAGAGGTCGTTGTGTGCCTAACAAGAAGCAGCGCGAACCTTAGCGAAGCCGCTACTGAGTTAGGATATGCTAACCACAGCCCTGTATCTAAGCACCTAAAGCGGATTCAGGCGAAAGCAATCCGTTACTTTGAATAGTGTCAAATCAAGAATTGCTTGCAGCTAATTCATAATTCGTTTTCCATTAACCGCCAGTTACGTCATCCTCGAACGCTTTGACATCATTCAAGCCCAGCTTTGTGTTGGTTTCTTCCAGTGATGCCATTTTATCGAGCCAAGGCCGGGAATCGCCAGTTTCTTTTAGGTGCGCTAAAAACTCAGACACCTGACGCACGGCAATGCGCGATGTGGTGGACGGCCAGATGGTCAGCTTGAAACCGATGTCTTCAAGTTCCTTGGCCGAGAGAATAGGAGTCAGGCCGGTTTCACTCATATTGGCCATTTGCGGGCCAATACCGGCGTCGCAAATCTGATGCAATTCTTCGAGGGACTTGGGACCGTCAAAGAAAATCATATCGGCCCCGGCATCCATGAACATCTTAGCCCGGTCCATGGCCTCATCCATGCCGTGTGGGCCACGGGAATCAGTGCGCGCGATAATCAACAAATCCGGGTCCGTCCGGGCGGCGACGGCGGCTTTGATCTTGCGCTCGGCGACGTCGCGGGACTCAACAAATTTACCAGCCATATGGCCGCATTTCTTTGGCCAGATTTGATCTTCCAGCTGAACGCCAGCCACGCCGAGGGATTCCATGCCTTCGACCGTGCGTTTGACATTGGCAATGTCGCCGTAGCCGGTGTCACAATCGACAATTAAGGGAATCTCGGTCACCTGGCGCATGGCGCGCACCGTGTCTTCTAGCTCACCGTAGCCAATCAGGCCGACATCAGGCACGCCATAACGGACGCAGGCATTGCCATAGCCGGTCATGTAGCCAACGTCGAATCCCGCCTGCTCAATCAATCTCAGGTCCAAGGGGGTGCCAGCGCCCGGGGCAACAATCATGCCGGGGGCCGCCATTAAGTCGCGCAGTTTTTTGCGTTGGGGCAGGCTCATGGTGTGTCTCCTGTTGGCGTCACGAAGAAGCTTCTGTGACGAGGCGTTCCATACACGCTCTCAGTTTTGGCGGGATAGGGGTAGGTTTATTTTCAGGGCGAGAGACAAACACATGCACGAAGTGCCCGTTGGCAGCACAGTCTTCATCGCCTTCGACGAACAGACCAACCTCATAACGCACAGACGAATTGCCGAGTTTGCCAACGCGCAAGCCTGCATCAATCACTTGCGGAAACTGAATGGGTTTATGAAAGGCGCAGTGGGTCTCAATCGCTAATCCAACGATGTCGCCGTTCTCGTAATCCAAGCCACCTTCGCGGATCAGATACTCATTAATGACTGTGTCAAAGAAGGAGTAATAGACCACGTTGTTGACGTGTTGATAGACGTCATTGTCTTTCCAGCGTGTGGGAATCTTCAAAAAATGTTTGTAGCTGGAACGGGCTTCGCCGCGTTGAGTCATTAGTCTGTATCCTGCACTGGGAGAAACGCCCGCATCGTATAACCGGCGCATCTCCCACGAGCAAGGTCGTGTTTCTAAAGGACCGGACTACATCTCCGCCAAAACATCTGCGACTTCGTCCGCATTTGTCATCATCGCGTTACGATGCCAGGGCATGGCGCGATAATCCCATTCCGGATCATCCTTGGCGGGTCCCACCATATTCATCGAGGTTGGACTATAAATTTGCCCGACGCAGTGGAGATAGGTGCGCGGGAGACCCTCCCAGCCGCCGTTCTTAAGTTCTAGCGTGTCTGACCATTGGCGCGCGGGGTGGGTTGTGATTCTGCGTTTCAACCAGGCGATGTTTTCTTCGTCGTCGGCAGGCACAACCATCTCCATCGGATAATCTTCAAAAAAATCCATCTGATACCCGTCGATGAATTTTTCCTGGCGTTTGATCCAATAGTCGGGAAGGGAGCCGTCTTCTTTGCGGCTGACGCCACTGATGCGATCGCCATAGGGCACCAAAGCATCCAGAAACACAAGACGTTTGATCCGGCCTCTCATCCGATCAGCAACCCCAGTTATGGTTAGGCCCGCAAAGGAATGCCCCACCAGGATTACGTCCTGTAGTTCTTCGTACTCAATGATGTTGGCAATGTCTGTGACGTGAGTGTCCAGGCCAACGTCTGGGCTCATCAAATGTTTGCGGTCGCCGCAGCCGGTGCAGGATGGCGCAAACACTTCATGACCACGTGCGGTGAGATTGCGGCGCACATCGCGCCACTCCCACCCCCCATGCCAGGTGCCGTGGACCAGCACAAAAGACTTCCGTGTGCTGTCATTATCTTTTGTCGCAGCAATAGCGGAGTTTGTGGCCAATGCCGCGGCAGCAATGCCCAGTCCTCCAGCAACGGCGCGACGGGAAAGCCCGGTTTTGTGTGTGGTCATGAATGTCTCTCCAATATGAAGGCAAGTCTTGAAGCTCCCCTTCTTATTCGCTGAGACAGAGTTTTTTTGCAACCACATCCCAGATTTTGGCGTTTATGGTTGGTGAGGTCGCGCGGTTTACTGAGGGTTCACGTCGCTGTCTTTGACCTGAACTTTAAGTTCTCACAAGCTGTTTGGCCTTGCCACCGTATCCCGGCGCACTTTTGCGTCCTGTATAAACCGGAGGCTTTCATGACCAAGTATTATGCACTCGCATTGTCCCTAGCTTATGTTGCTGGCGCAGCAACATCGCAAATCAGCATGGTGGTTCTTGGCATCTAAATTCAGACGCTGGATGTCAAAAGGGCCGCTCGACTGGAGCGGCCCTTTGGTGGCGACGTTCATTGCGGATATTTCTTAGTCGTCCAGTTCAGAATTCTTGCCGTCGCCTTTGCTCTGCAAAGCATCCAACTCGTCCTGGACGGTTTTCAGGACGCGCGCAATATAGGCGCTGCGGCGCTCGCTTCGGATTTGATCGACATCGTCAGGAATGTCGTAGTGTTCGATCTCGTCGACTTTGAACACGCCATGTTTCTCAATCAGGCGCTCGACCGTATCTAAGCGGTCCCGGGTCACAGAAAGTTCGCCCATCAAAGTCAGAACCATCGACAACAGTTTGTCGACGGTTGGGTCTGCAAAATATTGTGGTTTTTTGCCCTTGGCAGTGCGGGGCAGTTTGATTTTCTTTTGATCATCATTGGGCATTGTGCGTCCCATCCCTCAAAGTGTTTCTAGGTGTCAGTAAATTATTTGATGCCAATGGTGATGGGAAACTCAAACCCGTCGTCTGCGTAGGGGGTTTGATCTTCCATCCAGAACGAGCCAGCGGATTTAAGGTGAATGTTTTCGTCCTTAAATCCAGCTTTCCGGCACAGCTCTGCCATATCCATATCTCTTAACTGAGCAAAGAAGTGCTCGTTGTTGTTGTAAATTTCCCACTCAAACAGAAATCCTTCCAACGGCGGTTGCCCATGGGCTTGCGGCAGGTCCATGTGCATCATTACGCCGCCGGGTTTGAGCAAGCGGTAGGATTCGTTAAAGACGTTTTGAATGGCTGTGCGTGAGGTTTCATGCAGAAGAATATGCGACATCACAACGTCAAAGCTCTCATCTTCGAAGTTGGTGTGTTCTGCATTCTGTTGGCTGAAATGCACGGTAGCGCCCAAGGCTTCGGCACGGGCATGGCCATAGCGCAGCACCGGCGCGCCAACATCAATGGCATGACATTCGGCATCTGGGTTTTGTTGTGCCCAATAGGTTATGGATCCGCCGATGGTGCAGCCCATATCCAGGATGCGCTTCGGCTTCATGTCGGGGAATTCGTTTTTGAAAAACCCATGGGTGATTTGGCCAAGGGCGTTGTTGCCGGTGCCGAGGCCACCCATAGAGTAAATGTAGGTGCCCCAGTCGTACATGGCACCCGCGGCCACATCATCTTCAATCTGATCGGAGTGATAGGCCCCTGGCTGCAAGTGAATGTCTGCCGCTACATGATACTTTGGTGTTTCCAGATCAGGGTCCAGCGTGAGTGAGCCTTTGGTAGCAGCTTTGCGGGATTTCTCGATCAACTCGGGCAATTGCCGCTCTACAGAATCAATGACCGAGTCCCAAATCATTTCCTGACTGTTGCGCTGCATGGCGCTCCAGAAGGAATAATAGGGATCGTGGGTCATAACCCGGCGTACTTCATGCCGGGTTTCCGGTTCGCGGCCTTTGTCTTTGATGAACTGCGGCAGCACCCGGTTGTAGTACGTGGGAAAATTGCCAGGAAAGACTTTGCTGGCGAGATGAATACGAAAATCATTCACAAACGACTGACGTGATTCTTCATCATGAACGCGTTGGGCCAGCATGTCATGGTTCTCAAGAGGGATCATTTAAAACTCCACTGCAGGCAACGTTAGGGTCTGACTCTACCTTATCGGGCTATGTCGCAGAGGCGAGTCCTCTACGTTTAGCGATCATCTGTTGGTCAGCGGAACGCCTCCCACGCTTAAAGACTTCACCTGATTTAGCGGGGCAGGGCTTTGACTTTCGTCAAGCCAAGCGCTGGGCGATTAGTCTTTTACCGGAGCCTGTGGGTGCATCCGGAAAACCCGCTTCAGATAGGCTTCGCGCCGCTCATTGCGGGCGTTCTCGACGTCTTCATTGGGACGATACGCTTCAATGTCATCACGACTAATGGTGCCTTTTTCGTCGAGCAGGCGTTCAATTGTATCCATACGGTCATACACCACGGACACCTCGGCCGAGAGTTCGAGGATAAAAGTCATGATTTGATCAATGGCAGGATCATCAAAAAAGACAGATCGTTTACCTTTGGCATCCCGGGGTAACGTAATTTTTGGTTGTTCGGTCATCTTTTTTCTCTATCTAAATTTAGCGTGAGGGTTCCTCATAAGCCCGGCTCTAGGGAGCTGCGGGCGGCGGTTGAACCACGATTAAACGATGTCCGCTGGGTTCTAGCAGAATCATCTCCTTTTCTGGAGGATAATTCTCAGCCGCAGCCGCTTCGTCTGGTGTCATCAAAACAGTATAACCGCCATCGACGGCCCGTTCATAGACAGAGGTAATATCGTTAACCGACAAAGCAAGGGTCGTCGCGTTGCTGGCGTTCGCTGTCGCATCAATGATCAGGCCGGGCGCACTCACCAAAACCATCGCACCCGTCTGGTTACGATCATTGAGTGCTAGCACAGTGATATCAACGCCGTCTGGCGCACCAATGGCTTTGCGCAGGACCGGGCTGTTGTAAACGACCCGTCCACCGTCCGTCATATTGAGGACTTCAGTGAAAAATTTCAGCGACGCGTCTAGGTCAGAGACAGGCATGGTTGGGCGACGCAGATCAGCAATCGTTAGGTCTTCTTCTCCTTCAGCATAAGCTGAGCCGCCTAAGGTGAGGGGCAGAACGAGTGACAGGGCGAGTCCGATAGCCGCAAAAAAGCGCATGGCGTTTATCCTCTAAACGGGAACGGTGCCGGGATTGTACTCGAACAAGCCCATGCTTTCTTCGTTCTTATGTTTTGAATCGTCATACTGCTCAGGATGATCGCTTTGCAGACGTTCCCGGGCCGCGCGCGAATTCACAAGAACGCTATTGGCCCGCTCTTTCCGCGCCGCTTCATAGCGTGTCAGGGCTTCTTCAATGGTGTCTGACGCACCGAAGGCGCGGCCCAGTACAACACCATCTTCAATGCCCATAGCGGCGCCCATGCCCATAAAGGGCAGCATGGGGTGGGCCGCATCACCCACTAAAGTCACGCGCCCTTTTGTCCACTGGTCTAAAGGGTCACGGTCATACAAGGCCCATTTGAACACTTTGTCCTTTGGGGCGGCTTTGATCAGATCGCTGATCCTGGGGTGCCAGTCGCCGAACTCTTCCATCAATTCGTCTTGGGTGACGGGGATCGACCAGCCTTCTTCGTCCCACCCGTCACGGCGCACGAACGCAACGAAGTTGATCAAAGTGCCGTGTCTTACCAGATACCGCGTAAAGGCTTTGCGCGGCGCGATGGCCACGCCGGAGGCTGGGGTAACGAGATCGTCAGACAGATCGCCTTTGGTCACGATGCCACGGTAGGCGACATTGCCCGTGAACTTCGGGTCTTCCGGGCCGAACATGGCACTGCGCACGGCCGATCGAATACCGTCGGCCCCAATCACCACATCAACGGTGGCGGTGTTGCCATTGGTAAACGTGATTTCAATGCCATCCTTAGTTTCGGTGTAACTGTCAAAGGCGTGGTCGAGCACCAGGCAGTCCGGGTCATTGGCGCGTGCGGCATCACAGAGAATCTGGTGCAGGTCCGCGCGATGAATTTGATAATAATGTGCACCGTATTTTTGCAGCGGAATATCGCCGCGCTTGGTTTCCACCAAGATCTCACCCGTTTGGTAATGCATGATGGCTTGCGACGCTGGTACGTGCGCCTGTGCGGCCAGGGCTTTACCAACACCTACATACTCAAGGCCATGGGTCGAGTTGGGGCTTAGCGTTAACCCAGCACCAACTTCCCCCAGTTCAGGCGCAAGTTCATAGACGGTCGGTTTGAAACCGTTTTTTTGAAGCGACAGAGCCGCCGTGAGCCCCGCCATGCCAGCGCCAATGACGGCAATACGTGTGTTTTTCATGGCCGGTTTCACCTTTACTCATGCAACACCATTATGGTGCACAGTGCCCGCATCATCCCCGCAGACTCAATCCGCTTGGTGATACAAAACCGGTAAGTGGACGCTTCGCAGCTGAAATCTCAGAGGGCCTTCAAATAGGCCAGCACGTCATCCATGTTTTTGACTTCTGCGTACTTGGCCTGCAGATCAAACAAATTGGATTCATGGGGCCGCACATCTCTATCACCCACTGCTTCCCGCACAACAATGGGAATAAACCCAGACTGGCAGGCATCCAATGTGGAGGCACGCACGCAGCCGGAGGTGCTCCAACCGGTAATCAACAAGGTGTCGACTCCGGCCGCCGTTAATGTTGATGCCAAGTTGGTGCCGAAGAAAGCGCTGGCATATTGCTTGGTGATCACGACCTCATCGTCTTGCGGCTCAAGTCCCTCGACAAATTCACCCATGGGGCTGCCGCGGTCGAAGTTTTTCAGCGCCGGTACCTTGCGGTAGAACACGCCACCATCAGCACCACCGGGCGTGAACTCCACCCGGGTATACACAATCATGATCCCCGCTTTGCGCGCCGCCACCAGAAGCTGACGCGCCGCCGCAGCGGAGTCCTCGACCCCGGCATACAACCCACAGTCTTTGGTGATGTAGGCCTTGGCAAAGTCGATCAGCAGCAGCGCGGGCTTCTTACCGAAGTCCAGCGCGCCACCGAATCCGGCCTTGTCGTAATCTTGGTTGAGGTTTTTCTCATCAGCCATGCTGGCAATCCTTCTGCGTATCTCTGATCATTGCTTGCAAATCAGATGATGCCTTTTTCTTTGTAATCACCGATTTGCTTGTCCGTCATGCCGAGGATGTCTTTGTAGACGTGCTCGTTATGCTCGCCATGATCTGGCCCGGTCCAGCGCACGTTGCCCGGGGTGCGCGAGAATTTTGGGAAGGTGTTTTGCATCTTTAGCGACCCAATGGTTTTGTCGGCGACTTCAATGATGGCTTCACGGGCTTTGAAGTGGGCATCTTCCAGCATCTCTGGGGCACGATAAATCAAACCTGAGGGCACACCCGCTTCATCCATGGCGGCTTCCAATTCCTTCACGGTTTTGGTCTTGGTCCAGTCGTTGATCAGGTTGTCCAATTCGGTCTGGTTTTCGCCGCGCGCATGGTGTGTCGCGTAGCGGGCGTTTTCGGCCAGTTCGGGCTGACCCATGGCGGCACACAAACGTCCAAACACGGTGTCCTGGTTGGCGGCGATCAGGAACTGCCCGTCCTTGGCTTCATAGATGTTGGAGGGCGCCACTTGCGGTAAAATCGAGCCCGTGCGCTCGCGAATGTGACCTGTCTTGTCATATTCACTGACCAGGCTTTCCATCATCGCGAACACGGCTTCATAGATCGCCGAGTCGACAACCTGGCCTTTGCCGGTGACGTGGCGGTTGTGCAGCGCCATCAGGGCGCCGAGGCAGCCGTATGTGGCCGCCAAAGTATCCCCGATGGAAATACCAGCCCGGCTTGGTGGGGTTGTTGGATCTCCAATCACGTAGCGCAGACCGCCCATGGCCTCTCCGACGGCGGCATAACCTGCTTTGTGGGCGTAAGGGCCGGTTTGTCCGTAGCCCGAAACGCGGATCATGATGATGGCTTCGTTGATGGCCGAGAGAACGTCATAGCCCAGGTTCCAGCGTTCCAGAGTGCCAGGGCGGAAGTTTTCCAGCAGGAAGTCCGACTTCTTAACCAGCTCCTTGATGATCTCTTGACCTTCAGGGACGCGCGCATTCAAGGTGATGCACTTTTTGTTGCGCGCCAGAATCGGCCACCAGAGAGATTTGCCGTTCACCAGTTCACGGCCCCATTGACGCATCGGGTCGCCCACAGTTGGCTGCTCGATCTTAATGACTTCGGCGCCAAAATCGCCCATCAATTGGCCGCAGAATGGTCCTGCCAAGAGTTGACCCATTTCGATCATGCGGAGCCCCGCCAAGGGGCCTGTGGCTTCTTGAGACATGGTGGTACGTCCTCTCCCGATATGGCCCGGTTTTCGCGAGCCTTGTTTACTGTTGCTGCTGTTCGACGATTGCGCCTGCTTTAAGCATATTCCAATCTCAACGAGGATCAGGATAAAGCCAATGGGCGAAGGGTGAACAGCCCCCGTCAGGTGTTTAGCGACCGGCACGCGACGATTCAAGCATCCAGACACGCTCCTAGGCCCGCGAAAACTTGCAAAGGGAGACGTCCCGACTAATATCCTGGTTACGGGCCAAGGTTATAAAACCTGGCCAAAAAGACGAGTCCACTACTTATAGACGAGTCCACTACTTATATAAGAGAGAGGTTACGCCATGACGCGCGCAGTCACTTTGGTTGAAGTTGGTCCCCGTGATGGCATCCAGGCCGAGCCCACCATTTTGTCCACTGCGGATAAAATTGAGTTTATCACCAGGTCTATCGATGCCGGCACCAAGCGGATCGAGGTCACCAGCTTCGTAAATCCCAAGCGTGTGCCCCAAATGGCCGATGCGGTTGAAGTGCTTGCTGGCCTTCCGAAAAACAGCGGCTGCTCCTTTATCGGGCTTATCTTAAATATGAAGGGGTATGAACGTGCCCGTGATGCCGGTGTGGATGAAGTCGGCTACGCTGTTGTGGCCACGGATACCTTCGCCACCAAGAACCAGGGTATGACCTCTGCTGAAACGGTCGCGGCCTGGAATGAAGTCGGAAAACTCGCCAAATCCGAGGGGGTTAAGGCGGGTGTCACTATCGGTGCATCCTTCGGCTGTCCGTTTGAGGGTGAGGTGTCTCCCGATCATGTGGCGGATATGGCCAAGCGCTGTGCCGAATCCGAGCCTGTTGAAATCGCCCTGGCTGATACCATTGGCTGTGCCGACCCCATTCGCGTGACTGAGTTGATCGGTAAGGTCAAAGAGGCTGTGCCCGGCATGCCTATTCGGGTGCACCTGCACAACACCCGCAACACCGGCTTAGCGAACGCTTATGCGGCTGTTGAAGCGGGCGTAGACTTTATGGATGCGTCTACCGGCGGCATTGGTGGTTGTCCGTTTGCGCCCCGTGCTACAGGCAATATTCCGTTGGAAGATTTGGTTTACATGCTCAACCGTATGGGTGTGGAAACCGGCATCGATATCAATAAGATCATCAGCAACGCAGACTGGATCGCCGAGCGACTCGGGGGACCCGTTCCAGCCATGTTGGGTAAGGCCGGCGTGTTCCCAGATAACGCAAAAGCGGCTTAAACAGGCTCAGAACACTTCCATGGGGGTAGTCATAGGGGCGATTT
The DNA here is from genome assembly GCA_040219235.1 of Rhodospirillaceae bacterium. Classification (NCBI taxonomy): domain Bacteria; kingdom Pseudomonadati; phylum Pseudomonadota; class Alphaproteobacteria; order Rhodospirillales; family Rhodospirillaceae; species Rhodospirillaceae bacterium. The sequence continues at coordinate 767,615 of JAVJSV010000012.1, forward strand.
TGCGGTAGTTGGGCGGCGCGGTTCTGAGTCTTTTCATCTTGAGTCGATTTGGCCGGGCTGCTGAGTTAAGTTTACGAAGCCTTTTCTATTCGGGCTTCGTAGGGAGTCGAGCGGTTGTGAAGCACTTCTTAGGTGAAACACCTGTTAGAGTGTCATCAGCCAAATTAAAATAATTCAGATATAGGGACGTGACCGCGCAATGTCTTACGTACTCGGGTGTGATGTCGGGGGAACCTTTACGGATCTACTCCTGATCAATGAAAAAACTGGCGAAACTTTCCGGGGTAAAACCCCATCAACACCGGCGGATCAGTCCATCGGCGTGATGAACGGGATTGCCCGCATCTGTGAAGATGCAGGAATTAAGCCAACAGAAATCAACGAGTTGATGCACGGCACAACCGTGGCAACGAACGCCATTCTGGAAGGCAAGGGCGCTGAGGTCGGTCTGATTGTGACTGACGGTTATCGCCAAGTTCTTCAGATTGGCCGGTCTTTCGTGCCAGGCGGTCTTGCTGGCTGGATTGTGTGGCCAAAGCCAACACCACTCGCGCTGCTTGAAAACACCGTCGAAGTTAAAGAGCGCATTGGTGCCAAAGGCGAAGTGGTCCGCAAGCTTGAAGAAGACTCCGTGGTTGAAGCCTGCAAAATCCTGAAACGTCAGAAGGTCCAGGCTGTCACTGTGTCGTTGATGAACTCATTCGCCAACGGTGCCCACGAAAAGAAAATCCGCAAAATCGTCGAAAAAGAAATGCCCGGCGTCCCGGTCAGTCTCAGCCACGAAGTATTGCCGGAAATGTACGAATACGAGCGGACCCTGACCGCGGTCGCTAACTCTTATGTGCGCCCGACGGTGTCCAAATACCTCGGCAACCTGGAAACCGCCCTCAAGAAGCAAACCGGCAAATGCAAATACAAAGTGTTGCGCTCTGACGGTGGCCTGATGGCCTTCGGGAACGCCTCTGATCGTCCCGTTTCTTTGATGATGTCTGGTCCTGCTGGCGGTGTTGCGGGTGCCCTTTGGGTGGCCAAGCAATCTGGCTTCAAGAACCTGCTGACCTTCGATATGGGGGGCACCTCCACGGACGTGGCGTTGATTGAAAACAACGAGCCTCAGTTGCGTCGTGAAACACGCGTTGGTGATGTGACCGTTCGGTCCTCCTCTCTTGACGTGCGCACGGTTGGTGCTGGTGGCGGTTCTTTGGCCCGTGTGCCAGAGCTCACCGGCGCGCTGCGTGTTGGCCCGGAAAGTGCTGGCGCTGATCCCGGTCCGGCTTGCTACGGCAAGGGCGGCACCGAACCAGCGGTGACAGACGCTAACGTTGTGTTGGGTCACTTGCCACCGTCTCTCATTGGCGGCGAAATGAAGCTTGATGTTAAAGCCTCACGCGCAGCCGTTAAGAAGGCCGTTGCTGATCCGCTGAAGATTTCTGTTGAAGCCGCTGCTGAAGGCATCATCAAAATCGTCAACGAAAACATGTTTGGTGCCCTTCGCCTGGTGTCCATCGAACAGGGTTACGATCCCCGTGACTTTGCGTTGATCGGGTTCGGCGGTGCCGGTCCGCTGCATGCCAACGCTCTTGGTAAGTTGACTGGCTCTTGGCCGGTGATCATTCCGCCAGGCCCGGGCGTGTTGTGTGCCTATGGCGATGCCACCACACGGGTGCGTAACGAAGCCTCTAAAACATTCATCCGTCGTTACTCGGAAACGAACGACAAAGAAGTCGCAAAGATTTTCAAAGAACTCACCGAAAATGCGGCCAAGTCTTTGATCAAAGAAGGTGTTGAAAAGAAAGAGCACCAAATTGTTTGGGAACTGGATATTCGCTACACAGGTCAGGGCTTTTCCCTCACCGTGCCGTGTAAAGTTGCCGGTTTCGAGAAAAACGGTCTTGAGCAAGCGGCCAAGTCCTTTGATGCCAGCCACACCCGTATGTTTACATTTGCGCTCGATGCCGAGCACGAAATCGTCAACATGCGTGCCGTGGTGATGGGGGATGCACCAAACGTGAAAGCCGTGAAGGCGAGCAAAGGCACAGCCAATGCCAGCGCGGCTGTGATCGACGATAAGCACACCATTTGGTCAGACGGCAAAGCACACAAAGCCAAGATCTATGATCGGGCTAAGTTGAAGGCTGGCAACAAGATTCCTGGCCCAGCGGTTGTGACCGAGTTTGACTCCACAACAGTCATCCTCGCCGATTGCGAAGGCACTGTGGATCACGTCGGTTGTATTCTCATTACGCCAAAGGGTTGGAAAGGCGGTAAAGCCAAGGCAAAGCCTGCGACGAAGGCAAAGGCCAAGGCAAAGCCTAAGCCTAAGGCAAAAGCCAAGAGCAAGACGGCATCCAAGTCTAAAGCGAAGAAATAGGGCGAGGTTAGGAGAAGAATTATGGCTAAAAAAACATCAAAAGCGCAGATCATCCAAACCAACAAGAAGCCCTTTAAAAAGGTCAAGATCGACGCGATCACACTCGACATTATTGAAAGCGCCTTGCGCAATGCCCGTTACGAAATGGACGCCACGGTTTTCCGGACGGCCATGTCCCCTGGTATTCGTGAACAGCACGATGCGTTCCCGCTGATTGCTGACCGCAACGGCAAGATGGTTGTTGGGCAGTTTGGGTCGTTCATCGACGGCTTCTTGCGCGGCTATGACGGCACGGTCGAAGAAGGCGACGTCTTCTTCACCAACGATCCTTACAAGGTTGAGGGCGCGATCAGTCACGCCAACGACTGGCTCATCGTGGTTCCCATTTTCTATGATGGCCGTCTGGTGGGGTGGTCTTGTCACTTCGGTCACATGACCGATAACGGCGGTAAAGTTCCGGGCTCCATGCCAACGGATGCGACGACGATCTTCGAAGAAGGTCTCGTGACGCCGCCAACCAAGCTCTACAAAAAGGGTGTGCTGCAAGAAACTCTGCTCGAGCTCATGCTCAACCAGGTGCGTTTGCCCCAGTGGAACCGCTCAGATCTCAACGCTGTTCTCGCCGCCTGTCGTGTGGCCGAGAAGCGCGTCAAGGAAATGTGTGACCGCTTTGGCGATGACGTTTATGTCTCTGCCACACAAGCGGCTCTGGATCGGAACCTCCGCGCCGTTGGCGGCTTGATTCAACAAGCCATTGGCGTTGAGCCGGTCTCCTTTGAAGACTACGTCGATGACGATGGTCGCGGCTACGGTCCTTACAAAATCAAGTGCACCATGTGGCGCGAAGGCAAGAAGGTGATCCTCGACTGGGAAGGCACAGACCCCCAGGCCATCGGGTCCATCAACTTCTACCTCAATGAAAACATGCTCAAGATGTTCTGGGGTGTGTACATGATCATGGTCTTCGATCCGGAAATCCTGTTCAACGACGGGTTCTACGATTTGGTCGATGTCCGGATCCCACAGGGGACGTTGCTCAAGCCAAACTTCCCGGCGGCTCTGTCCTGCCGGACCCACGCCCTGGGCCGTATCTTTGATACCTTTGCAGCTCTGCTGGGCCAGAAAAACCCAGACTTCCTGGCGGCTGCTGGCTTCTCCTCTTCACCGCACTTTATGTACTCCGGTACAGACAGCCGCGGCGAATGGTACCAGCTCTATCAAATTGGCTTCGGTGGCATTCCGGCCCGTCCACACGGCGATGGCCCGGATGGTCACTCCATGTGGCCGAGCTTCACCAACGTGCCGCAGGAATATCTGGAAGCTTACTTCCCCCTGCGGATCGAGAAGCACGAAACCGTTGCAGATACAGGCGGTCCAGGCTTCTACCGCGGCGGTAACGCGCTGCGCGTGGATTACGGCTTCCTCGAAGATGGCGAAATCTCCATCCACGATGACCGCTGGTTGACATACCCCTGGGGTGTCACAGGCGGCGAACCGGGTGAGCGGTCCATCAAGGTCATGTACCGGGGTGGCTATGACACCGGTGTGGTCGAGTATCACCAGTCCAAATGTGACAACATCAAAGTGAAAAAGGGCGACATTCTTGCCTTTATCACGTGGGGTGGCGGCGGCGTCGGCAACCCACTCGAGCGCGATGCTGAAACAGTGGCGCTGGAGGTCCGTCGTGGGCTGGTCACCGTTGCCGGTGCCAAGCGTTATGGTGTGGTGTGCAGTGAAGCCGGTGTCGTAAACGCTGCGGCCACTGAAAAGCTCCGCAAGGAAATGCAGGCCAAGCGTCCCAAGAAGACTCCCGTCTTCAATAAGGGGCCAGATCACAAAACCATTCTCGCTAATTGCGAGAAAGAAACACATCTCAAGGCCCCCAAGCCGCCGGTGTTCCAGCCGGCCTCAACCTTGGCTCAAGCGGCTGAATAAAGCGCCGCTCAGTCTTGAGAAACGTTTTCGGGGCGGCCACACTGGTCGCCCCGTTTTCTTTGCGCCTCAGGGTGTGTGAGTCAGTCACCAAATCAAGTGTTCTAATTATGATCAACACCACGGCGGGAAAACTTTTTGATCTTGCGCACCCGTCTGCGCAACGCAACATTCAGCCGATCTCCGAGCAGGTTGGCCCGCGTTTGCCGGCCAGCGGTATGGTGGTCGAAATCGCGGCCGGCAGCGGCTATCACTCGGCCTCGTTTGCGGACTCTTATCCTAATCTCACATGGCAACCCACGGATCGCGATATCGAAGCCCTTGGCCGCATCAGCGAAATGGTCGAGAAGGCTCAGCTACCTAATTTGCAAGCCCCCATCGCGCTCGATGCCAGTTCCCCCATGTGGCCTGTGGATGAGGCCGCAGCAGTTTTATGCTGCAATATGATTCACATCGCGCCATGGTCTGCGGCGGAAGGTTTGTTCGCGGGGGTTGGGCGTATTCTCAATCCTGACGGCGTACTTTTTTTATATGGTCCGTTCAAAGTGGATGGCGCGCATACTGCCCCGTCCAATGCGTCTTTCGATGAAAGTCTGCGCGACCGCGATCCGTCTTGGGGCATCCGCGATACGGCAGCGGTCGATGCTCTGGCCCTCTCAGCCGGGCTAACGCTGGATACGCAGATCAATATGCCCGCGAATAATATGCTGCGGATTTATAGGGCTGCTTAGACGCCTGCGTTTAAAAAATCCCGCGTTTCTGACTCCTGTGCTAAGCCCTAACAATGACGGCTTATCTTCCTGATCTGTTGACTCTGCTTGTGGTTGCGTCCGGCGCTTTGATCGCCGGATTTGTCACCGGCCTGGCGGGCTTTGGCACAGCGCTGATTGCCTCTGGTATATGGCTGCACGTTTTGCCGCCGGTGTTGATTGCGCCCTTGGTCACCATCGCGGCCGTGGTGGCGCATATCGTTGGCTTGGCAACTGCACGCCCACATTTTGACTGGTCTGCGGCACAGCCTTTTCTTATTGGTGGCCTCATCGGTATCCCCCTTGGTGTCGCCGCCTTGTCGCTGGCGGGGCCGGGTACGATCCGTGTTGGGGTTGGTTTTTTTCTGTTGATTTTCGCGGCTACCCAGCTTCTTGGCGTGGCGCGCTTTCACATCGGCACCTGGGGTGGGCGCACCGCAGATGCCGCCATTGGCGTCGGCGGTGGCGTCCTTGGCGGGTTCGCCGGACTATCCGGCCCATTTCCCATCGTCTGGTTGCAAATGCGCGGCGGGCCATCGGCAGACCAGCGTGCGATCTTTCAGCCTTTCAATCTGGTTGTGCTGGCTGTCGCGGCCATTGGTATGGCCGTTGCTGGTTTGGTGACCGCGCAGGTGCTGGTGCTGGCCGCCTTGGCCACACCTTTAACGGTGCTCGGCTCTTGGTTGGGCGCGCGCACTTACCTCAAGATCAGCGAAAAGACCTTTCGCACCGTGGTGCTCAGTCTTCTGTTTGTGTCCGGGGCCGTGCTGGTCTTAGACGCGTTTTAAACGCGGGCCAGCCAGTTTAGCACCACCTCACAGAACTCAATTTTCTGCTCTTTACCGGCGACCACATGGGCGACCTCTGGCATGTCCAGACCCTCCGCGTTGGGAATGCCCTCTTGAATGGGCCGGGTCATGCGCGGGCCGGTCACTGTATCCATATGACTGTGAATCACCAGGCTCGGGCATTTCACGTTGACCAGTTGATCCGTCACGTTGTGGTTCAGACAGGCATGAATAAAGCGCTCATGCGCGGGCAGGCGGCCCTTCAATTCGCGCCAAGGCCCATCGGGACCGAGGAGACGCTTATGGTTTTCGTTATAAAAATCTGGCCGGAATGACATCATGCACACAAAGCGTTGAAAGGCTTCCCATCCCATTTCCCGATGAACGTCGAGGAACAGGCGTAGTTGTTCGTTGAACAACGGGTCGCTGGCATCCGACCAGGCGCCCATGTTCATCATTGAGCGCACCAGGTCCGGGCGTTTAATCGCCATCACTTGCGAGATACAGGCGCCCATGCCCACCAGGCCAATCAAATGCGCGCCGCTGGTGTGCCCCAGATGCTCCAACAGCTGTATGGCGTCGTCGGCATACATATCGATGCTCGACTCCTGGCTCATATCATCGTCCGAGTCGTAGAGCCCGCGATAGTCAATGATGATGGCCTGGTAACTGTCCGACAGGCCACGCGGTAAATGCCCGTGCGCGCCATGGCAGAAAGAGCCCCAACCGCCTTGCACCAGCACGGGAACACCCTCACCATGGGTTTCGTAATACATCGTATGACCGTTAATATGGGCAGTCGGCATCGTAGGGCTCCTAATTTGACCGGACAAATATATATGTCTTTTCTAGACTCTCGCTTAGGTTCAGGCAACCATTGAACGAAAGGAGAATTTCATGTTGCCCTCAGGTTTTCTAGGTACCCGTGGCGATATTCTGATGGACCTCGTAATTCTGTCGTTCATCATCATTTTGCCGGTCTTGATTTTTTCATGGAGCCGCGTCCGCGCGCAGCACTATCAGACTCACAAGCGCACCCAGTTATGGCTGGGCGGCACGTTGGCTGTTGCGGTGCTGTTGTTTGAAATTGATATCCGGATGAACGGCGGCACCTTTGCTTTGGTGGCCCCAAGTCCCTATGCCGATGCCTGGTGGCTCACTGCCATCATTTATGTCCATTTGGCCATTGCCGTGCTGACGTCACTCATTTGGGCGGGTTTGATCTACATGTCCCTCAAGCGCTTTGAGGCACCACCTGTACCGAATGCCTTTAGTGCCACGCATCGGGCCTGGGGGCGGGCTGGGATGATCGCCATGATCTTCACCGGATTGACCGCCTATCCGCTGTACTTCTTTGGTTTCGCTGCCTGAGGCGATAACGCAGAGCAACGGCCCTAAAACTTTGCGACGGAAATCCAGATAATCACGGCCACCAGCGTCCAGATGGTCTTGACGAAGAACAGCATCTTGCCGCGGTTTTGGGCCAGAGTGGCTTCGCGCTCTGGCGTCGATCCGTTTTTAAAGATGTCTGCAATCGACGCACGCGCGTGCGGAATGTACATCCGGATACCAATGCCGCAGCTGACAATCACCGCGAACAGCACCAGTTTAACGGCCAGCCATGTTGCGACAATAGGCCCATCCCCGGTTAAGGACCAAACAGCCGTAACCAAAAGTATGCTGGTCACAACCACGCGCATGCGGATGTCGTACTTGCGGAACAGGGCCTGGAATTTCAAGTGCGCCTCGGGTCGCGTTTCCCCCAGGTTGGGATGATCGACCCAGTATTGATGCCACAGCCCCCCGAGCCAGACGATGCCAACAACTGCGGCGGCAATGGCCAGGTCTGTGCCGTAGCCGCCCTGGAATCCCCAACCGCCTAATGACGTCATGGTGATCCCAAGCATCAGCAGTACAATCACGGCCGAACGTGGTCCCATATCCAAAAAGCCCGAGACTTTGCCCATGGTCGCGCGGGTCTCAATCGATAGCGATGCATCGCGCAGCTTCATGCCGCAATTATACACCCCCATATCCATGCCTAGCCAAAGCCCGGCCATAATGATGTGCAGAAATTTTAGAATGATGTAGGGGTCAAACATGAGATCCATAAGTTGAAACGCTCAGCTATTCCGCTGCGATGCGTCCTTTATGTTTTGCGAGGTGTTCCATTACTGCGGCAGCGTCCATCACGTCTGCATAGCGCCGGCCCACGTCGCGCAGGTTATCGTTATGCGGGCCTTCCTCCATGTCGCCGCAACAGTCGTGCGGTACAATCACGCGATACCCATAGGAAAACGCATCGTTGATGGACGCGCGCACACAGCCCGATGTGGTGCACCCGGTGACAATGACGGTGTCGACGCAATTTTTATTTAGGAAATTGGTCAGCGGTGTTCCGAAAAAGATTGACGGCGCATGTTTCCAAAAATTGAAATCATAGCTCGGATCATAAACGCGGGGGTCCATGGCCGTCTGCGGGTCGTCGTAAAACCAGTCTTCGTAGAGACAGCCGATTTTCCAGTAGCCCATATCCCGCTTCGAGCCCCAGCCGACGCGGCAACTGGCCACCGGAATATGCGCCGCACGTGCTACATCCAACAGCTTTGAGGTTTGTTCAACCGCGGCATGCACATGGGGGGACCCACCCAGAGTGTATTGCGGGTCGGTAAAACCCAGTTGGAAATCGACCACCACCACAGCGGGGCGTTCGCCGAAGCCAATGCTCAACTCGCCATAAGTGGCATTGGCATACTTGCCATGGCTGGCATCGCCGTATTTGCTGTCTGACATGACGTTGTCCTCCGATTCCGAGGTCAGTTGGGGCAGAGTAGCGTTCTCAGACCTATCTGTCCAAACAGGAGTTGGCAGTTTTAGGGTTGAAAGACAGCACCTTCCGCGGGTGCTTCAACACGGGTTGATGCGTTCAGCGTCGCCATTTTTTCCTGCGCCACATCCAGCTTTCGGTCGATATCGTCATCATATTGGTCGGGGTCGTGGTGAAACAGGTGTAAGCATTTCACATTGGCGGCGGCCGCAATCTCGACCACCCGACCAACAGAAGAATGCCCCCAGTGAATGCGCTTCTTGTATTCATCGTCAAAATAAGTGGTGTCGGTAATCAGGATGTCTGCGCTTTCGACAAACTCAATCAGTTTGGTTTCATAGGACTCGTTTTGGAATCCGGACTCTTTTGTATACAGCTCGTTGTCGGTGACATAGCAGACCGACTTGCCGCCAAACGTGACCCGGTATCCCAGGCAGTTTCCAGGGTGCGACAGCAACATACTGCGCACTTCAATGTCATCATCGATCATCATGGTTTCTTCGACCATATCTTTGAAGATGATCGAAGCCCCCATGTCGGTAACCGTGATGGGGAAAAACACATCATCCATTTGGGCAGAGATCAGATCCTCCATGGATTTCTCACCGTGCTTGGCACCGATCACCTGGAATTTGTTTCCGGGAATGAAAAACGGAGAGAAGAACGGAAACGCGTTGATGTGATCCCAATGGGGATGAGAAATAAACAAATGCGCTGAAAATTTACCTTTGCGCTCTTTCATAATCTGATCGGACAATACTTTAATGCCAGAGCCCGCGTCAAAGATCAGTGTGCGATCGTTGGGGAAGCTCATGGTCACGCATGAGGTGTTGCCGCCATAGCGCAAAGATTTTCTACCCGGTACGGGCAAAGTGCCGCGCACGCCATAGTAGCTCAGCGTAAAGGCGGATTCGACGATCGCGCGGACCTGAGCGGCAAACTCAGTGGGATTCACAGGTTTGGTAATATAGCCATCTGCGCCCACTTGTTTGGCGCGGCGCTTGTCGTAGTCATAGGCTTTGCCAGAGACAACCACCACATAGATGGCTTCTAAGTCGGGCGCACTTTTGATCTGTCTGCACAATTCGATGCCGTCGATGTTGGGCATCATGATATCAACCAGCACCACATCGGGCCTTGTCGCACGCACATGGGTGACGACGTCTTGCTTTAAGTCAGCAATCTCAGCGTCGATGCCACCAGATTTGAGAATGTTTTGGGCAAGTGCGGCGACGGACGAATCGTCGTCAACAATCAAAGCGCGCATGTGTTCGTCTTTCTTGAGGCCCCACCCATGCCCAACTTAGACGCTGGGTCTTACATTTGCGTTAAGGCGGAAAAAGTTGGAGGGGTCGTAGGTGTTCTTCACCTGCACCAGCCGATCATAGTTGCCACCATAGTTGTCGTTCACTTGGCCTTGGCTCTCGTCGATGAGGGAGTTGACATAAAAGCCGCGTGTGAACGGTTCGATGTCTTTCCAGTAGGCCCGGTTCCACGCGATGTTTTGTTCATCCACATCTGTGTTATCGACCGCCCATTTGCTACTGGAGTCGATGTTGTACGAGGCATCGCGATGGGCCCACACTGTCTCGTCATGTCCAACGCGGGCGGGCGCACCATCCATGGGCAGGAGGCCGACACTAAACTGGCGGCTGGCCAAGGGTTCCATGCGCTCGACCAGGGTGGTGATCAGGTCGTCGCTGATGTCTCGGAGGAAGCCACCCTTGGCGTAATGCCGGTTTCCGGGCGCGTTAAATCCGTCGTCTGCCACCCGTTGTATTTTCACATATTCAATGGGGAAAACGCGGCCCTGAACGGCGGCATCAAAGTCCCGCAAGGGTTTGAGCATTTTGTCGACGTCGGACATCGGGCCAAAGTAGTTGCCGCCAATGCTGACGCCGCCGCTGCCGTCTTCGCGCATGGACACGCCGCCCAGCACAAACAGGTCTTCATGGGCGTTGTTGCTGAAATCGAAATACAGCTTCAGCGCGTCTTTGGCTTTTGCCATCGGATAACTGAATCCGAAGTTGATCACCATTGGATTCATCTGGTGCAGACGGAAAATAAACTTGGTCACAATGCCGAAGTTGCCACCACCGCCGCGCACACCCCAATACAGATCAGGGTTTTCTGTTGCGTTTGCGGTCAACACTTTACCCTCAGCCGTGACCAGCTCGACACCCAGCACATTGTCGATGGCCAAGCCGAACCGCCGTTGCAGGCGCCCCATGCCGCCGCCCAGGGTTAAACCGCCGACGCCGGTGTGCGACACAACGCCTGCTGTGGTCGCCAAGCCCAGGGGCAAGGCTTTCCGGTCCAGGTCGCCCAGTAAAGCGCCCCCTTGCACATGGGCTGTTTGCTCGGCGACGTTGATGTCCACGGCATTCATTTGCGTCAGGTCGATGACCAAGCCACCATCGCACACGCCTTTGCCAGACATGCTGTGGCCGCCACAGCGCACGGCGGTCAGCAGCGCGTTGGCGCGGGCAAATTTCACCGCCGCAACAACGTCGTCCACATTCATGCAATGGGCAATCAGGGCCGGGCGGCGATCCCAAAAGCGGTTCCAGACTTGCCGGGCAATGTCATAGCCGACACTGTCAGGACGGAGAACGACCCCGTTAAAGCTCTCAGCGAAGGCCCGAATATCGCCTTTATCCAGCGTTGTGCTGTCCCCCTCGATGGTGATCGCGGGCACGTTTTCGGCCCAGGCGACTTTAAGGGAAAGACCGCTCATGGCGGCGGCGGCCAAAGCGGATTTCATCAGGGTGCGGCGGTGCATAACAGCCTCTCATGGGTTGATCAGATATCGTTATGCCCAGCATAAGCATCACGGTGGCCAGTGGCCAGCGCGATTGCCCCAGACCGCAACTTTAGACACACGTGACTTAAGAAGCGGGCAATTTTAGAAGCGCGCGACTTTAGAAGAGCGCCGCCTTAATCGAAGTGATCATCCCCCAAGGGGCTTTTGGTTTTTTTTGAGGTTTTCTTGGGTAACGGCGTGTTCTCGGGCGGCTGGGCCGAGGGGGTGCGTTTGCGCGGCGACATGACGATGATCTCGAATACGTACCACAGTGCGCCCGCGCCCAGCACATAGCCAGCCACATCCAGCTGGCTGCGAATGGTGATGTCGAACGCCAGAATCATCACAAACGCACCGATGCCAAACAGCAGGCAGCGCACAAGCCGCAAGGTAAAGGCCTTGTCCATAGCCTAAGTTTGGTCTGGTTTTTAGTCGCACACAATAGGGATCGCCCAAATTGTCGCAGGACTTTCTTATTGCGCGCCTTAGTAAATTGGGGCGAGGCGATGGGTTTCTTTAAAGCCCAGCCACCAGTGCACGTAACAGGCGGCCAGGGGCTCGGCCATTTGCTGACGAAACACCAGATCATCTGAAATGGCTTTGGTCTCTTCGCTCACGTCCAGTTCGAGCAGCCGAATGATCCACTTCATCACCTGATCATGGGGCTTGAGCATTTCTTCGTACTGGCTGCGTTTCACCGTGCGCAGCATGTCGAACACCAAATCCGCCGCGGCCCGCCCGTCGCGGCCCAAAGCCAGATCAATCTGGTCGTTAATGTCCGACATCACTTCGTCGGCCGGCGCCCGTTCAAACAATTTGAACACTTTGATGGCTTCCGAGGCGATGATGGCGCAGTAGAAATACATCTCTAAATCATGCTTCTCGATCAGCGCGCGTTTATGGTCAAAATCCAGGTCCGAGGCTTCAATATGACCCTTGAGGCGATTCAGCCATTCCGGGAATTGGCGGTCGCAGATGCGTTTCATATCGCGCAGAAAATCAGCTACGGCCACGGCGGTTTTGACCTTCTGTTTCCGCGAGGTCATGTCCTGCCACAGCTCGGCCATGCGGGCACGGCTATACCAGGGGGGCATGGTCGTGTCGGAGGTAGACGCAGTGACGGGGCCGAAGGGCGGTGGGGCCGATTGATCAACCATTCCCATTTACAGAAAACCCCATATCAAACCGCCCAAATTCATATCTATAACCATAATCTGCTTATGCTCTTTCACAAAGGCTAAAAATCCCCTTTTAGTTGATTCGATCAATCCAGTGTACGCTGACCGAACGTCTTGCCATTTACGATGGAGCCATGTCTCCTTAATCTCGGAAGATCATTAAAGGTTTTTTCATCGCGCCATTAAGTCCACCCTCTGCCGCAGGATTCCTTCTTGGACCAGGTTTCACCTCTTGCTCAGATCAAACCGCTCGGCGAGGGGTGCGTGGCCTTTTGGACGTATTGGAACAGCCTGCCCAAGCACAATTACATGCCGCACCTCAGCGATTACTTCGATCATGTGCCGCCGCTGTTGCAGCCCTATGTGGTGATGATGGATCTGCAGTCCGCCGATAAAATGACCATGCGTCTGATGGGCACCGCGATGACTGAGTATTTGGGGGAGATGACAGGTTCCTCTGCGGAAAGTCTGTACAGCGGCGAAACCCGTAAAATTGCCATTGCCAAAGCGTGGACGGCGCTCAATCATCCCTGCGGGTATCTGGTCAGCCGCACCTTGCGTACCCCCTCTGGCCAACTGTTTATGTCGAATGGCATCGTCCTGCCCATTCGCACGGCGTCACCAGACAGCTTAACGGTCGTCAGTTTTGCCGAGCTTCCCTCGGTCTCCGCGGGTGTGGCGCGCGAAGATCAAATTGAAGCGGTGCAGGGTTTCGCCCAGCACATGTGGTTGGATATTGGAGCCGGTGAACCGGCAGAAGAAAGCGGTGAACCGGCAGAAGACAACACCGGGTGAACCCGCAGATAACAACGCTGAACCCGCAGAAGACAACACTGAACCTGCAGATGAATAAAGAGTATCCGTCCCAGTGAACGACGATCTAACTCCCCGCCAAACACCCGGCCAAACCCCCGGCCAAACCCCCGGCCAAACCCCAGATCAAATGGACCGCATCTCAGCTTATGGCGAGAACTTTCTGGCGATGTGGACCTATTGGCACAGCTTGCCCAAGCAAAACCTGATGCCCCATCTCAGTGATTATCTGGATAACGTGCCGCCCGACCTTCAGCCCAAGGTGGTGCTGTTGGATTTACAAGACCCGACTGGCGGCAATGCTGTTCCGTTAGACATTACCGTGCGGTTGGCGGGCACCATGGTCACGGCGTTCACCGGCGAGATTACTGGCACCAATGCCGAACGTTTGTATCAGGGCAAAGCCCGCGCCATGGCCATTCGGGCGGCGTGGACGGCGGCCAGCCAGCCGTGCGGATATTTGGTCAGTCGCGAAGTGCGCAGCCGTTTCGGATTGGTGTTTCAGTCCCGCGCGCTCATTCTGCCCCTGCGCACAAGCACGACCGGCAGCAAAACCGTTCTCAGTTTTAATGAACGTCCGCCGATCAAGGTGAACGACGCCCCCCGTGCGGCCAAGTCCGACCAGGTCGAGGCCGTGCTGGATTATCCCATGCCCCATTGGTTGGATATTGGGGCACGAGTTCCGGCCAGATTGAGTGTCCCCAAATGACAACAGCCCCTCCGCGCAGGAAGGGGCTGTGTCTTAAGGGGCTGCATCTTAGAGCATAATTGATACGTTTGGATTTATGCTTTGGCGAAGTTGCGATCACCGAACTGCCGGGCAATCGGTGGTGCGCCGTCGATCCGTTTAAAGCCACGCTTGGCAATTTCCTCGGTGAAATCAATCGAATGGTAAGACAGGCTCCACACTTCATTGTTCCAACGATGATCAAACCAGCGCGAATGCAATTGAGCGGCCCGCCCTTCCAAACCGCCGGTGACAAAGTCCAGCGGGGTATAAACTCCACCGGGCCGCAGCACGCGGTTGGCTTCAGCGATAATCTCTTTGGTTTTCTCACCGGGCACTTCGTGATGCATGATGTAGCTGGTCACCAGATCGAAGTAGCCATCGGGGAAGCCGGTTTCTTCGGCCAGGGCCTGACGGAAGTTGGTGCCGCTGCCAATATCGTTGGCCCGCAAATGCGCGTAGCGCACCATCGGCCCGCCAATATCAACGCCCCACACTTCCGCATCGGGGAAGCGCTCTTTCAAGGCAACCGACATCTGGCCAATCCCGCACCCCATATCGAGGATGCGCTTGACCTTGCCATCGGCGGGCAGGGGCAGACGGCCAGCCACGTTTCTATGTATCTCATCCTGCTCGTTATGGCCCAGCACCGAGATATAAAAACTGTTGGTGCCGTAGTGGTACACATGACCCGCAAAGGCATCGCCCACATAGCCATCAGGCTGAATGTGAATTTCATGGCGGGTGTAGTCCGGCACATACATATCCGGGCGCAGCTCCAAGGTGCCGGGACCAACATTGTCGGCGGCTTCCATTTCCGACAGGTACATGTCGGCGTTGGCATGGAAATAATCTTGCAGCGTTTTCCACGTCACCTGCTGGTTTGAAATCCAGGCCCGGGAGGCCAGATTGATCTGCGGATTACCGTCCGCAACTTTCAGCATCTGGTCGTAGGTCATGCTCGCTTTAGGGTCCATCCCGGCTTCAACCAGGGCCTCGTCCAGCATCATGGCCGAGACGCGGCGCATCTTTTTAGCCTGAAACAGGCGGAACCCCAGGGTAAAGTCTTGCTGGCTTTCAAGTTCCAGCGTGCCGAGGCGCTCCATCCGGCCTGTGCTGCCGCGCAGTTCGATGTCCCCCACAGGTGAGTTTGCGTAGGCTGCGCGCTCTTTAAAAAAGGCTTTCATGGCAACGGCCCCTGCGGCGGTGCCAAAGAGTGTTCGACGGTTCATCATGTGTTTTCTCCTAAATCTTTCAAGCGTGTCTGAGCATCACCGTGTTGGTGTGATTAAATATCACCGTGTCGGTGTGATTAAATATCATCACCGCGCTTTTTAAAGTCGGCGGAAAAATGCGTGCTGCTGGTGTGCGCCAATGGTCCAAACGCCAGATCAATGAACCGGTCGCGGTCGACTTCCCAGGCCGCGTTTTGCTCATCCGTTGGCACATATTGCTCAATCATCTCGCTGGTGACGCCTTTTTCTTCCAGCACCGCTTCAACAACTTTCAGGCGGCGCTTGGTGGCCCACATTTCTGTGCCCATGGCAATCACCGTGCTAACCAGATTATCGAGCACCGGGTTGCCCAGGTACGAGGCGTCCGTGATGTCAGATGGAATGGCATCTGTTGCATAAGTCTGCCGGGTTGTTTTGAGTTTAGCCATAGGTCTCTCCCCATGAGGTCTGAGTTGCTTTGCTGATTACTTTACCGCTCACCAGAACACACGCTGGCTAACGGCTATAACGTGGCTGAACGCGAAGACTAGCATTGATATGGGTCAACATGGGTCAGCGGTTTGACCTGCCGTTCACAATGTGGCGCATCTCGTTCGCCTTGTGGACGCGCAGTCCGGGCGTGCATCTACTCTCGAGAGACCGTCAGGCTTTTATCTTCAGCGGCGAACGTCATGGCATGCCGAGCATGCGAAACAACACATGCCGAGCACGCAGACAATAATGCGAATATGCGGTTATACCTGCTCCAGGCTTGCGTCTAATCGCGGGAGACCGTCAGGCTTTTATCTTCAGCGGCGAACGTCATGGCATGCCGAGCATGCAGACAATAATGCGAATATGTGGTTATACCTGCTCCAGGCGTGCATCTACTCTCGAGAGACCGTCAGGCTTTTATCTTCAGCGGCGAACGTCATATTCGCGCAGGCGTCGTTGCCCATGCAGGCCACGGTCATTTCCGCCAGATCGGCGCGCGACACCGGCCCCATCGACATGCGGTCTTCTGTCAGTTCCGCCAAGCCCGTGGGGGCGGTGCCTTCGGGGGCAATAATGCCGGTGCGAATAATCACATAGGTCAAACCGCTGGCTTTCAAGTCTTCCTCGGCGGCATAGCGTTCGTCCATACTGTCTTTGGTGCGGGCGCGGGCTGCTTCGGAATAGGCCATGGCGCTATCGCCCACGCCGACCGAGCTGAGGAATATAATTTCTTCCGTGCCATGCTTTTTAGCCGCCGCTGTGATGTTCATTTGGGTGGTGTCCCAAAAGTTTTTTTGCGTGCCGCGTCCGCCTATGGCGTTGATGGCCACGCGCGGTTTGGCTGCGGCAAAGGCGGCGTCTACATCGGCGGCCTTCATGGCATCGCCCACCGCGTACGCAACCTCTTTTCCGGCCAGGCGCGCGCGGTCGGATGTGGGCCGCACAAATACCGTAACCGCTTCACCCTGGGCCAACAGCTCGTCGACGATAAACGCCCCCGTGCGGCCGGCACCGCCAAACACGATCACGCCACCCTCAGCCGCCAGACTGGCTGTGGTCAAACTGGCTGTGGTCAAAGGGGCTGCAAACACAGCACACAGCGCCACCAGAAACGGTGTGAGGGAAAACCGGGATGAGACAGGCCGAGTCATACTATGCCTCCGTACAGACGATCTCTGCGTTAGAATCTCTACGCCAGGACGCTACTCCTAAAACGGGCATAACGAAATCAAAACACATCGTTTAAACGTTCTAAAAGCTGGGCTCTCGCGCAGATGTGAAGCCGTTTAACCTTAATCCGCTTCCATCCATTTGATGCTGCAGCCCATCGACGGTGTTTGTGCCTCTGGGCCTTTGCCGCTGGTGGCCACTTGGCGCATGGCGTTCAGCAACTCGGGCACGCGCTCTGGCGTCTCACCTGAGTCTTCTCCCCCCATTTGACCCATGGTGAGGGAGTCGATCCGCCCGCGATATTGCAGCCCGCCGGCGGTATTGAAGCCGAAGAAATCAGGGGTGCACACCGCGCCGTAAGCGCGCGCGACGCTTTGGTCTTCATCCACCAAATAGGGGAAGGTGAAACCATGCTCGGCGGCAAACTGCATCATCAGTTGCGGCGCGTCGTCCGGGTAGCTGCGGTAATCGTTGGGCATAATCGCCACCACGCCAAGGCCCTCGGCCTGCAGAGTTTTGGCATCGGCCACCAGGCGCGAAATGATCGCCTTCACATAAGGGCAGTGGTTGCAGATGAAGGCGATCAGCAAACCCTTATCGCCCCTCACGTCATCCAGCGTGAACGGCGTGCCAATGGCATCGGTTAATTCAAACGCTGGGGCTTGCCAGCCAAAATCACAAACGGGGGTGTCGAGAAGCATGGGGGAGTCCTGAAATGTGCAAGAACGCGGCATGCTTTAAATCTTTGCATGCGTTAACCATTAAAATACAACCTGTAATTATTTTATGCATAAAGTATAGCGGTTCAATAGATATTGGTTAGCGAAGCCTCAAAATGATCTCAATAATTACCGAACCTAGTGAAGTCATTGTCTATATCGATGATGTCCAAAAAGCTGCTGACCGGCAAAAAAAGATTTTTGGTTTTTTAGCGAAGTCTGCTTATGAGCAACGTTGTTTGCTAGGCAAGTTATGGGTGGCCATTGACTCAGATACAAAGGTTTATGCAGGACACATTATGTTTGGTGGCACCTATCCGCAGTTGCGTGTCTTCCAAGTCAATGTTGCTTCTAAGTATCGCCGTAAGCGGGTGGGGATAGAGTTAGTTGAAGCGCTGAAATCCTATGGAGAGGGCAAAGGCTATTCCAGTATATCTGCCCGCGTGGCTGAAGATTTAGTAGCTAGCAATAATTTCTGGGCTGGAGTTGGGTTTAACGCTTTTTCTTTGGTCGAGGGCGGAAAGACGACTAAGCGGAAAATTATCGTCAGGGTGTTGCAGCTTGATGTCCCATCTCTATTTGAGAAACTTGAAAAAGCTAAGGTTAACAAAATTACAGATCACCTTCGTTTTGGGAGTGCGCCTCTTCATCGCAAAAGGACCTATGCAATTGATTTAAATGTCCTTTTTGATTTGGTCAGAACTAGAGAACGTTATGATGACGCGGCAGCTATTCTTAGAGGAGCCATGTCCGGAAGCTATGATGTCTACGTAACGAAAGAGATGCTATTTGAGTTAGACCGTACTTCCCGAAATATTCAGCATGATCCGATTTTAGAGCTTGTGAAAAATCTACCTGTGCTTCCTGATGTTCAAGCGGTCACGCTTGAGCCCTTAGTGCAAAAGTTGCGGCCAGTTGTTTTTCCAGATCGCTCAAAAACTAGAACTAAGGCGGTTCAAGACAACTCTGACCTTGCTCATTTAGCGATGGCGATCCATCATGAATTGGATGGTTTTATCACAAGAGAGAAATTGATTCTCTCCTCAGCTGGCGGCTTACAGAGTCAGTTTAACTTTGAAATTTTGAGTTCAGCAGACTTTTCAGCGCCGTCAGACGTTCAAAGTACAATTCAGCGAAATCCTGTGGTTACTGACACCGAATTTCCTTCCGCGCGAGAATTTCAAGAAGAAAACCGTGCGGACGTAAAGTCGTTCTTAAATCAACTAGGTATTAGTGACTCTGCCATTAAAGCCGCCTTGAAACCCGGCAATGATAAAGAACCTGCAAAGCGCTATGTACTAAAGATACAAGATGAAATTGTTGGTTTCTCTTCTTGGTGCATTCCTACATCATTTGATAAAGAAGCGAATTGCTATCTCTTTGTCGAGGAGAGTCGATCTGGCTCTTTGCAATTCACTGAACATATCCTCGAGAGCTTTGCGAGAGAAGTTGCCACCGATAAAGGGCGGTGTCTGTATTTGTATCTTTCAGCAAGCCAGCCAAACGCAAGCGCACTTGCTGAGAACTTTTTCTACCTTCCCGCTCCTGATCGCGGTGCTATTTATAGCTTAGTGTCTTTTCAAAAGTATTCAGTCTCTGGCCTAGTCACACCCGAGACTTGGAGCAGTTTTGTTCAATCTCTTTATGAGTTGGCTGGAGTAAAACTTGATAGCGTAATGCCGAACTATGATGAGGTTCAGAGAGATGGAATCAAAATCATCAAAGATGATGGTAAGGCAGTTTATCTTGACTTGATCGGCTTAGAGTCATACGTTACAAATGTTCTTGTTTTGTTCCGTAACAGGCCTGGAATTATTCTACCAATTCGCCCTGCTTTTTCTGAGGAGTTGCTTGGAAAGGCTGATGACCAGCATCTTTTATTTGGAAATTCTGGAGCACTGTTAAAAGTTGAGAGAACATACTTCAGATCCCCGATTGGTAGCGCAGCGGTATTAGCCGGTGATCCATTGGTTTTTTATTCTTCTGAGCGTGCGAAAGCGGCCATTGGGTGTGCGAGAGTAACTTTTTCTGAAGTCATCAACATTGAAAATATTGATGCCAAATTAAGTAGTTCGGGTGTTTTATCAGATAGAGAGTTAGCTAAGCGCGCGGATAATAGAGGTAATATCCACATGATTTCATTTGATGGTTTTCAGCAGTTTACTAATCCTGTTTCGTACTCTGACCTTAAGAAAACTGGCGCAGGTAAACAGAATTTCATTACTATAGAAAAACTCGAACCGATTACTTTAAAGAATATTTGTTTGATGGGATTCGGTAATGCCACAAAGTGAAGTTGAGATAATTATTTCTATTAAGCCGCCTCATGTGACGAATATTCTAAGTAGTAAAAAGAAATTTGAGTTGCGTAGACGACCACTCAATGTACCGATCGGCACACTTATTTGGATATATTCAACTTTGCCCTCTGGCAGATTTGCTGCTTCGGCAAGGCTAATAGCTTTGCATGTCGGGACACCTGGAAGTCTAAGGCATTTGGCTAAAGATGCATGTGTGACCAGCAAAGAATACGATGAGTATTACTGCGGAGCATCACAAGCGTGTGCATTAGAACTGGGCGATGTAACAGAAATTCCGCCCGGTGCAGAACTACGTCAGATACGAGAGAAGATTGACGAGTCATTCCACCCGCCTCAGTTTTTCCAGAAGACATTCAATGGAAGTGCCATCCCGAATTTTCTGAGGAGCCATATTGATAAGGCTGCCTAGTAAGGCGGTTATAATCTCTATGCTATATCTAATTCTTATAGTGCACTGTGAGCTTTGCGCTTAGGTGAGCGCAACATACTCACTATTCTAAGTCACATACTTCCTATTCTTCTCCCACCCCCACGAAATAATGTTGTGCATGGGCTCGTTTCGCGGCCTGTTAAGCCCTTGATTTTATTCAATATGGGGGAGCGTGCATGGGCTCGTTCCAAGGTCGGGTGGCCCCAAGAAAAATGCGACAGGCCAAACCCCTAGAAAACTGCCGTTTTCTGATGTGGCCATGTTTGTTGTTTTGAGGTGGGGGAGAGGCCCCAGGAAAGGCCAGGCGGCTAATTTTAGTCTGGGGTGTTTCGGCGGCTGTTCGGGGTCGTCACATCCGCATCCACATCTGGACCCTCATCGCCCTCCAATGCGTCACGGCTGTCTGTCTTCGGCTCTGGCTTCCAATGGATGAGTTTGAGGATCAGCAGAAAGGGCGGAAACAGGAATCCCAGCAGGGTCCACAAGGTTGTGTGGGCGTCGCGTCGCCGGGCCATCCAGTTGCCCACGAAGGCAAACAACAGCCCGCTGGCCAGGGAAATCAGGATCATCGGGTCCATAGCGGGTCCATAGGAAGATAACGCCTTTCTTAGGAGGCAGGTTGCTTAAGGCGTGCCAATACCCTCTGCGCCGTTCTCTTTATTTCCCTCTTTATCCCCTTCTCGATCTCCTTCTAGGCCCTTGAGAATTTTGGTCACCAGGGCGTAGTCCTTGGGGTTGTCCACATCAATCGGCCCCTCGGCCCAGGGCATCAGCACGGCGCGCACCTCGGCCTTAATCGCCCGCGACATGCGCTTGGTCACGCCGTCCAGGGTCAGCCATTGCAGCTTGTACAAAATCAGCGACAGCAGCCCGAAGCCCTTGGCGATGCGCAGGGGTTTCTTGCCGAACTGACCGCCGGTGGCAAAGGGTTTGGCACCGTTGACGCCCTTATCGTTTGTCACGGCATAGAGGTTGCAGCTGGAATAGGCGTCGTCTTTCAGGCGGTGGAACGCCCGCGCGCCCTCGGGGTATTTGTCCAGAATCAGCTGCGCCCGGGCCCAGCCGATATAGGCGTCACCTGGCGTTGTGCTGACCTCGGTGCAGAAATGGCTGAGCATCTCCGGGGTATGCAGGGCGTTGTCGCCAGCCGTGATCACCAGGGGGTAGGGATCGGGAATATCGTGCACCGCCGAGAACAGGCTTTCGGCCAGATTGCCCTTGCTGGTGATCGGCGTGATCACGCCGCTGTCCAGCCAGGCGGCCACTTTCGGCACCTCGCGCAAGATCGCCGGATCTTCCACCGAGACGAACACACGGCCGATTTCTGGGGTGTCGATCACCGTTTGCAGCACCCGCTCGATCATCGCCGTGCCATTCAGGCTGACCAGGCATTTGTGGCTTTTGCCCTGAAGTTGCGCCACCGCATCGCCAGGCCCCTTGCGGCTGGCGGCGAGCACGAGGGCCGTGAGTTTTTGGGCACCGGACTTGGGTGCGGAAACGGAGTTTTGCGACATAAATAAAATCCATCACGAGCAGCGCAATGTTGCGATACTGCGATACTTACGCCATTAAGACGCTGGATTCAAAAGGGGATTTTATGAGCCGAGACGACGAGACAGCGCCTGACGCAGCAAAGCCAGCGCGTGTGAGAACCACCTGGTTCTCCGATCTCGTGTTTCGGCGGGTCTTCAAAAATGCTGGGTTTTTGCTCAGTGGGAAAACCGCCACCGGTGTTCTGGGTCTGGCTTATCTCGGGCTGGCGGCGCGGGGCCTCGGTATCGAGCAATTCGGTCTGCTGGTGCTGGTGCAAACCTATGTCCAGGTGATCACCGGCCTCAGCACCTTTCACTCCTGGCAGGCGGTCATTCGCTATGGCGCAATCAGCACCCAGACTGACGATACGCGAGGCTTTCAGAGCCTGATTTCCTTCACCACCCTGCTCGATGTGGCCGGGGTTGTGCTGGGCGCGACGGTGGCCTGGTTTGCAGCCCCTCTGGTGGGGCCGTATCTGGGCTGGAGTGGCGAGATTATCGCCTATGCCCAGCCCTATAGTTTGTTAATCCTGTTCACCATTGTGGCCACCCCCACCGGCCTACTGCGCCTTTACGACCGCTTCGACATTCTCGCCTGGCAGGTGATCATCACTCCGGCGCTGCGTCTGATCGGTGTGGCGATTGCTGTGCTGCTGGATGCGCCCCTGTGGGCCTATCTGCTGGCTTGGTTTGTCGCAGGCGTGATTGGCGGGTTGATCCTGGTGGGGCTCGGCTGGCGCGAGGGCGTCAAGCAAGGCCGCCTGACCAACATGCGCTGGTCGCTGGGTGGTGTAACGCGCACCCACGCTGGCATCTGGGGCTTTTGCCTGGCCTCCAATTTTCATTCATCGTTGCAAATGGTCACCGGCCATATGAGCACGCTTCTGGTTGGCGCGGTTGCCACCCCGGCGGCGGCAGGGCTGTTCAAAGTTGCCCGGGAAGTCGCCACCGCCCTCACCAAACCGGCCGAGCTGCTCACCCAGTCTATCTATCCGGAGTTTGCCCGCCTCGGCTCCACCGGCAACTGGGCCGATTTCGGCGGGCTGATTCGCCGCGCTGCTCTGCTGGCCGGCGGGGTTGGGCTTGGCATTCTCGCGTTGATTGCGCTGCTCGGCGATCACCTGTTGGCGCTGATTTTTGGGCCAGACTTCGCTGCGGCCTATGGTGTGCTTGTGTTGCTGGTGGCAGCGGCGACCCTCACCATCGCGGGCTTCAGTTTCGACCCCGCGCTCTATGCCATGGGCCGGCCCAGTGTGCCGCTCAGGGTCAATGCGGTGGTTGTCTTTTGTGTGTATGTGCCGTTGCTCATCTTACTGACTCAGACACTCGGACCCATCGGGGCAGGCGTGGCCATGCTGCTGTCTTCGACCCTCATTGTCGGCACGGTCGGCCTGTGGGCGCGGGCCGAGCTCAAAAAGAGAGCCTGAATAAAGACTCTCACAGTTCTGAAAACGTTCTGACTTTTAAACGCCATAAAACTTTCATCGTTTGGCCATTGAGGCTAAGCGCCGTCTCCTGTTTATTGCGCCCAACTCTTGCTTACCGGCAACTTCTTGCGGACATGACGTTTTTACGCCACCTCAAGACCAGGGCTTAGAAGCTTGAAGGAAATATCCGATCCGGATTTGTCCCGAAGGTTGTCTTACGCTCTGTTTCTGCCTTCGGAAGATTCGGATGGATGTAATCCATCGTTTTCTGGAGGGCGTCATGCAGAACCCATATTTTCAAAAGACACTTAAATCTAAACTCCTGGCTGGGGTGTTTGCGTTTGGCTTGCCGGTCACAGCTGGTCTTATTCCTCTGGTCATCGCGGCATCTGCTTCGGCCCAGCAGCAACTCGGTCAGGTCGCTGGCCGCGTTGTAGATGCCAACTCTGGAGCCTCCCTTGAAGGCGTCCGCGTGCGCGTTGAAGAAACCGGTGACACAGCATCCACTGGCGCAGAAGGGGCCTTCAGCCTCAGAAACCTCGCACCGGGCACGTATACACTCACGTTCTCTTATATTGGATTTCCTGATGAGCGGCAGGCCATTGAGGTCGCAGCCGGTGCCATATCGCGTCCAACCATTTCCGTGTTTGGTGGTGATGCCATTGATGAAATCATTGTCATCGGCCAACGCGGGGCTCAGGCATCGGCGTTGAACCAACAGCGGATGTCGTCGACGATTTCCAATGTGGTGTCCGCTGACCAAGCCGGGCGCTTTCCGGACACTAACGCCGCTGAAGCATTACAGCGTGTTCCGGGCATATCGATCAACCGCGAAGAAAAAGGCGGCGAAGGCCGGTTCATATCAATCCGTGGCCTCGATTCCAGCCTCAACAATTTCAAGCTCAACGGCATGAACGTGGCGCAGACAGACAAAGAATCACGACGGGTGCCGCTTGATGTCGTGCAGGTCGATGCGCTGTCGAAGATCGTGGTTAATAAAACCTTACTGCCGGACATGGATGGCGATGGCATCGGCGGGTCCGTCGAGCTAGAAACAGCATCCGCCTTCGACGCCAATGACCGCATTATCGCTCTGAATATCGAGGGCAACTATAACGACTTTGATGAAAAACTCGGCGGAAAGTTTACTGGCACCTACGGTGACGTGTTTGGTACGGATGGCAATTTTGGTCTCTTGATCTCAGCTACCTACAACAAACGCTATACATTAGGATACAACAACCTGCAGGATGAAGAATACATCCCTCTATTCGAGCAGGATGAAGGTGAACCCGTGGATTTGAGTGGTGGCAACACACTCATTCCCTGGTGGTTTGGTCTCGGCAACTTTGACAACGAGCGCGAAAACATTGGTGCGTCCATAGCGCTTGATTATCGCGTCAGTGATGCAACGTCTCTGTACGCCAAAGGCAGCTACAACAAGCTGGAAGACATCGAGCTAAGCAGCGGATTCTTCATTATCGCTGATGACGATGAATTGTATCAAAATGGTGTGTTCGACCCAGAAGGCGGAACAGTTTACCAAGTGCGCAGCGAGTACGAAGAGTCTGTGTTTACCAATAGTACGCTCACCTTTGGCGGAGAAACGTTGTTCGATGCATTTACGGTCGAATATTCGGTTGGGTATGCACGCGGTTTGTTTGATGAGCCGAACGACTACGAAGTGGCCTTTGAATACGAACTATCAGACCGGGTTCTGTACAATTATAGCAACCCGTTTTTTCCACAGCCTATTTTGTCGGCAGCAGACGAAGCAGCTATTCGCGATCCTTCAAATTTTTCACTGGGCGGCAATGACATTGACGAGGACGTTTCTAAGGACCGTAAATACGTTGGCCAAATTGATGTAACCTATGAGCCTTCATCTCCGTCTATATCGTACATTAAGGGTGGAGCTAAGGCCTTGCGGTCCAAGCGGTCTTTGTTTGAGGCCAATGTGCTTGAGGCAGATGGAGATTTAGATCTTATCGGGTCTGTATTCGATGGCGGCGGTTTTCTGGATACCAGCGACATTGGCTCACCTTATGGCCAGATTTTGCGTCTTAACCCAGACGCCATTCGCGATTGGCGCAACATTGGCACGCGTTTGGTAAACGACGGCGTCTTAGAGAACGACTATGATGGAGATCTGCCGGATGAGGACAGCTATAATGGCACAGAGACCATATACGCTGGCTATGGAATGGCCATGTTTACGTCAGGTCCATGGGAAGCCATAGGTGGTGTCCGCGTTGAATACCTCGACTTTGAATCCGAGGGATTTGAAGTCATAGAGACGGAAGATGATGAGATTTTGCAGGGCCGCGTCTCCACGTCCAGCAACACGCAAATCCTTCCGCGCCTGCAAGTGAACTACCGGGCGTCCGATGACTTGATCTTCCGAGGAGCTGCGTTCACCTCATTGGCTCGCCCAGAATTTGCGTTTCTGAATGCGGCCACCGAAATTGAGATTGACGATGAAAACTCCTTGGAGGCGTTTATCGGCAACCCCGACCTCAAGCCAGCCTATGCGTGGAACTTTGACTTAGGCGTTGAGTACTATCTGGAAAATATCGGTCTCGCCTCAGCCAACGTTTTCTATAAAACTATAGATAACTTCATATTCTTTGATGCAGCGCCAGAGGGCGAAGTTTCTGTCGCAGATCTGGAAGCAAGATTCCCTGGGTTCAATATCGACGCTGAAACCGTGTTTAATGGCAACACAGCTGAAGTCTATGGCGTTGAGTTGAACTTCGTCAATCAGTTCACCAACTTAGATGGTTTCTGGGGCGGGTTTGGCGTCTATGCGAACCTGACCCTGCAAGACAGTTCTGCTGATACGGGCCTTGATGGTCGGGGAAAAGTGCCGTTTTTCAATGCACCAAGCTATGTCGGCACGGCGGCTTTGACCTATCAAAAGTACGGTGTGGAAACCAACATCGCCTACACGGTGCGCGGCAGGTCTCTTGAAGAATTGGGGGATTACCTGATCGACAAGTATCAGCAGTCTTACAAGACCCTCGATGTGCAGGCGCGTTACGCATTGACCGACAATGTCACAGCTTACGTGAACGCCATTGACATTCTTGATGGCGGGCTGGATCCAGTCGTGAATAAGACGTTGGGCAAGACCCCAGGATTCCCAGAGGATGTGACATTCAACGGCCGGACAGTGACCTTTGGTCTTTCTGCACGTTTTTAACCTAGGGCTTGGCGGATCAGCACACCTTGGCGCACCGGCATGACGATTGTTCATAATGATCGTGGCCGGTCACGCCGCAGGCGTTGCCGCAGCCTTGCCCCAGCGTTGGGTCAGCTGGTTAAGCGCCGTCTCTCCCGCCGGCAGCTTCTTGTCGGCGCGGGAAGCAGTATTGCAGCAACTGCGTTTGCTCCCCGGTTTAGTCAGGCGGTAACCGCCACACAGTCTAGTAGTCTGGGTTTTGAGGAGATCAGATTGCAACGCACAGAGGGAGAAGTCCTGGCAAAGGGCTACCAGTCTGAAGTGATTGTTGCTTGGGGTGACCCACTATTTGAAAATGCTGAGCCCTTTAATCCTGCAGCACAGACAGCTGAAACAGCCTTGAGCCAGTTTGGCGTCAATAACGACTTCACGGTGTTTCTCCCGTTTGATGATGAGGCCGATCCAACGCACGGGCTTTTGTTCGTTAATCATGAGTATCCCAATCCCCATCTTATGTGGCCTGGATTATCTGAAGAAACTGCCGGGCATGAGATGACTCTTGAGCAACTTGGAACAACGATGGCCAGCGTTGGGTGTTCGGTTGTTGAAATACGGCGCATGGGCCGTTCATGGACGGTCGATCGCAGCAGCTCTTATAACCGCCGAATTTCGATGTCGACGCCAATTACTTTGTCTGGTCCTGCGGCAGGCACGCCAGAGTTAATTACGACAAAGGACCCGACAGGCCGAACCGTTTTCGGAACGGTCTCAAACTGCAACGGTGGTGTTACGCCCTGGGGCACCGTTTTGACTTGTGAAGAAGGGGCCGGTTGGATTTTTGCAGGTGACTACCAAAACACCCCTAATCCGGAACTGCTTCGCCGCTATTACTACGATGACAAGAACAATGATGAGTATGGCTGGGGCCGGGTCGACGAGCGCTTTCAGCTAGAGCGTGAGCCCAACGAACCAAACCGGTTTGAGTGGGTTGTGGAAATTGATCCCTTTGATCCTGACTCGACACCGGTTAAACGCACAGCTCTGGGCCGTTTTGCCCATGAAGGGGCGTCGACTGTTCTTGCCCCAGACGGACGCCTCGTTGTGTATCTGGGAGATGATTGGGAATTTGAATACTGTTATCGCTTCGTTTCGTCGCGGCGCGTAAATACAGAAGATCGTGACGCCAACAAAGATTTGCTTGATGACGGAATTTTGTCTGTCGCAAGGTTTGAAGAGGACGGCAAAGTCCGATGGCTTCCGTTGGTCTTTGGTCAGGGGCCACTGACACCGGATAATGGTTTTTACAGTCAGGCTGATATTCTGATTAATACCCGCCGCGCTGCTGATTTGCTTGAAGCGACGCCTATGGATTCTCCAGAGGGCTTTGCGCCACACCCTCAAACGGGTGATATCTATGTTGCTCTCACCAGTAATTCGGACCGGGTGGAGCCTAATGCGGCCAACCCTCGCCCAAGTAACCGTTTTGGCCACCTGCTCGAACTTTCACCCCCGCCCACGGAAAGTGGTCCAAATCATGCAGCTAGCGTCTTCACATGGGAGGTTTTTGCGCTTTGTGGAGACCCGTCCAATCCAGATCATGAAGCTGCCTTTCACCCAGAAACCTCACGGTATGGCTGGTTCACCGACCCTGACAATATAGGGTTTGATCCGACAGGCCGGTTGTGGGTGTGCACCGATGGAGTTCAACCCTCGGGGCATGACGCGTTATATGTGATGGACGTTCAAGGCCCCGGCCGGGCTATGCCCAGGCTGTTTTATTGTCCACCCGCTGGTGCTGAATGTTGTAGCCCGACGTTTAGCGCAGATGGCCGAACGCTTTTTCTGGCAATTCAACATCCTGGAGAAGGGGTGGCCACGCTTGACGAGACGCCAACGCGTTGGCCAGACTTTGTCTACTCACATCCACCCCGTCCGGCGGTAATCGCAATTACGCGGATAGACGGCGACATCATCGGCACCTAATCATCGCGCGGCTTTAAACGCCTGCTTGCCTTCTAACGCGAGGGCGAAAAACCATTCTGCCTGACCGCCAATGTCGGCCATGAGCTTGCGTTGAACCGGTGTCGCAATGTTCCTCCACGCTTGCCGTTGCTCATCGGTTAACTCATGCAAGGTGATGCCTGCATCCTTTAGCAGCACCAAGGATTCCAGCGCTTCCTGGCGCACCAGTTTGCGGTTGTCGTCCACAGACCCCTGGGCGCTCAAGATGGCGGCTAAGATCTCCGGGGGGGTGTTATCCGCCCAGGCTTTGTTGGCCAACAGCGCCCCCGGGGCAAAAGCATGGCGGGTGAGGGTGAAATGCGGCGCAGATTCATACAGTCCTGCGACCCGATACATCACTGACGTTGTCACACCACCATCGACCAGGCCGGTGTCCAGCGCGGCAACCATATCGCCAAAATCCAGCACCACCACATCGGCCTGTGCTTCCGCCAGGAACAACCGCGTCGCCTCCGTCGCCGAAGACCGCAAACGGTAATCAGCCAGGTCTGACGGCAGTGTCAGGGGCTTGCGGCCATACAGATTGTGCCAGCCGCCTTCTTCCCATTTCAGCAAGGTTAGGCCACGGTCTGCCAGCAATGCGGCATAAGGCTCGAACAGATAGTGGTCCATTACGAAGTCGGCTTCGGCGTCTGACTCAAACAGGAACGGTGCCGCAAGGACGGACAGTTCAGGCACCAGAGCGGCCAGCGCCCCAATCGAGACAATGCCCATCTGCGCCCGGCCCC
This sequence comes from Rhodospirillaceae bacterium, assembly GCA_040219235.1. NCBI lineage: Bacteria > Pseudomonadati > Pseudomonadota > Alphaproteobacteria > Rhodospirillales > Rhodospirillaceae > Rhodospirillaceae bacterium. The sequence continues at coordinate 797,042 of JAVJSV010000012.1, forward strand.
GGCGCAAGCTGGACAACATATTCTCTTCGTTTCCCACTTGCCCACCGGTGAGCATGTTGAGGGCCACTTTATCTCCCAGCGTTTGCTCAACCTCGTTATTGAACCGGACCCAGCGGCGGCCATGGGCGGAGTCCGGCGCTGAGAACGAGACGATGGTCAGAGGGATAGGCTCCTCAGCCTGGGCACTGCTCATACCCAGAGCCAACGCAATAAGGAGAAGAATTGAAGGCATCGCTAAGTGCTAGGGCAGGGGAGTGACGTTTAACTCAAAGAGTTCGAGCACGATGCCATTGGGATCATACAGCAGCGTCTGCATGGTTTTACGAGACGGGGACGGACCTTCTTTAATCACTTCGATCCCCATGGCTTTGGCGCGCTTTAAAATCTCAGCCGTATTGGACACGCGCACCGGCATGATGACGCCGCCATGCAGGGTGCGTTGGTTTGGCTTGTCGACGCTGGCACAGGCAGGGTCATTGGGGTCCATGAGGCCCAGCATCCCGATGCGGCTGCCGATAATGGGACCGGCCGGATACTCACCCTTGCCGACGAAAATCGCCATACGCAGTAAACTGGTTTCGGGCATGTCGATAATTTGCGCGGCCACTTGGATTGGGGCGCCGCCGTCATCGCGGATGACATCCATGCCCAGCACGTCGCGATAAAACTTCACCGTTTCTTCGATCTTGCACGTGACGATCATAGTGCGCACGTGTTGCGCTTGAACGGGTGGTTCGGTCTGCGCTGAGACGGTGTTGGTGAATGCGATGATGCCAGTGGCGATGCTGATCGCGACGGTTCTGACGACTTTGCTGAGCATGATGACCCCCTTAATAACGACCAGCTGAGTGTAGCCGGTTAGGGCGGGCTGTCCTGAAAAAAAGCGGCGAACGCGTGGGGGGCGTTCGCCGCTAGAGCACCGGAGATCGTGGGGTGGGAGGGAGGAGAGAGAGCCCCGGTGGCATTGTCTGACCCTACTGATTCCGGGGATTGTTTAACGAAAGCTGAATCATTTTGAGTGCGGTTCGACTCTTCATGGTTTCTCCCGAAAAGCGAGCCGGACTCCTTGCGGCTGAACAGGACAAAACCCATTTAAGGGATCAAGAATCGCATTTTAAGGCGACTCGAGGTAAGGTTTTTCGACGGAATTCAGCGTCTGGTTCAACCACAAGGACTTAAACCATGGCCACATCATCTGCGAAGCCAAAATCAAAGCCGCAATCAAAGCCGCAATCAAAGCCAAAGGCAGCGGCTAAGCCTATGCCTGCAGCACCGCAACCGGCTGACCAATCGCCCACAGCCCGCGCAAAAAAGACCGTTACAGAGGCTACTGAGAAAGCGCGACGGGCGGCGGCACCCGAATTGGAACGCCTGAAGAAAGCCTCCGCCAAGGTCGAGAGTCGGTTGAAAGCTGTGTCGTCTGCGGTGGCCGCTAAGCTTGAAGCCTTTGAAGAGTTGGCTGAGCAGCAATTGAGTTCTGAAAAGAATAAGGCGCGACTTGGTAAGATTGAGAAAGATGTTGGCAGGCTGGTCTCATCAGCAGATCAACAGTTTAGTAAGGTCCGGGGGGCTCTTGATGAGGAACTCAAGGATCTCAAGTCACTCTTGAACAGATCAGCAGAAAAAGTCATTCCTGCAGCCAAACAGCGCATTCGATCACTTATGCCCGACGATCATGAGGGCCCTGGAGACACCTGGGAGTTTTACACAGATAAGTCTAAAAAGTGGCGCTGGCGTCTTAAGGATGGAGCCGGCAAGCCGTTGGGTGCATCCAACAAAGCTTTTGCAAACCGCGCCGCGTGTATTGAGAATGCACGGCGTCTTGGCTACCGTGGCGGTTAGTATCGGCAGCCTATTTTCAGGCATAAAAAAACCCGGCCATAACAGCCGGGTTTTTCATGAACTGCGCAGGAGCCGTTATGCGGCTTCTTTAATGCTGAGGGGGAGGGGCATTTGCGCGTTCATTTCGTTGTCCCAGACGCGTTGCAGCAGATTTGAACGTAGCGCCATAATCTCTTCGGCTTCGTCACGCATCTCTTTTGCTTTTTCTGCGGAAGCCATGACTGCAGCAATAGAGAGTTCTTGAGCTGTTTCGCCAAGGAACCGGATCAAATCGTTTACTTCGCTGTATGCCATCTCAAAGACCTTTCTGTAATCTTTCTGCAATGATAATGCTGCAAAGCAATATAGCTAACCACTCATAATTGTGCAATGCAGCATCCCGTTTGACGCATAGCGGGTGAGGGTTTTGCCGGATTGGATTGCGAAATACTGTTTTGTGAAAACCCCAGTTTCCTGCGGCAGTTGAGTCTTACACAATTCTGTCAAGCCATTTAGACACCATATATTGTGTTAAATTTGCGGCAAAAACCCAAAATGTAGTTGACGAAATCGCCTCATTTCAGCACCATATGTTGTGGCGCTTACCTCATCGATGACTAGATCATGAGGGTAAGAGGACTTGAGGGGGCTGTGTTTCGGATTTTATAAATCCAACCAGCCAAAAATTAGCGGACTCGCAACGATATCGTTGCCGCAGCGGTGCTCCTAAGTTCTTGATTTTAAAGAACTATAGAGCAGCGAACAGGATTCGAGTCTCTAAAATGTCCTCTTTGGCGCTGGATTGAGTCTGCATATGCGCCCTGGGGTTGCTCGGGCGCCTAAACACCGAGGGGAATACATGGCCTACGCGCTGGAAGCTGATAAGAAAACCGTCGCCCGTTCACCCCAGCCCGAGAAACAGAAGTCCTCCGACGACAAATCTTTTGCCGTCGTTCCGTCGATTAAAGTCGACCGGAGCAGAGATGCGCTTCTGACCGATTTTGGCAAAGCCACGCTGGAAGACAGATATTTGCTACCTGGTGAATCTTATCAGGACATGTTTGCGCGTGTTGCCTTGGCCTATTCGGATGATCTTGATCACGCTCAGCGCATTTATGACTACATTTCTCGCTTATGGTTTATGCCGGCCACGCCGGTGTTGTCGAATGGCGGGTCTGATCGCGGTCTCCCCATTTCTTGCTTCTTAAACTCCGTGAACGACGACCTGGATGGGATTGTTGATACCTGGATGGAAAACGTTTGGCTGGCGTCAAACGGCGGCGGTATCGGAACCTATTGGGGGCGCGTACGCTCTATCGGCGAGAAGGTTAAGAACTGCGGCCACACCTCGGGAATCATTCCTTTTGTGCGGGTTATGGATTCCCTCACATTGGCGATCTCACAGGGCTCTCTGCGTCGCGGATCGGCGGCGGTGTATCTGGATATTCATCATCCGGAAATTGAAGAATTTCTTGAAATTCGCAAGCCGTCTGGTGACTTCAACCGCAAAAGCCTCAACCTGCATCATGGCCTTAATATTACGGATGCCTTCATGGAAGCCGTCCGCGATGACCTACCATTTGATCTGTTGAGCCCGAAAGATGGCTCTGTGCGGAAAACTGTAAATGCCCGCGCATTGTGGCAGAAAGTTCTGGAGCTGCGGCTGCAAACAGGTGAGCCCTATCTGATTTTCTCAGATACGGTTAATCGGCAGATGCCGAAACACCAAAAAGACCTGGGTCTGAAGGTGACGACGTCGAATTTGTGCAGCGAGATCATGCTTCATACGGGCCCGGATCATCTTGGCGAAGACCGCACTGCCGTGTGCTGCCTGTCGTCCGTGAATGCTGAAAAATGGGACGAATGGTCGAAAGATGAAGGCTTCATTGAAGACATTATGCGGTTCCTTGATAACGTGCTCCAAGACTTTATTGACCGCGCACCTGACAGCATGGCACAGGCCAGATACTCGGCGATGCGCGAGCGTTCAGTTGGTCTTGGGTTGATGGGTTTTCACTCCTTCTTGCAGGAGCGTGATGTGCCTTTCGAGAGCGCCATGGCAAAGTCATGGAATGTGCGGATGTTTAAGCACATTCGTAAAGGCGCTGATGCGGCTTCGGTTGTTTTGGCGGAAGAGCGCGGTCCCTGCCCGGACGCCGCTGAAACCGGTTTGATGGCGCGATTTAGCCATAAAATGGCCATAGCGCCGACAGCGTCCATCAGCATTATTTGTGGCGGCGTGAGTCCTTGCATTGAGCCAATTCCGGCAAACATTTATACACATAAAACCTTGTCAGGGTCGTTTACGGTAAAGAACAAGCACCTCACAGAAATTCTAGAGAGCAAGGGCTTGAATACCCAAGGCACGTGGACCTCAATCCTGGAAAACGAAGGGTCTGTGCAGCATCTCAATGGCCTGACAGATGACGAGAAAGCGGTGTTCCGCACGGCCTTTGAAATTGATCAGCGTTGGGTTGTCGAAATGGCAGCCGACCGCACCCCCTTTGTTTGCCAAGGTCAGTCGATCAATGTGTTTATACCGTCTGACATCGACAAGTGGGATCTCATGATGCTGCATTGGAAAGCATGGGAGTCAGGCGTGAAAAGTTTGTATTACTGCCGCTCCAAATCAGTGCAGCGCGCTGGCTTTGCTGGTGGCGTCGAATCTGATAACACGCGAGCGTGGCCTCAAGCTGAATTGGCGCTGTCCGAGCGGACAGACTATGAAGAATGCCTCGCCTGCCAGTAAGTCTCTGAGTCAACATATTAACTTTCAGCGCAGCAGCTGTACCGGATAAGTCATGAATAGTATTTCACCCAGCACCAAGCCCAGCCTGTTAACGCCGAGCCATAGCTATAAGCCGTTCCGGTATCCGTGGGCGCATGACTTCTGGAAACGCCAGCAGCAGATTCACTGGATGCCGGAAGAAGTGCCTTTGGGTGAAGATTGTAAAGACTGGGCGAATAATCTAACGGATTCCGAGCGCAACCTTCTGACTCAGATTTTCCGTTTCTTCACACAGTCCGATGTTGAAGTGAACGACAATTACATGGAGCGTTACAGCCGGGTCTTTAAGCCAACGGAAATTAAAATGATGTTGGCCGCGTTCTCGAATATCGAGACTGTTCACATTGCCGCGTATGCGCTTCTGCTTGAGACAATCGGCATGCCCGAGAGTGAATTTACCGCCTTTCTTGAATATGAAGAAATGGCAGCCAAGCATGATTACATGCAAAAATTTACCGTCGACAATCCGGCGGAAATTGCGCGCACTGTCGCAATGTTTGGTGGCTTCACCGAGGGGCTGCAGCTGTTTGCCAGCTTCGCCATGCTATTGAACTTCCCGCGCCAAAATAAAATGAAGGGTATGGGGCAAATCGTGTCGTGGTCGGTGCGTGATGAAAGCCTGCATTGTGAAGGCATGATCAAACTCTTTCATACCTTTTGCCAGGAAACACAATGCCTGACGCCTGCCTTGAAGGATGACATTACGGATTGCGCCCGCACGGTTGTCGATATGGAAGACAAATTTATCGACCTGGCGTTTGAAATGGGGCCTATCAATGGCATGACGCCAAAGGATATTCAGTCGTATATCCGTTACATTGCAGATTGGCGTTTGCAGCAACTTGGCCTGCAGCCAATTTACAATATCAAAGAACATCCTATTCCCTGGTTGGAAGAAATTCTAAATGGTGTTGAGCATGCCAACTTCTTTGAAGCGCGTGCCACGGAATATTCAAAGAATGCGACCAGGGGTGAATGGCACGGGGCTGATGGTGTTTGGGCGCATTTCGACAAAATGGCCGCGCGGAATAAAGAGACTGCTGCATCTTAAATTCAAGCGTTTTAGAATTAAGTTTGAAGCCAAAGTGACCGTTTTTTGACGGTCGTAGATGAGACGTTCTTTACCCTTATTGCTGCATGTAAGATAAACCCTTCTTCATAGGAGAGGCTCCATGGTTTATCGCATTATTGTTGCTGTTGCCTGTTCACTGTTCTTTCCCGCCGCAGTGTCAGCGCAATCCCTGCCGTGGCCGCTGATTATTGGGCATCGCGGGGCGAGCGGCCTTTTACCAGAGCACACCCTAGAAGCTTATGAATTGGCAATTGCCCAAGGTGCTCATTTCATCGAGCCAGATTTGATCAGCACTAAAGATGGTGTCTTAATTGCACGACACGAGAATGAGTTGTCGGATACGACCGACGTTGCGCTAAAATTTCCCGAGCGCAAGACAACGCGTTTGATTGATGGTCTCGAATTTACCGGGTGGTTTGCGGAAGACTTCACCCTGGCTGAAATAAAGACGCTGCGCGCAACACAGCGATTGCCGTTCCGCGATCAAAGTTTGAATGGGAAATACCTAATTCCAACGCTTGATGAAGTGCTCGCGTTGATCAAACGCGAGAGCGCTGTGCGGGGGCGTCCGGTTGGGATTTACCCGGAAACGAAGCACCCGAGTTATCATCAAAGTATAGGGTTGGCATTAGAGCAGCCACTTTTGGGTTCACTGAGAGCTGCTGGTTTGACGCGCACTGATGACTGGGTGTTCATTCAATCTTTTGAAGTGAAAAATCTAAAGTCACTGAATGAGGCGACTGATGTGCGCCTCGTACAGTTGCTAGGCTTTGGAACAGAGCAACCCTTTGATCAAGCAATCGCAGGAGCAAGTTTGTCCTATCAAGACATGATTACGGACAGGGGGCTTCAAAATATTGCGACCTATGCGGATGGCATTGGGCCGTGGAAAGTGTTGATTGTGCCGCAAGACCGTGAGGGCAATCCGTTTCCAGTGACGGACCTGATTTCCCGGGCGCATGCTGCTGGTTTGGTGGTGCACGCCTACACGTTTAGAGACGAGCCCCGCTACTTGATGAAGCCTTACAATGGTGATCCGTTAGCTGAATACCGACGCTTCTTTGCTTTGGGTGTGGATGGCGTGTTTACGGATTTTCCTGGGTCGGCGGTGGGAGTGGGTGAAATTCTGCAAATGAGACCAATATGAAGTGGAAGCCTGGTGTCCAAACAAATAGGCAGGCATGCTAAGCACTATTAGCGCTAATGATCTAGATCAGAGAAGTTTTGTGACCAAGTTCTATGCCACCGTTCAAAGGTTTTTGAAGCATAAGAAACAGACGGTCAAAAACAGGATTGGATGGATTGGGCGCGAAATATGGGTAAAGAACGTTGGTGTGAAAGCCTGAGCTGGTCTTTCTAAGGCGCAGAGTGTTGTCGTCAGCATGACGGTGGCCATCTAAGTCGAAAACAAATGGAAAGACATCAAATTTAGCACCATACCCAGCTGCAATGTACTCGCTTATGCGGTAATAGTGATCAGAGTTGTCTTCATGCTTTGTGATTTTGCCATATTTCTTGAGCGCATTTGGATCCTCAGTTTTATAACGTTTGAGGATGTCTGAATTACTTTCAGAATCATAATATGCTGGCTCGGTTGCGAACAACCAGCCTCCTGGCTTCAGTGCTGAGAAGCAAGATGACAGACAAGCAACAAGGTTTTCTGCATGATGCAAGGCCCCTATTGAAATGACTAGATCTATTTCATCTTGGAGTGGCATGTCGTTGTAAGAGCCTAATACTCTTTCTATCTTTTTTGGGTTGGCGCCGAATGATTTTTGCACCAATGGCATAAGCAGTTCGACGCTTACTGGGTCATAATCGAGGCAGTAGATGTGCTGAACTTCGTCAATATTCGATAGTAAGCTGGAACACCAACCGCTACCGGCTCCAATTTCCAGAACTTTACCTTGAAAACTGTGCCCCATCACCAATTGGCTGCGGACTACGGCCGATTTACGCCACGCGTTACGTCCAGAAGTGATGAAATCATTAGCAGCTTCGGGTGTGCTGAATTTTTCTAACATTCCTTCATGAATTTTACTCTGAAGGTCTGCAGCGCCAGCGCGTGTATATAGATCCTGCGTTTCTGTCAACCAGTTGAGCATTTGTTCACTTCATAGGTCTAGTGATTTCCTGTGCATTAGTTATCACCAACACGTAAATTGTTAGTTAAGTGTTTAGGCTTGCGGAAAATGACTAAAGCCTACCTGTATCATAGTTGCTGGGCTCTACTGCAATACCAGCAGTGTAAATAAAAGCGTGTGCCTCTTAACTCTAATCAAAGAGCTATAATGCAGAGTATAACTTTGTATCTAAAAAATTATGCTCATCTCTGATAGATACAGTTTATATTACTGACACTAATGTTTGGATAGTTTCGCAGTATGTTCATCAATTCTTAATCGAATCTTTAAATAAAGTGCATAATCTAAATGTTTTTTATCTACCTGAAAAGTGTCCTATATCGTGGCTGATGAAAAAGTATTCTATCATTTTTACGATCTCGACCACGCCCCCCCTACTTTTAATGCTGTGGTACAGATTGTTTCAGCGGAGATTGCTCGTGCTGAGACAACTGATTGTGATCACACACACACCATTTTTGTTCCTGGATTAAATGACGGGTTTAATTGGACTAATGAATATGGAGTAGACATAAAGCGATGGAGGCTGATGAGTATATTGTTGCCAGCTCTATCACTTTATAAAACGAATACATCACACACTTTACTGCGAACTCGGGAGAATGCTAGTGAACTTGTTGATGCAGCGGGAACTTATAAATTTCCAGTTGATTATAGTGTGGATGTGTCATCTGATTGTGCACAAATTAACACACCAACGCTCAACTCTTATCTTGGCTATGGACCCAAAAGCATAGCCGCACCTAAGAGAGCGATTGAACTGACAAAGCAACTCGTAAATCGGGTTTGTCCAGGTCAAAAGTTTATCACTATCACTGCAAGAGGCTCTGCACATTTGCTGCAGCGTAACTCATCCCCAGAAACTTTAATCAACATAGCTAAATACATGCAACAACAAGGATACTTTGTTTTTTTTGTCCCTGACTATGATTTGGCGTTACAAGTCAGTGATAACTTTATTCCAGGTGCATACGTTGCTCGTGAAATCTCATTAAGCCTACCGTTTCGATCTGCTTTATATGAGTTGGCATCTTTAAATATTGGTGACGGAGGCACAGCGGCGCTGTCTTACTTCAATAGTAAATGTAACTACATTATTAACAACTTAAATTGGCCACATAAATCAAGAGATATTCCAAAGTCGCTAAGGCAGCAAGGTATGGCACTTGGTAAAGGTGTAAATTACCATAACACCTTTGCTAGGTGGGTTTGGCCGTTTGATGATGCTCAAGCAACTATTGATGCCTGTGAAGAGTTTGTCGCGTACTCTCAAGGCCGCAGTGTCGATGTAAATAAATATAAAATGAGCTTTGATGAAGTATTACTGTGCCTTTCTGAGTCTTTGGGTGCAGATGCTGTTAGTGTTATAAAATCAAAATATTCTAACAGACAAAATGGACCACTATTCATAAATCGTCAATTTAAATGGGAAGATAAGCGCAATATGTCATATGTTATTAAAAGCGCCGATTCATCTAATAATGATTTCTCAGTCTTCTAGTTTATCTTTTACTAAGAACGGTCTTGTCGCTTAGATGAAATTTTGTGAGCAGGCTATTCTGGTTGTGTTCACAAACTTGCAGTATCTCAGACAAGTAGCTTGCTAGGGCTATTTTTTTGCCTTGGACTAATTAATTAGTCCTGATTAGCGCATCTAACTTTATAGGTTTCTATAATTTTATGACAGCAGTAAGCCGTATTAAACAGATTGCTGACGAATTGGTTGCAGTTGAAGCTGCTGTTGACGTCAACAAACTGAAATTTGGTGATTTAAAGCTTTGGCCTCTTGTCAGGCGCATGCATCATTTTACGCGTGGCGCAAAAGATCCAAAGCAGCCGACTTCAACTGACGAGATTAAAAACAACGCCTATTCTGATTTGAGCTTGAAGTGGACTGGATCGGAAATAGACCGTGTTGCTATAGAAGATTGGCAAAAAAGTGCAATTGACGGGCAAGTTCCTGTGGATGTCATGTTTGTCTCTCGCCTTCTTGATCATACAGATCTCGTTGATGGCCTAGCGTACAACCGGCTATTTGATCCTTGGCTTGATCTATGCCGTGGAAAACTTAATGCGCTCAAGATTGAATTTAATGACCTAAATAAACCGCCTCCTGAAGGAAGGTTTGAACCCACGGCCGGTTATACCTTGCCCGATTGGAATGACGAGTCCCTCTTGGATGGAATTCCGCAGAGCGTTGAAGGCTTTGATGACGTAAATAAAGTCTTTCAACGGTTCAGCGGCAGTCCCATCAATTTTTCTGCATTAACTCATCACTTGCCGCGTATCTGGTCTCGCAAAAAGACATTTTCAGATATTCTCAAACGGATAAAGCCGAAAGCTGTCTGTGTAATCTGTTATTATACGACTGATATATTTGCTTTGATTTGGGCATGCAAAGAATTGGGCGTTCCGACGATTGACGTCCAGCATGGACAGCAAGGACCCTATCATGCCCTATACAACCATTGGACACGGATTCCGAATGATGGTTACGAAGTTTTGCCTGATTTTTTCTTTTGCTGGGATGAGATGATCCGAGATTTTCAAACTGCTCATACAATTAGCAGTCAGTATGCTCCTAATTCTCTAGTTGCAGGAAACCCTTGGATTGATTTATGGAGACGAACAGATGCTTTTACTTTCTCACCCGAATTAAAGCGCTTCATAGATAGCTTTAAGAGTAAGGTTTCTGTGCTTGTTGGCTTGCAGCCGTATGAAACGCTTTTTCCTGATAATATTCCTTCCGCAATGCGGTTAACACCGGATTGGATTTGGTTGCTGCGTGTACACCCACATCAGCGTCACAGAATACCGCTGATCAAAGCTTTTTTGGATTCAGCCGAGCTCAATAACTATGAAATCGATGTGGCAACACATGCGCCACTCTATCCATTGCTAAAGAACGTTTCCCATCTTGTAACAGCATTTTCTTCAATAGCATGGGAAGCACATAAATTTGGTTGCCCTGTTACGTTGACGGACCCAAGTGGTTTAGATGCCTATGACCAACAAATAACGGATGGAACTTTCGGGTATGCGATTAAGGCAAAAACTATTGTGGAATCTATCAGCAATCGGTCACGTCGAACGGAGGGCGCGGTTTTAGAAGATTCCTCAGCTGTTAATCCTGCGCAAATTCTAGCTGATGTTTGTAATAGCTAATTATTATCAGAATTAGGTAAAGCCTATCAGTGGCCGAATTAAAGCTATGTAGACTTTTTGTTAGAATGGCAAGGAGAGTGACCGTTTCATTTCCTCATCGCTAAGGGCGTATGCTTCTATCACATGCGGTATGTCTTGGTAATGTTCGAGCAATTCCCAAAACCAGCTGTTCGCGCTATAAGCTAGGTTCTGGTCTTCTTGCCCATCGTTGTCACTTAGATGTAAGGCGCTTGTGAAGGGCTTTGTCCGTTCCATAAAGTCATACGGGCTGAATCCCAATGCCGTAGCAGAAACACGCGCGTGACCAACGTCAATAAGGAAGCTGACATTGCTGCGGTTGATGTCAGACATAAACCGTTCAATTTTCAGGCGGCTGTATTGAGAGAGCCTATCAAAAAGGCTATCTAGTATCTTTGCGTAAGCCTTGTCGCCAATGCTATCGCGATGTTCCTCTGGTCTCAGAAAGAATAGCAAATCAGGAGCTTCGGTGCTTGTTTGCATCGCCTCTTCAGAGGCTTGATGATCCACATGGATTAGTGGGGATGAAGAGCCACCAATGATATGTGTGTTAAGTTGGCTGACGTCTGAGAAACTTGGTCCATCGTTGTTAACTGATGGAGCGCTAGGGCCAGACATGGATTTGTAATACTCATTCATTAAATGAATCCAAATCCGTTGTCGGAATAACGGCCATGCACATACACCACCATAATTTAGCGCATTTGTATCGATGCTTTTTTCTATCTCTGTGATGATCGAAATTGCTTCTTGGTGCATATTTGAGTTTTCCCGATGGACTAGCGAATATTGGAACTCTCTTAATTAGGGTCGTTGCAGAAGCGACGCTGATACTTTGAGTATTTAAAGCGCTATGTTGCTGTAACTATGGGGTAACCTAAAGTTAACCCTATTATGGTTCTGTGGCAGCCTTATGTCTGTTTGTTTAACGGGCGTCTGTTACTATCGTCATACTGAATTGTTAGAGCCTCAATGTCATGATTATTGATAGTAATATTACGCCTTTTGTAGTGTCGTCGCTCGATAGTATCAGAGTTGCGCTTAACAAGATTAACGATAACAAATCTCGCTTTGTCATCTGTATTGACAAGAATGGTGTGATTGAGGGCGTTATCACTGACGGTGATTTTCGTCGCTGGGTTGCAGCTCAGGTAAATGTTGATATTGAGCGCTCTGCTGTCGACGTGGCAAATAAAGATTTTGAAGCTCTATCAATAAACTCTGAACTCTCGTCTATTCGGCAAAAGCTGACCAAGCGAGTCACATATTATGATGACGCTGGGAAAGCGACGACCAAAGGCGTTAAGTTTGTACCCTTGGTTGATAACCGGTCGCGTCTCGTTGCAATAGCCAGACCAGAGTCAGGCTCTCTACAGATTGATAGCTTTGCTATCAGCGATGAAGGGCGAGCTTTTGTTGTTGCCGAGATTGGAATCAATCATGATGGCAGTTTAGATAAGGCGAAAGCTTTGGTTGATTTGGCGGCGAGTGCAGGTGCAGATAGTGCTAAATTCCAAATGAGACATATGGATCACCTCTATCGAAACGCAGGCAATCCTGATGATGTAAGCGCTGACTTGGGCTCTCAGTACACTCTGGATGTTCTTGCGCGGTCATTATTAAGTGACGAAGACATGTTCAGTGTTTTCGATTATTGTAAAAGTGTTGGGTTGATTCCGCTGTGTACGCCCTGGGACTTAAAAAGCGTAGAGGTTCTAGAGCAGTATGGAATTCCGGCTTATAAAGTTGCTTCGGCGGACCTCACAAATCATGAATTACTTCGTGCTTTAGGAGAAACGCGAAAGCCTCTTATCATGTCGACGGGGATGTCTACTGAAGAAGAAATTAGGGAAAGCGTTGGTCTTCTTCAGAGGTTTGGGTCGACGTATGCTTTGTTGCATTGTAACTCAACTTATCCAGCTCCCTTTAAGGACGTTAATCTTAAGTACATGAGTCGACTCAAAGAGATCGGCACTTGTATTGTCGGTTATTCTGGCCACGAACGGGGTTACTCCATTCCTGTTGCTGCCGTTGCCTTGGGAGCAAAGATCATTGAAAAACATTTCACGGATGATCGCAATCAGGAAGGTAATGACCACAAAGTAAGCCTGCTACCTTTTGAATTTCGAGAAATGGTAAATTCAATCCGGCATGTTGAAGAAGCCATGGGGGCGGGCGATTTGAGGACGGTTACCCAAGGTGAGCGGATGAACAGAGAGAACCTCGCAAAAAGCGTTATCGCGGCTATACCAATTGAAAGCGGAGTGCAGGTCACGCCGGATATGCTGATTGTGAGGAGTCCTGGAAAAGGTTTGCAGCCGAATCGGTTGAATGAGCTGATAGGTCAGCGCGCTAAGCACTCATTCGAGGCCGGAGATTTTTTCTACCCTTCAGACTTACTAAATACTGTTGTTGAGCCACGCCAATACAATTTCCGCCGACCCTATGGGATACCGGTTCGATATCACGACTTTACTGAGCTTTCTCAATTAGCACCCTTGGACTTTATAGAGTTTCATCTTTCATACAAAGATATGGAACTCGATGTTAGCGATTATATTGATGGTCCCTATGATATGGATGTTGTTGTCCATAGTCCTGACTTATTCCCCGGTGATCATATTTTAAATCTTGCCGAGAGTGCCAAGGTTTACCGGCAGAGATCTGTAGACGAGCTTCAGCGGGTTATAGACTTATCATTAGAGATCAAAACGAACTTTAAACGGTCAGACCGGCTACCAATTGTTGTTAGTCTCGGTGGCTTTTCACGCAACGCACCCGTGCCGTATAAGGCCCGTGAGGCGATGTACGACCTTGTGCTTGATAGCCTATCAAAACTGGACATGCAGGGTGTCGAGATATTGCCCCAGACGCTGCCTCCATTTCCCTGGTATCTTGGGGGGCAATTGTACTGCAACCTGTTCGTTGATCCGGAAGATATGGTTAGTTTTGCTCAGTCTTCGGGCTTAAAATTTTGCCTTGATATCAGTCATTCTAAGCTTGCATGCAACCATAGAAAAACCAGCTTTAAGAGCTTTGTCGATCAAATTGCACCGCATACGTCACATCTTCATATTGTAGATGCGGAAGGCGTGGACGGAGAAGGAATTCAGATTGGAGATGGCGAAGTAGATTTCGCGCTCCTGGCAAAGCAACTTGATGAGTTTTGTCCGAATGCCTGGTTTATTCCAGAAATTTGGCAAGGCCATAAAAATAATGGCGAGGGTTTTTGGGTTGCTTTTGATCGACTGGAGCAGTGGTTTTGACACGCCGCAATGTGGCATTAATTACAGGTATTGGCGGTCAGGATGGGTCTTACCTGGCGGAGCTCTTACTTGAGAAAGGGTATGAGGTTCATGGCTTGTTAAGGCCCAGGCAACTTAATGACCCATCGTTGATACCCGAGAACATTTCACACATTTCCTCTCAACTTACTCTTCACCCTGGAATATTGGAGATGCAAACCAGCATTGAGCATGCCGTGGCAAAAGTGAGGCCGACAGAATGTTATCATCTTGCTGGCCCGAGTTTTGTAGAGTCAACGATCGTAGAAGAGCCAGCAATTCTGTCTGCTCTTGTTGGTGGAACGCATATTTTATTATCCTCAATAAAAGAAACAGTTCCAGAATGTCGTTTTTTTCTGGCGGGCTCGTCTGAAATGTTTGGAGCGGTTAAAACCTCTCCTCAGGATGAGCAGACACCTTTTAATCCAAGGTCCGTTTACGGTCTAGCTAAGCTGTCGGCTTATCAACTCGCAGCCTATTATCGTAGATTTCATAGGCTCTATACGGCAACGGCCTTTCTATATAATCATGAGTCGGTGCGGAGGGGCTTAGAGTTTCTTCCCAGAAAGCTAGCGCGTGGTGTGGCTAGAATCCATGCTGGACTCCAACAGTCCCTTCTTCTCGGTAATTTAGAGGCCCAGAGAGACTGGGGGTATGCGCCAGAATATGTTGAGGCGATGTGGGCCATGCTGCAACAAGATGTGCCTGATGATTTTGTGATTGCCACGGGTAAGACTCATACAGTCAAGGACTTGGTTCGGTGGGCTTTTGAGTCCGTCGAGTTGGATTATGAACAGTATGTTCAAATAGATTCACGGTACGTACGCCCCCTCGAAGAGGTAACGCTCACAGGTGACATTTCAAAAATCCGTGCTGCCTTGGGATGGTCGCCAGTGAAGCCGTTGAAAGAAGTGGTTGAAGAGTTGGTCAGGAATGAACTGTCACTTTTGGAAAGGGGACAGATATCAACTGACTCTGACGTAAATTAAGTTTAGTAGGACGAATATGAAAGACCGAGTTCTTGCAATAATACCAGCACGTGGCGGATCTAAGCGCTTGCCGCGTAAGAATGTGAAGAAATTAAATGGCAAGCCACTTATCAGTTACACAATCGAGGCTGCAATCTCTTCCTCTGTATTTGACTCGATCATGGTCAACTCAGATGATGAAGAAGTTTTGTCGATCGCAAAAAGCTATAAAGCAGTTGTAGCTCGCCTTAGGCCAGACCGCCTCGCAGGCGACAAAGTTAAAGTTATCGAACTTATTTTAGAGCTCGCGCAAGAACCAGAGATTGCTGAACAGTTTTCAATTATTGCTCTGCTGTTGCCAACGTGCCCGTTTAGACGCCCTATAGATATCAAGAAGGGTTTCGATATGTTTAATTCTGATGTTGACGCTGTCGTTAGCGTATCAGAATACGACTTTCCATATTCTATGAGTGTACGTATTGATGATGCCGGGACATTGGAGCACGTATTTGACCCGGCTCCACTGATTACTGGACATACTAGGTCTCAAGATCATGCGCCTGTTTACCACCCCAACGGCGCCTTTTACTTTGGCTGGAGAGAACAATTTATTGCCAACGGAAACTTTTTTTCTGGGAAAACTTTAGGTTACAAAATGCCAAGACTGCAGTCTGTAGATATTGATGAAGAAGTCGATTTTCGATATGCAGAATTTTTACTACAGTCCGGTGAGATCTCTGTCGATTGATAGATGTTTAACGTCGTCCCTTGAGGGAAGGTTTGTATGCCCAATCAGAAATTTGTCGAAATTGCCTCGAGCATTGCTGGGCCTGTGTATCCTATTTGCCCTGCTTTCACAGAAAACGGTGAATTAGATCTGGAGGGTACATCTGCTTATGTGCGTTATCTGGTTGAGAATGGCGCTCGGCATGTAATGACAACGGCCGGGACCAGCCGTTTCAACCTTCTATCAGATATTGAAGTGAAAGCTCTAAATGCCTGCGTGGTTGAATCATCTGGCTCTGCACTAACCATTATCGGTAATCCGATGAATGGAGGGACTGCGTCGGCCATTGCATTTGCCAAACATAGCCAGGAAATCGGCGCTGACGCTTATCTTGTCTATTATCCTGAGCGCTTTTATAGCAACGAAGATGTTTTCGAGTATTTCTACAGTGTTAGTAGGGCTGTGCCTGATATTGGGATTATGATTCATGCTACGCCTATGAGAGCGGCGGCACCGACAAGCGGACCTACTGAGCCATTCTCTGTTAAACTTGTTGAAATGATGTGTGACCTTCCAAACTTTATCGGAATGAAGGAAGAGCATGGGAGCGAAAACCTCCGCTATAATCTTGTTACCAAGTTTGGGAATGATTTGGCATTCGTTGTTGCCGGAAGCGCAATGGCGATGTACGTGGCCTGTGCACCTTACGGTGTAAAGACGTACCTTACGAGTGTTGGAAGCTATAGACCAGAAATTGAAGAACGGTTCTACACTTTACATACAAAGGGTGAAGTTGAAAAAGCGCTCCGGATTGTTAGAGAGTATGAAGACCCGTTTTTTGTTGTTGGCAAGCCCGTGGGGTGGCATCTGGCTATGAAGGCCACACTCGATCTCATGGGGTTGATGCCTAAATATGAGAGGGAGCCGTTAAAACCGCTCAGTGATGTTGCGCGCAAGCCTATAGTCGACGTCTTGAAGTCTTTTGGTTGGATTTGACCGTGGATAAATTTGAAACCTCGATTGCCATCAGAAACAAAGTAATTTCTAACGTGACTCAGCCTTACATTATCGCTGAAATGGCGTGTGCGCATGACGGCGATCTAGAAAAGGCAAAGAAACTCATAGATTCCGCTGTTGCTGCTGGTGCTGACGCAATCCAGTTTGAAATTTTGGATCCTGATGACAACGTGGTTCCTGATACTGAGATGTATCAAATTCTAAAGAAACTCTACTTTAGTCCGGAAGAGTGGGCTGAACTCGTCACATATGCGCGTCAGAGTGATATTGCTGTCTTTAACTTTGCATATGACCCAGTCAGCCTCGAGTTGGGCTTTAGACTAGAAGTCGATGCTGTGAAGCTGAATTCTTCCGATCTTCTCCATATTGACATGCTTCGAAGATGTGCTGAAGAAGGTTTGCCGCTCTCTATGGGAACTGGTGGATCTGCGTTAGAGGAAGTGGAAGCTGGGCTGAATTGTTATGGGAAGCATGGCGGAACAAAAGTTATTTTGATGCAGGGTGTTCAGAGCTTCCCAACTTTGAACGAATATGCGCGCATTCGACGAATGGGACTTCTCAGAGACAAATTTAATTGTCTTGTGGGATATGCTGATCACACAGCTGGTCATACGGACTTGGCAAAAGTAATTGATTTGGTGGCTCTTGGTGCCGGTGCTACGGTCCTTGAAAAGCACATAACATGGGATCGATCCGAGAAAGGTATCGATCATGAATCAGCATTAGAACCTTCTGAGCTTAAGGACTATGTAAAATTGATACGTGAAGCGCAAGTAGTGCTTGGCGATGGAGATGTAACAAAACTAATTGAACCAGACGAGAAGTATCGTCTATTCCAGAAGAAGACGGTGGTTGCTGCTGTGGATATTTCAGCCGGCGACGTGATTACACGTGATAAAGTTAGGTTTTTAAGAGACATGCGGCAGTCGGGTGTCGCACCTATCGACTTTCCAAGTCTTGAAGGCAAGCGCGCATTGAATCCCGTCTCTCAGTTTCAGCAAATACAAATGTCAGATGTGTCATAGTACCTGATTAGCTATATTTAAGTTGAGTTGTCGCGGCGTTGGCTGATGAGCTGCCTAGGATTGATTATTTTTCTAATGAGTGGGGAATTGGAATCATGACTGACTTGAGTGGTTTAGACCTGCTGTGTTCCTCAATTGAAACAGATGTCTCAAAAGTTACAGCAGGTCATCAGCTTTCTCCTTCAGAAACGGCTCACGCAGTTCATAAAAATGGAATTGTTATTTTTCCTGCAGTGTTAAATCTGAAGGCACTTGAATCTCTAAATGTTGAATTTGATCACATGCTTGATCCGCAGCAGCAAGAGAGTTTGGGCTTCAAAATCGACAGGGCTGATAACTTAGTTAACATGCGTATCATTCGTGACAAGCTTGATTCCCAGATTTATCCGGTCACAAGTGGTTTATTTTCTTTTGATTGGATGGATGAAGTTGCAGCCTGTTATTTCGGCGAAGGCGCTTATAAGCTTAATGACGAGATTTTTGTTTCTGATATATCTGAGACGATATCTGAACAAACGGCCCCACCTTTTGCGTTGCATTTCGATAAACGCCAAGTTCTCAAGTTTTTTGTCTATCTTACCGATACTGACGAAAGTAATGGCGCGATGCGTGCCTCTCCCGGATCTCATTTTATCAATAGGGAGAAACGTCTAGTTGCTATGGAGGCTGGAACAATTAACGCAATACAAAATGTGCTTCCAGAACCGGCTGTACCATCTGTTCCTATTAAAGGCCCTGCCGGAACTTTGTTCGTGTTCGATACTGACATGGCGCATGGTGCCAGTCATGTTTCTACGGGTAAAACTCGGCGTACAATGAGAGGGCATACACACAGTCTTGAGATGCTTGATGCAATGGCGCGTGATGCTGCGCGCCAAAAGACTATGGACTAAAGTGCTGAATAATCTATCAGATTAAAGCTCAGCCTTGTTATGCATCCATTGCCATGCATCAGTTAGTATTGACTTGAGGTCTGAGCGTGATGTTTTCCAATTAAGCAGAGCATGAGCCTTTGAGGCATCAGCTATTAGGTTGGGCGGATCTCCAGCTCTGCGTGGACCAAACGCGGAATGGATAGATTCCTTAGTAACGATTTCAGCCATGCTCACAATTTCTTTAATTGAGTAGCCTTTACCGGCACCCAAATTAAGAAACTCTGTTTGTTGATTTGTGAAAAGACGATTTAAAGCAGCGACATGGGCATGCGCTATATCACTGACGTGAATGTAATCGCGCACGCAAGTGCCGTCATTTGTCTCGTAGTCATTTCCATTGATGACAAGTTCATTACCATTTTTAGCGGCGGTTAGAACATTTGGTATGAGATGCGGTTCAGGAGTATGGTCTTCTCCTATCTCGCCATCTGGATCAGCTCCAGCGGCGTTAAAATAGCGCAGTGATATTGAGTTTAAGCCCACAGTGTTAGCGCTCTCACTGAGCATTTGCTCCACTTTAAGTTTGGTTTCGCCATAGGGGCTTAGGGGGATGGTTGGTTCGTTCTCTTTGACTGGGATTGTTTTGGGTGCGCCATACACAGCGCAAGATGAGGAAAACACTAATTTATCAATTTTAGCGTCATGCATTGCCTCAAGTAGGGTATGAGTGCCCTGAACATTATTATTATAATACAGTTCTGGCTTCTCAACGGACTCGCCGACATAAGCTAAGGCTGCAAAATGCATCACAGCATCTGGTTTATGATCAGCCAGCGCTTGATGAATGCGTTCCTTATCTAATATATCCCCAATTTCTAGTGGTCCCCATTTAACAGCCGTTTTATGCCCGCGGGACAAATTGTCAAATACAACAGGAAGGTGACCCGCTTGCGCCAGAGCTTTGCAGGCATGGCTGCCAATGTATCCGGCACCACCAGTCACAAGTACTGTTGCCATCAAGCTTTGGTCCTTGCTGTGGATTGGGTGGTTCGTTGGAATGTGAGTAACAAATTCTAGACTTTCTCAATTGCATCAATCATGCGAGTGATATGTTGATCCGGACTGAACTTCATCGCTTTAGGTTGGGCATTGTTTGAGATCTCATCCAAATATGCGGTGTTGTGCAGCAAATCGGATATTTGATCATCTGTCATAGATTCATCAGAATAATCAATAAAGTCTTTGTTGTGCTCAAAGTGCTTTTTCATAAAGGGTGTCGGGCTGCACCATACGCTCACGCTGTGCAGCATGGCATTGAGGAGGCGTTCACTTAAACTTGCTTGGAAGTTATTTAAGCTCATAACCATTGCTCGCGATCGCTGCAGTAGTTGATTAAGTTCTACAAAATTTGTGGGTTCAGCAACCGTTGTGTCGGGATGAAAGGAAAATTCAGGTAATGGCCCTCTCCATATCAAATGCATTGGAAACTTCGCAAACCTCTTAAGTAAAACCCGGCGTTTTTCATGGCGTATAAATTGATTTGCTTGAAAGAGAAGGTTTGTAAAAGAAGGTGCTGTTAAAGATTCAAAAACGTTTAGGTCAGTTGCGATTTCTTGACCCTGTTGCCATAACGCAACCCCGTCTGAGTGCAATGCCGTTTCCACAAGAGCATCGAAAGCTTGTGAGAAATCATTATAGTTTTTTAGATACGCAGACCTGGCATCTTCTGGCGGTTGATAGGTGCCAGCATATAGAAATTTAAAATCTCTATCTCTCATCGGCGTTTTAGTCTCTTCGACGTGGCCGAGGTTGATAGGGAGATAAATATGTGGCTCAAAAAGTAGAGTTTTTGTTTCAGCAAGCCCTGCAGCCTTGCAGTATTCCACCGCATCACCATCGGTAAAGGCAAGAATTGCGCGGCGCGGCGCGGCGGTTATCTTAGGCAGGAGCCAAGGGCAGAAAGGATGGTCGCGTATATGAGTCACGACTGGTTTGTCGAGTATGTCAAAAAGTGACATGTCACTATTCGGGAGTTGAAGATCGAGGCCCCAGCCTTGCTCGCAGTGAATAGCGATAACGTCCGGATCTTTTGCAAGGTGGAGGGCCGTTTCAGTTGATCCTTTTTCAGCGATATCTAAGAAAACAGGTTGGATGCCTGCGCGAAGATAACTTGAGCCATAGATAGAAGTAGATGCCCTATGAGTGAGATTAGGGTCAAACGTTGAGCAATAAAGAATAAGTATCTTTTTCTGTAAAAATGTTCTGGTCATAATGACTCAAGAAACGCTTAGAGGTTGTGGAATAGATAGCTCAATAGTTTTCACTAGCAACTCAGCTTTCTTTATCGCCTGTGTTGCAGCGTTATTTTCTTTGTTTTGAATAAAATCTAAGTTTACTTCTTTAAGGAACGAGTCAATTTTTGCAGCGATTAAGTCCCTGGTCTGAGCATTCTGGAGCGGTGTGTGATTGTATTTTTTTCTCAGAAGATTCAAGAGTCCTTCATAGACGGCAGGTAGTACATTTGCCTCATGTAGTATATCAGTGACGTCTGAGCTTAAGACCCATAGTGCGGCATCCATTAATTTTTCTGTACCGGATTGGCTTAATCCACCTGGTCTATAGAACGTGCCGGTTCCGCCAGAATATCGCCAGTCTTTGGCGACCCGCGTGAGGCGAATTTTGAAGGCCCAGTCTTCATATATGGAACAGTTCTCACGGTAACCTTCTGCAGCAAAGAACAATTCCTTAGCCATAAGCATGTCGCGGGGCAAAGGGCTGCGGCGAGAAACCATGCCGTCCGTTGCGGCGTTACCTGACAATGCGGTCAACCAACTGCAATCCCAATATGTAGGTTTAGAGCCCATGTATTCTGTGTCACTGAATGCAACATGGTCCTGACTGCCCATTAAAACATAGGCTTCTCGCTCAAGCTTAGTGTGGCTATAGGCATCGTCACCATCGAGTTGGCAAATAAAGGGATTGCGACACTGCTTGATGGCGTCGTTCCGGTTCGCCGAAACACCAATATTGCTGTCTCTAAAAATTGGTTTGATCAGATTATTTGAAGCCGTGAGCGTGTTAATGATATCGCGGCTTTGATCTGTCGAGCAGTCATCAGCAATGATGATCTCCTGAGGAAGATAACTTTGTTGACAGACACTTTTTACGGCTTGTTCCAAGGTTGTCGCATTATTGAAAGATGTAACGATCACACTAATTGGAATGCGCCAATCTGATTTGGCCAGTTGAGGTGATGCTAGATATGAGTGTTGTATTTCTGAAAGCCGATTGCGTGTTTTGGCCTGCTGTATGAAGGTCTCTGCCTGTAGCTTGATGATGTGTCCTTCTGCTCTCAAGGGAGACCAGCCAAATCCACGTTCGGGTGGGGGTGAGGGGGGCAGGTTGTTGTCGGCGTAGCGGGTGAGTATTTGATTTAATGTGGAGGCTGTAAGCGTGCTGACTTGGCTTGCCAAGGCCCAATATTCATTAAACAAAGGCATGATGGATTCAACATCAGATTTAGTCAGTTTGGGTTGTCCTCCAGTTGTGCGACCGACTGTGGAGAGTGTTGCTTCCGCATAAGTATTTTTATATGGCACGCCTATATGAGCACATATATCTTTGACAACAACTTCTTTGTTTTCCCTAAAATTCTCGTACGCGACGATGATGTAGTTTTCTTTACCTTGTGCATGCCGTACGGCAAACAAATTCATGAAGTGGCACCAAAGAGCAGCTTTGTAGGCCACCGGAAGCTCAAGGGCGGTTGCAGGTAACGCTATACCAAAAATACTTTTGATTTCTTCTAAGAATCGCGGAAAGTCACTTTTGTGATTCTCTTCACCAAAAAATGAGAATCGCGTGACAACAGAATTCACGACATCTAATGGATTGCGTATGAGCACAATGAAGCGTGCTTTTTGGTAAAGCTGATCAAGAAGCGGGAGGCGCCCATTGGCGCGAATGAACTTTGCAATCAGTGGCCGTTTAGAATCCGATAGTAAGTACTTTGGTAAATTACTTGGGATGCTGATGTCGGTCGCATCATCTATGAAAAGTGGAAGTGCCGTATGGCAATACACCCCTTCTGAGCTAATGCTATCCATGTCACCAAAACGCTTTTCTTGTGAGGCTATGCGCGGGTAGTCCCGCAGCGCAGCGCTGTCCCAAAGAAAAGGCTCATAAAGCTGATCATGGTCATCGCCATAAAGATCAGCGTAAATCTCAAGGAGCAGATTATGAATGATGGTTGTGCCGGATCGACCGACAGCGGAAATGACTGTTTTAAGAGGAGAGTTCAAATCTTGCTGGTGCTCCGTGGTTCACTATCCGGTTGTGAGGATGAAGAATTTTTACTCTACAACTGTTTAATTTCACTTTAATCAATGACGCCTGATTAACCAACGCTTTCTGGAATAGGGTTGCCACATTATCTCAGTATCTGCAGGCGGAAATTACTAAATATGGATCCTTTAACACAAGGCGCATTGGGCGCTGCTCTCGCGCAGGCGACACCGACCAAAGTTAAAAATGTTGGAATTGCTGGCGTGCTCGGCTTTGCTTCCGGCATGGCCGCAGACTTAGACGTGTTTATCAGGTCCTCAACAGACCCCTTAATGTTTTTGGAATATCATCGCCATTTTACGCATTCGTTGGCCTTCATACCTGTCGGTGGTTTTATTTGTGCACTGGCGCTTTACTACACATTAGGACGGCGGTGGCAGCTATCCTTTTTTCAGATCTTTGTTTGCTGCACACTAGGATACGGAACACATGCACTGCTTGATGCCTCAACGTCCTACGGCACCATGTTATTTTGGCCCTTCAGTGAAGATCGTATTTCTTGGAGTTTTGTGCCCGTTATAGACCCGCTGTTTACGGTGCCATTCGTCTGCTTGTGTTTAGCATCGGCATTGCGCAAAACGCGGATATTCGCTTACGCCGCAATGTGTTGGTTTTTCATATACCTATCATTGGGAGCCTTACAACATAACTCGGCCCAGGCCATGGCGGAGCACATCGCAGCCTCTCGCGGACATTTACCAGTCCGGCTTGAAGTTAAACCAAGTTTTGCAAATATCTTGGTTTGGAAAACGATATATGAAGTAGATGAACGATTTTACGTAGACGCTGTTCGGGTCGGTATAGCCCCACGTATATATGACGGCGTCTCGGTTTCTAAACTTGACCTCTCGCAAGACTTGCCATGGCTAGAGGCCAACACCCAACAGGCAGAAGACATTAGACGGTTTAGAGATTTCAGTAAGGGTTTTGTTGCGCTCGATCCTCAGGCTGTAAATCGAATTATTGATGTTCGTTATTCATTCTTGCCCAATGAGATCAGACCGCTTTGGTCGCTCGAAGTGTTGCCAAACTGTGATTCAAATGCATACGCGATCTATCAGACCCATCGTGACAACCCTAAACAGGACTTCAAGCGTTTATGGAGAATGCTGACGCTCAATTAAATTTCCAGGAAACGGAACCCTCTTCTTTTGCTTCTGAATCGATAGCTTCAGACCGATGGCACGCATTCCCATACATAAGATGGTTCTGGCCGGTTGGCGACCCGGCGTAGGTTGAGCTGATTCGGTTTTTCATTACGGCCTGACATCTAGACGGAGAAAATAGAGAAAATAATCCTATTAGATGATAGAAAAAAAGGGAAAATACCTAAAATATAACCCTTAAAACACCATGAGAGAGAAATTTACTCTCTTTCGTCTTTGTCTATCTGTATCGAGCGCGCATCTGATGCCTTAATGTGAGAGCGCGTTTAATGAATGCAATAACTAATCCTGGAAAAGTATCTCATGCCAATAATGGTGAAGAACGCTATGCCGGGTCTGTAAAGCTTGTTGGCGCGGGGCCGGGCGCAGCAGATCTCTTAACTGTTCGTGCGCTCAAGGCTATAGAGTCAGCCGATGTCATTTATTATGACAGCTTGGTTGGTTCTGATGTGCTCACATATATCAAGCCAAACACGACCCGCATTTTTGTTGGTAAGCGTAAAGGTTACAGCGCGTTTCCACAGAAGGTGATCCAGGATCGCATGGTGCGTGATGCAAAGTCCGGTAAACGGGTGGTGCGTCTTAAAGGTGGAGATCCATTCACTTTTGGGCGCGGTGGTGAAGAACTCTTTGACCTACGCGCTCAAGGTATATCTGTAGACGTTATTCCGGGCGTTACTGCAGCATTGGCTGCCGCGACGGAGCATGGCATCCCCTTGACACATCGTGATGTCGCAACCTCAGTTACGTTTGCGACTGGCCATACATTAGATGGTGGGCTTCCAGATTTAGCTAACCTATTTTCGGCTAAGCGCACTTTGGTTGTTTATATGGGGATTTCTAACGCTGAAGATATCGTTTCCCAGCTGCTTAACGAGGGTGTTTCTGGGGCAACGCCAGTCGCCGTTGTTGAGCGGGCCTCTTTACCTGGACAGCGACATATTAGGTCTTCGCTTGCTGCGCTTGTATCTGATTTACACACAAATGATATCGGCTCGCCTGCTTTACTGATCATTGGTGCTGTGGCTGCATTGAATCAGTCCGTTATCGATTCTTCAATTTCCAATCAAACCCAAGCTGGACCGGCAGACTCATTCGCTTGGGTTCATCATCCAATGGGTTAATGCAATGCCTTTTGTTATTTCTGCCAACCGTCTTGAAGACGGTGTTGTTGTTTATTTAACACAGACAGATGAGTGGTCTGTGAATGTAGCTGACGCGCGCGTTGTTACTGATGATGACCTGGATTGCGTCCAGAACATCGGCCTCGACGCAGAGGGCCGCAATCATGTGGTTGAGAGTTATGCCGTAGAGGTGGGCGCCAGTGGCACGGTTTTGCCAAGCCGCCTGCGCGAACGTATTCGCAGTCACGGCCCGACCGTTGGGGATCATCAGTCACGTCTCGCGCATAATTCTGAGGGCTGAGCCATGTATGTATATGATTCTATAGATAAGTCTCTTCTTAACCAGCGCGTCGCCGAGTTTCGAGAGCAGGTACGCCGCCGATTAGCCGGTGAGTTGACGGAGGATCAGTTTAAGCCGTTAAGGTTGATGAACGGCCTGTACCTGCAACTCCACGCTTACATGCTGCGTGTAGCAATTCCTTATGGCACTTTGTCATCAGATCAGATGCGGAAGCTTGCCTATATTGCCCGAAAATATGACCGCGGCTACGGTCATTTTACGACACGCCAGAACATTCAATATAACTGGCTGGCTCTGAGTACGACCCCAGATCTTCTGTACGACTTGTCCGAGGTGGATCTCCACGCAATCCAAACCAGCGGCAACTGCATCCGCAATGTAACGGCTGATCCCTATGCCGGTGCCGCCGATGATGAGGTGGATGATCCACGGATATGGTCTGAAGTTATTCGGCAATGGTCTACCTTTCATCCGGAGTTCTCTTATCTGCCCCGCAAATTTAAGATTGCGGTGACCGGAGCTGATGCTGACCGTGCCGCTATTAAGTTCCATGATATTGGTCTGCGTGTTGTCCGCAATTCTGAAGAAGAATTGGGCTTTCAGGTTTTTGTCGGTGGTGGCCAAGGCCGGACGCCCATCGTTGCCCCCTTGATAAGACCCTTCCTACCCTACAAAGACCTGCTGAGGTATTTGGATGCCGTCCTGCGTGTTTACAATCGGTTTGGTCGTCGCGACAACATCTACAAAGCGCGCATTAAGATCCTTGTGCAATCTCTTGGGGCTCAAGAATTTTCAGCCTTGGTTGAAGATGAATTTCAATCTGTAGATACCAACTTGTTTCCTGTTTCTGAAGCAGAAGTAAGCCGCATCCGCGCGATGTTTGAGTCCCATACTCCGCGCGCTAAGCACGATGGCGATTCTATTTTTGCACAGATGAAGAGCGAGTCACTATCATTTCGACGGTGGTGTGAGACCAATGTTCACGACCACAAAATCCCAGGATACGCTATCGCGACAATTTCCTTGAAACCTATCGGCGGTATTCCTGGTGATGCATCAGCGGATCAAATGGATGCCATCGCTGATCTGGCAGATCGTTTTGGCTCTAGTGAAATTCGTGTCACTTATACTCAAAATTTAGTGTTTCCGCATGTGCAGCAGGCAGACCTATATGCTCTCTGGCAAGAGCTTGGACCACTCGGCTTGGCGACATCTAATATAGGTCTTGTCACTGACATTATTGCTTGCCCGGGTTTGGATTATTGTTCTCTTGCTAATGCGAGATCTATTCCCATTGCCCAGGCCGTTAGCGATCGGTTTTCTGACCTTGATGAGCAGCACAACATTGGCCCCCTCGATATCCGTATTTCTGGCTGCATCAATGCTTGTGGTCATCATCATGCGGGCCATATCGGTATTCTTGGTGTTGATAAGAAAGGTGAAGAACTCTACCAGCTTACGCTTGGCGGACAAGGAGACGGAGACTCTGCAGTTGGAAAGATTTTAGGCCCGGGTTTTGATGAAATCGGGATTGTCGATGCTGTCGAAAATGTGATCGCCACGTATCTCAGTGCTCGCAAGGACAATGAAACCTTTGCCCAAACCCATGCCCGTATGGGACCTGCTCCGTTCAAGGAGAGACTCTATGGCGCTTCTTGACATTAATGGCGTAGAGCTGACCAATGAATGGCGCGATGTAGAGTCTTGGAATGGTGAGGTTCCTTCGGACTTCATTATTGTGTCCTTTACTGATTTTAAAGCTCATGCGCCTGTCATCGATAAAGACTCTCTCTCGCGAATAGGGGTGCGCTTGACCGCCGAAGACGATGCGGCGGAGATCGTTTCGTATGCACCGACTCTGGGACTCATAGAATTGGTGTTCGCTAAATTTAAAGATGGTCGTCCTTTTTCTACTGCCGTTAAGTTGCGCCGCGAGCAAGGGTTTGCGGGTGACTTAAGAGTTAGCGGAGACTTTATTCCCGACCAAGCCCTCTTTCTTATCCGCTGTGGGTTTTCTTCCGTGGTTGTCCCGTCACAGTTTGACGTTAAACAGGTCAAAGCCTCTCTGTCTGCCTATACGGTGGCTTATCAATCGGCAGAAGACCATAAACTGACCCTTGTTGAGCAATTGCGGATGTCTGGGTCCACCTCAAAATGATGGGACTCACTATTCAAGAGGCGAAGCTGAAGTTCAAAGATATCTCCGGGGCAGATCTCGTCGCTTCTGCAATAGAGGCGTTCCGGGGTGAATTAGCATTTGTCTCATCCTTTGGCACAGAGTCAGCCGTCTTGCTTCATATGGCGTCAAAAATTGATCAGGCTGTTCCAATCATCTTTCTCGATACAGGCAAGATATTTGGCCCAACGCGGACATATCAAAAAAATCTAGCTGATCATCTGGGGCTGACCAACGTTCGGCGAGTTCAGCCAAGTCCGGCAGTGCTTAAGAACGAGGATAGCTCAGGTGCGTTGTGGTCGACAGACCCTGATAGATGCTGCGCGATACGCAAAGTAGAGCCACTTGCAACAGCACTTGAAGGTTTCAGCGCCTGGGTCACAGGGCGTAAAAGATTCCAAAATAAAGAGCGCACGCGCGCGGAGCCGGTTGAAATTCAAGACGACAGATTGGTGCTAAGCCCTTTGCTGGGCTGGTCGAAGACGGATTTGAACAGCTATTTCGAAAAGCACGAGCTGCCGCATCATCCCTTAGAGAAAGAAGGGTATCTGTCGGTTGGTTGCTACACTTGCACGACAGCAGTGGCGAATGATGAGGATATAAGGGCCGGCCGTTGGCGAGGCCGTTCCAAAACAGAGTGCGGCATTCACAGACCTGCACGAAAACAAACTGCGTGAGGACGTTATGGATCATTTGACCCAGTTGGAAGGCGAGAGCATTTACATTTTGCGCGAGGCGCGAAATCGTTTTGATCGTCTCGGTATGCTTTGGTCGTTGGGAAAAGATTCCAATGTGATGATTTGGCTTGCTCGCAAGGCATTCCTTGGTCGCGTGCCATTTCCCGTCATTCACTTGGATACTGGCTTGGAATTCGATGAAACCTATGCCTTTCGGGCTAAGTATAAAGATGTTTGGGGCCTTGATCTTATTGCCGACGATTGTCCGCCGATAGAAGCTACTGATCCAACGTTACCAAGTGGCGCTCGCGTTGCCGCTCGGAAATCTTTAGGGCTTAACCAAGCGATTGACCGCTATGCATTTGAGGGCCTGATCGCTGGCATTCGGCGTGATGAACAGTCGACCCGCGCTAAAGAACGTGTTTTTAGTCCAAGGTCGTCGTCTAACGGGTGGGATGTGCGGTCTCAACCACCGGAATTCTGGAACCAATTCAACACGGATTTCGCACCTGGCACTCATGTCAGAGTTCATCCGCTTCTCAATTGGACCGAGGTTGATATTTGGCGCTATATCGAACGAGAAAGCATTCCAGTCGTCGATTTATACTTTGCCAAGAATGGCAGGCGATTCCGTTCTCTAGGCGAAAAGGGAATCACCGAGACGGTCCCCAGCGAAGCCGATTCCATTCAAGCCATTATCGCTGAGCTTGAAACTACCAAAACCTCGGAGCGCGCCGGGCGAACAATGGATCACGAAAGCGAAGATGCATTCGAAAGACTGCGCGTTAGCGGTTACTTGTAAGGCCACGTTATGACTAAATTTTTAAAACCTTATCCGATCGTTGTTGTTGGTCATGTGGACCACGGCAAGTCCACTTTAATCGGTCGACTTCTACATGATTCGGGCAAGCTGGGTGATGGCAAAGCAGATGAAATTCACGCCGCATCAAAGCGGCGAAATAGAGAAGATGAATTTGCGTTTGCTTTAGACTCCTTGCGCCTCGAGCGCGACCAGGGCATCACCGTTGATACGAGCCGGGTGTGGTTTAAAACCGAGAAGCGGCCTTACGTCATTATTGATGCGCCGGGGCATTTCGAGTTCGTTCGTAATATGGTGACTGGTGCTCATGCGGCAGAAGGGGCCGTGCTGGTGGTCGATATTGGCGAGGGTATCTCAGAGCAAACCCGTCGTCATGCGTTTCTGCTGACCATCCTCGGCATAAGTAAGGTTATTGTCGCTGTTAACAAGATGGACATGGTCAAATATGACGAAGCCAAGTTCAAAGCGCTCGCGGGCGATATTAATGAGTTTCTATCTGGTATCGGTATAACGCCAATCTTCATCATACCAATCTCTGCCAAAGCGGGTCTGGGTGTCGCGCATCATGGCGATGAAACACAATGGTTCGCGGGGCCAAGTATTTTAGAGGGGCTTGATCTCTTCCCTGAACCAGAAAGTATAAAAGACGCACCGTTTCGGATGAGCGTCCAAGACGTTTACAAAGAGGGTGACAACAGAATTGCGGTTGGCCGTATTGACGCGGGTAGCTTGCGGGTCGGGGATGCTGTGGTTCTACAACCGAGCGGTCGTGTGCTTACACTCGCGAAGTTCCAGCCTTGGAGTGACGATACGTCACAGATTTCTGCGACTGCAGGACAGTCAGTGGCACTGAATTTTGAACAGGCGGCGTTTGTCCAGCGAGGGGACCTTCTGGTGGCGCAAGAGTCTCGGGCACAGACCGCTTCATCTGTGCAGGCACAGGTATTCTGGTTGCATGTGGACCCTCTCAATCTTGGTGATGTGGTGAACTTGCGGCTGGGGGCGGCAAAGCATGAAGTGGTTGTTACCGCTATAGATTCGGTTGTTGACTTACAGTCCCTCGAAAATCATGACGGGAATTCTATCCCCTGTAACGGTGTTGCCACTGTTACGCTGGTCGCTCGGTCCACCATTGTGTTTGATACGGACCATAACAGTCCCATGGCGAGAGCTGTTTTGTCACGTGATTTGGCTGTGGCTGGCGGTGCACTCATCGTTGGTCCAGGGGAAAAATTAGGTAAAGATGCTTCGCAAAACTTAACACCTGTCCCGAGTGCAGTTGCGCGCCGTGAGCGCTCTGCTTGGTTCGGCCATAAAGGTGGCGTTTTTTGGTTTACTGGGCTTTCAGGCTCGGGCAAATCTACAATAGCTTCGCTACTTGAGCGGCGGTTGTTTGATCTGGGTGTGCATACCATTGTTCTCGATGGCGACAGCGTCCGCAATGGATTGAATCAGGACCTTGGATTTTCTGAAGATGATCGTACTGAAAATCTTCGGCGTGTGGCCCATGTGGCGCGTCTTATGTCTGACAATGGTTCAGTCGTTATTACTTCTTTCATCGCTCCTGCTGAGTCAGACCGTCAAGCCGCGCGGTCCATCATTGGAGAAAATTTCCACGAAGTTTATGTGAAGGCTTCAGTAGATACCTGTGAGCAACGTGATCCAAAGGGCCTCTATAAGAAAGCTCGTTTGGGTGAGATATCTGATTTTACGGGTGTATCCGCAGACTATGATCCGCCAAAGAATCCGGAAATCATCCTGGATACGGAAATGCTCACTGTAGAAGCCGCCGTAGACCATGCCTTGAGACATATTCTTGATGCGGTTGATCACGTGAGCGTAAAGCAACAAGAGGCCACCCTTCAAGTCGCAGTAAAGGCTTAGCATATGTCTTTCGTAGAGCTATCACATCCTAAATCGGAGCAGACGGCTGCAGCCTCTGAATTGTCTGGTGTGGTTGATTATGAAGGCGTGTTTGCGACCCAATTGAATGAATTGAAAGCAGCGGGGCACTATCGAACCTTTGCGCGTTTAGAACGGGTGCCGGGTGCATTTCCAGAAGCGCTCCTACATGAAGGAGAACGTAGGGTTCCCGTTACGGTGTGGTGCGCCAATGATTATCTCGGTATGGGGCAGCATCCAGTTGTGGAAGCGGCCATGCATGATGCTGCTACTCAATTCGGAGCTGGCGCAGGTGGCACACGCAATATTGCAGGCACTCATGATGTCCATGCGCGACTAGAGCAGGAATTGTGTGAACTTCATCGAAAAGACTCAGCTTTGTTGTTCACCTCTGGCTATGTTGCGAATGAGGCAGCCTTATCTACGCTGGCGTCTCGATTGCCGGCTGCGGTTGTCTTGTCCGATGAAAAAAATCACGCTTCCATGATTGCGGGTATTCGGCATAGCAAGGCGGAGAAACGTATTTTTCGTCACAATGATGTCGCCCATTTAGATGAATTGCTTTCAGGTATAAATTTTAAGCGTCCGAAAATCATTGCCTGCGAGTCTGTCTATTCAATGGATGGAACCGTAGCGCCGCTAGCAGAAATGGTTGACGTCGCTAAGCGGCATAATGCTCTGATCTATGTGGATGAAGTACATGCCGTCGGTCTCTATGGCCGTGAAGGAGCAGGTATTGCCGCCGCCCAAGGTGTTGATCATGAGATTGATTTTATACAAGGGACCTTAGCCAAAGCATTTGGCGTGATGGGTGGCTATGTTGCTGGCTCTCGCCGAGGCATCGATTTCATTCGGAGCTTTGCTCCGGGTTTCATTTTTACAACAGCCTTGTCTCCGGTTCTAGCCAACGCAGCGCTGGAATCCATAAAGCATGTCCGTAGTAATACGGACGGTCTTCGCAACATGCATAAGCGTCAGGTCGAACGCCTCAAACAGGCATTGCGGAGTCGACGTGTTTCCTTTCGCGATGAAGCGTCTCACATTGTGCCTGTTATTATTGGGAATGCCTTTGCGACACGTGAAGCTGCGCGCCTTTTGATGGAGCGCTATCGCATCTACGTTCAGCCTATTTTTGCACCGACTGTTGAACCCGGAACGGCACGCCTGCGTCTGACCCCGACACCATTGCATACTGATTATATGATTGAGGAACTGGCTGATGCGTTAGTGGATGTGTTGGGCACTATTCAGAGTTTGAGGGAGACATCTCATGAATTGGCCTAAGCTAAGGATTGGCACGCGGCCTAGCCGGTTGGCCCGGGTCCAAATCGCCATGGTACGCCATGAGTTGTGTCGTTTAATTCCCGATCTGGAAGACAAAATAGAAGTTGTTGTGTTTGAGACGCCGGGTGATCAGGACCGTAAATTATCCTTAGAAGATTTAGGGGGTAGAGGTGTTTTTACCGATACATTAGATGCTGCCGTTGCAGCCGGAGAGATAGACTGCGTGGTGCACGCTATGAAGGATATGGCACCAGCGTTACCTGAGACATTGATCATCGGTGCTACGCTTGAGAGGGAAGACCCGAGAGAAGTGCTCGTTTCACCTAAATACGCAAATCTGGATGCTATTCCAAAAGGGGCGGTGTTCGGTTCGTCTTCAATTCGTCGCCGGGCGTTGCTCCGCCGCCTGAGACCAGATCTCAATTTTGATTTGCTGCGCGGTAATGTCGAAGAGCGTATTGCGCAGTTGGGTGAGCGTGATTTAGATGGCACTATTCTTGCCTACGCTGGCTTAGCGAGGTTAGGGCTCCTTGCATATGCGCGTCAGGTATTTCCATTGAATGTCCTTCCCCCAGACCCGGCGCAAGGGGCCATCGGTATAATTTGTCATTCTGAAAACTTCGCCGTACGCCGTGCTTTGCAGCTGATTAACCACTCCGAAACGTTTGCTGAGGTGGAGGCTGAACGCGCCGTTCTTCAGTCATTGCCGCACCCAGATGCCCTGGCTATGGGTGCTATTGCCCGTGTCACAGGGCAGAGTTTGGTGCTCTCAGCAACCCTCGTCTCAGAAGATGGGGCGCAGGAATGGTCCAATACTCTTGAAGGTTCTACTGCAGATGCAGCACAGATTGGCTTGCGTATGGGTGCTATCTTGCGTGAGCCAGCCCAGGTTTTATTGTCCGCATGATCCTGAATGTTCGTCCTTCCCAGTATCACGCCGACTTTCAATGTGCTTTAGGGTATCTGGGGGTAAAGGTGGTGCCTTGCCCTGTTCTGTCCCTGCTTGAGCTTCCTTGGTCTGCTCAAGGATTACAGAACTTTGATGCTCTGATTGTTACCAGTCAAGCTGCCATAGATATTCTCGAGCGGAAAACAGCGGCACGACATTTCCGGGTATATGCGGTTGGTCCTGGTACAGCCGGTGCAGCTCGGGCTGCAGGATATCTTGATACGGTTGAGGGTGGTGGAACGGCAGAGCAGCTTTTACGCGTGCTGGATGCGGCCTCTTTTCGCAAAGCGCTTTATGTCTCAGCGCAAAATGTGTCACGTGATTTAACCAAAGACAGGCCAGACAGGATTGTGCGGCAGGTGGTTTACGATATGGTGCCGACACAGGGGCTAACTAAGGTTGTTATTGATGCGATCCGTTCAACACCACGCTTCATCGTTCCCTTCTATTCACCGCGTTCTCTCCAGATTTTTGAAGCGCTCATCAAGTCTCATAATCTGGAAAATAGTTTGTCAAAGGCTAAGGCGGTCGTAATTCATCCACGCCTGTTAGACGACATGGCGCTCTCTTGGGGGAAGCGTTTGATTGCATCCAGCCCAAACGGCGCTGGTATGATCCATGCAATTAAGGACAACGTCATAGACCTTGGCATCAAATCTTCGATGCCTGAAGCGGCCTGACATGTCGACAATAAAATCAGCACCGGCGGCAAGCTTTCCGGCGTCGCGA
Source organism: Rhodospirillaceae bacterium (assembly GCA_040219235.1). Classification (NCBI taxonomy): domain Bacteria; kingdom Pseudomonadati; phylum Pseudomonadota; class Alphaproteobacteria; order Rhodospirillales; family Rhodospirillaceae; species Rhodospirillaceae bacterium. The sequence goes on from JAVJSV010000012.1 coordinate 831,418, forward strand.
CCGCGGCGGGTGCGTCAGTCAGCTTGGGTTCGCAATCTCGTGCGGGAAACGAGCGTTCAGCCCACTGATCTGGTCTTACCTCTATTCGTGGTGGAGGGAAAGAATCAGAGAATACCTATTAAGAGCCTGCAGGGCGTTGAACGCTTGTCCATAGATTTGGTTGTCGAGGTGGCAACTCGAGCTGCGGGTCTCGGCATTCCTGCTGTAGCTCTTTTTCCTGTGGTGGATATCGCCCTCAAAACGGAAGGGGGCGAAGAGTCTTATAACCCGGGTTCTCTGATTTGCCGGGCCGTAAAGGCTGTGAAGCAGAAAGTGCCTGAGATCGGTGTGATCTGTGATGTGGCGCTAGACTCATACACGACGCATGGGCATGATGGTTTGCTTGCCAAAAATAAAGTGCTCAATGACGAGTCAGTCGAAGTACTCGTGCGTCAAGCGTTAGCCTTGGCTGCTGCCGGCTGTGATGTGATTGCGCCGTCAGACATGATGGACGGACGTGTTGGAGCCATAAGGGCAGCATTGGAAGACAACGGCTTTCCGGACATGCTTATCCTTTCTTATGCGGTTAAATATGCATCCTGTTTTTACGGTCCGTTTCGTGACGCTGTAGGGTCGTCTGTTGCCTTGGGCGGCGCTGACAAGAAAACCTATCAAATGGACCCCGCCAATTCTGCTGAAGCCCTGCGCGAGGTTGGATTGGATATCGCGGAAGGTGCCGATATGGTCATGATCAAGCCCGGCCAGCCTTATCTTGATGTCATACGCAATGTGTCACAGGCGACAGATGTTCCTTTGTTTGCATACCAAGTCAGCGGTGAGTACGCGATGTTATGCCTTGGCGCTGAACATGGACTGTTTGATAAGACAACGGCTATCCTTGAGTCCTTGATAGCGTTTAAGCGTGCGGGCGCGACAGGCATATTCACATATGCGGCGCTCGACATCGCGACTCACCTCCAAGAGGTGCGCTAATGCTTCCTTTAATGCTGAATGTATCTGCAATGCCTGTTGCGGTCATTGGCAACGGATTTTCGGCAGCCATGCGATTGAGAACGCTGCAGGCCAGCGGCGCGAGTAATATTGTTACTTATGCGACTGCACCGGAGCAAGAGGTCGCTGATCTTGCAGGTGAGGCTTTGTACAATCGTCTGCCGACAGATGAGGACTTCAAGACGGCGCGGTTTGGTCTCGTTTATGTCTGTGATATTCCGGAGCCTGAAACACATGAGATGGTTAAGGCTTCACATGCTATTGGTGCATTTGTGAATGTTCATGACCGACAGGACCTTTGTGATTTTCATATGCCTGCTATTCTCAGGCGCGGGCATTTACAGGTTACCGTCTCGACCGATGGTAAAGTAGCCGGTCTCTCTCGCATACTTCGTGATTTTCTTCGGGATCATGTGTTTGGTCCGGAGTGGGAGCAGCGGGTGAGTGAACTTGGCGCACATCGCGCTGAATGGGTGGAGAAAAAACTGCCTTTTTCTGAGCTCAGAGATCGCGTTAACAATTACGTAGCAAAAAGAAAGTGGCTGTGATCTGTCTATAGGCACTAGTCAGAAGCTGTCAGTTGCTTTGATACCGTGTATTTCAGAGTAATTGATCAGACCGTACCAAGGAACTGTACTTATAATCTTGGACTAGAATAGAGCGAACTAAAGTTAGAACTTCGGCCTCTTTGTTTCTTACGATAGCCTAGGTGCGAACCAAAAAATTGCCGATAGTCATCGAAGAAATTGTCGCATAGGTTCTTGGCGAGGTTAAGCGGCCGCTACTTCGTTCTTTGCTGCAAGTCAAACTTGAGATCGTTCTCAATACACAATTCAAAAAACATCCATACTGTAGAAAACCTTAATGCTCATGTTAGCATATTGAGTTGAGCGATTTCTGGAAGCCCTGATGTTTTCGTTTCTTAAAACTTGGGCAACTGCGATGGCTACACTCGAAGTCTGCAGTTATTGAGAAGGTGCCGATCTTCATTTTTTGTGACGAAGATATTTTGAGATTTTCTGAGTTTCACAACTACCGACGAGCAGAGGGTTATTTGTTTATGAATACAGACGTCGTCCTTACTTGTGCACTAACGGGCGCTGGCGATACTGCTGGCAAGAGTGAGCATGTCCCTGTGACGCCGGAGCAGATTGCGGCTGCCGCTGTTGAGGCAGCTCAAGCTGGTGCATCTGTGGTTCACGTTCATGTTCGTGATCCAGACACGGGCAAGGGGGGGCGTGATCCGACTCATTTCCGTGAAGTTGTTGATCGTATTCGTGAGTCGGGAACTGACATCGTATTGAACTTAACGGTCGGTATGGGAGCCCAGATGCAATTGGCCGATATGGATCCCCGCAAGACCGGAGAAGGCACAGATATCGTGCCGGCAGAGGAGCGCTTTCGCCATATCGAAGAACTCAAACCAGAGATTTGTACGCTTGACTGTGGCACTATGAACTTCGGCGAAGACACGGTGGTCATCAATCGCCTTATGGATTTGAGATGGATGGCGAAGCGAGCTCGTGAACTTGGTGTTAAACCTGAGCTCGAAGTCTTTGATATGGGGCAGATGCAACAGGCGCTCACGCTCATGCGTGAGGGGCTTATTGCTGATCCGCCGCTGTTCCAATTTTGCTTGGATATTGCCAGTGGTGCGCCAGCAACGGCAGAGGCTATGATGGCGATGCGGTCCATGTTACCTGTCGGGGCCAATTGGGCGGCGTTTGGAATTTCCCGGGCGCAGATGCCGATGGTGGCACAAGCCATGTTGCTGGGTGGCAATTGCCGAGTTGGTTTAGAGGATAGTCTTTATCTTTCCAAAGGTGTGTTGGCCACAAATGGTCAGTTAGTTGCGAAAGCAAAGCGCATCATAGAGGAACTCGGAGGTCAAGTCCTGAGTCCAAAAGCCGCACGAGACAAACTCCACCTTACGAAGCAGTGATAGGTACTAAATATGGCTGAGGTTGTTATGAGCAATGAGGTGCGCGTTCTTAAGCCCGTCAAGGCGACGGCGGAAACTCTAAAAGGTTATGGCTATCTGATCGGCGAGCCAGGCATCAGCGTGCTTGACAAGATTGATTTTTACGGAACCGATGTCGTGGTCACACAACCGGCAGCGTTTCATGGTAATGATGACCTTTGCTTGAATCTCGTGTCCTTTAATCCGCGCCCCCTGAATGTAAAGTGGATGGAATATCACACCAAGCACACCCAGACGTTTATACCCCTCTCGGGCAAGCCGTTTTACATGGTATTGGGCAAGCCAACCGCGCGCAAAGCCGATGGGTCATGGGAGGAAGGCCAAGAGAACCTGCCTAACTTGAACACCATTCAGGCGTTTGAGTTCGATGGTACCGGCGGTCTCGTTATGCATGTCGGAACCTGGCATGAAGTGCCGTTCCCGATCAAAGGTGCGACACATTTCGTCTGCATTTGTACCAATGAAACAAATGATAATCTTGAGCAAGGCGATCACAAAGGGGAGTGCGAAGGCGGCGATTTGTCTAAGCGTAACATCGAAACTCAGTTCGGTGTCACGCTTCAGATAGAGCCAGAACCATCAAATCGTGATTGAGTAGTAAACAAGGTCGACAGCTTACGAATGCACGGTGTCTATTGCACTCGACTGCACTCGATGAGATCGCTGTTCCTCATCAAATCTAACTCAAGCTCTTGTCTTTAGGTGTGCCCCCTAGAAGGGTATTGTCACCCAGTCATAAAGCTGAAACGGCCATCCAATAAAACGGGAGTCTCTCATGGGTAAAGATGTTGTGATTGTTGGTGCCGGTTTGGGTGGCCTGACAGCAGCGCTGGCTTTGCAAAAGCATGGCATAGAAGTTCGCGTTTTAGAGCGCGCCGAAGAACTCTCAGAGGTTGGTGCTGGCATCACGTTGTCGCCAAATGCGACGAAGGCGTTAGAGAGCGTCGGCCTTAAGAGTGCATTAAATGAATTCGCAACCGTTGTGAGTACACAAGGAGTGATCCATTTTCAGACGGGTGACGTGCTTGTCGAGAACGACCGTGGTGATGAGCCGTTGCGTAAATATGGCGCGCATTATTACCAGGCCCATCGATCCGACTTGCATGCAGCTTTGGTTTATCAAGTGCAGCGTCATGACTCAGCGAGCATTACACTAAACGCTGAAGTGAAGAGTGTGTCCGAAGATAGAGGAATCGTTCGGGCTGCGCTCTCAACCGGAGAGACAATAGAATGTGCAGCGCTCATTGGTTGTGATGGTCTGCGTTCCAATATTCGGCAGTGTCTGTTCGGCGAAGACAACCCTAACTTTACAGGGCACGTCGCCTGGCGCGGCCTTATTCCCATCGCAGATGGAAACATATTCGGCATGGATCTGTCATCCGGATTGGCCATTGCGCCTGAGAAGTCTTTTGGATGGTATCCTATTCGCAATGGCACACTTCTGAATTTTGTCGCACTTGCTCAAACCCACGAATGGGCTGAAGAGGGCTGGGCGATTCCGGCAAAGATAGCAGACTTGTTGAACGTGTATGACGGCTGGGACCCACGCATCCTCGAAATCATCAAATCCACCCCAACGAATGCCTGTTTCAAATGGGGACTGTTTGACCGGGAGCCCATGGATAATTGGACGGTAGGTGCGGTAACTCTATTGGGGGATGCGGCGCATCCCATGCTACCGTTTATGGGACAAGGGGCAGCGATGGCCATTGAAGATGGTGTCGTTCTGGCCAGGTGTATTGCGGAGAGCCCCGATTTTGAGTCAGCCTTTGTGCGATACGAAAAGGCCCGCAAAGACCGCACAGCATTTGTTCAACTGGAATCCCGAGCCAAGGGACTGCGACTGGAAGACAAAGAGACAGAAAAATACAATAAAGCGAAGCATCGCAATGAAGAGTCGGTTGGCCTTTTCGAGTACAACGCGGCGACAACGCCAATATGAAATGGGTTAGACTCAAAAAAGGAGTATTTCCTTGAGGCTGAGCCTCGTATACGTTCTGTTATAATTGCCCATAGACAGTGACCCGGGGGGAATTCGTGTCTAAGAAGTTTTTTGCCATCACGTCGGCTTTATATGCTGTTTTCTTGTTAAATCCTGCGTTCGCTCAGAATTCTCGCGACATTCCATTCGTTTCAGACGAGGTTCATTTGGGTGTTGCCTCTTGTGCCGGTTCCAGTTGTCATGGCGCGTTGGAACCGTGGGCCAACTCAACGGTTCTTCAAAATGAATACATCATGTGGGAAGAGGAAGACCCGCATTCCGGTGCTTACAAAATTCTGCTGACAGATGAGTCGCAGCGCATTGCCAAGAATCTTGGTTTAGGCCGTGCGGAAGATGCTGACCTTTGTCTCGACTGCCATGCTGATAATGTGCCGGTTGAGCGGCGTGCGAAAGGATTCCAGATTTCAGATGGTGTTGGCTGTGAAGCCTGTCACGGTGGTGCGGTGAACTGGCTGGGCCGCCATATTTCCGGCGAAGCAAATCATGCGGCAAACCTTGAAGCGGGTTTGTACCCAAGTGAAGATCCCGTTGCCCGGGCAAAGTTATGTCTATCCTGTCATTTTGGTACTAAGGATCGCTTTATCACCCATCGCATTATGGGGGCGGGCCACCCGCGTCTTGCGTTTGAACTCGACACGTACACATGGACGCAGCCGGGCCATTTTGTAGTGGATGAGGATTACCGGGCGCGTAAGGGAAGCATCTCGAGTGTTCAGGTTTGGGCTATCGGTCAAGCCGTGGCCGTAGACTCCCTTTTAGATGCCATGCTTGATCCTAACCGTAACCGGGATGGTATTTTCCCCGAACTTGTCTTTTTTGATTGTCATGCCTGCCACCACCCGATGTCTAATGTGAGGTGGGTGCCACGGGACAGCCACGAAATTGGTCCGGGTATTCCGCGCATTTATGATGCCAATTTGATCATGATGCAGGTGCTGTTAAAGCGGGTTGACCCGGAGATGGCAACCAGCCTCGCTGAAAAGTCGAAAGCGCTGCACCAAGCCTCACTTCAAGGTTATGACGCGGTGATCAAAGCAGCTGGAGAGCTGAAAGAAGCGACCCAGGGCGTTATTGATCAACTCGCGGCCTACACCTTCACAGCCGCGGACACAAAAGCCTTGCTGGTTGGACTCATGAACGAGGGGCTGTCCGGCGAATATGTGGATTATGCCGCTGCCGAACAGGCGACGATGGCCGCCTCCGCAATGCTGCAGACCATGGTTGACGATAAAATGATTTCCCGGGCTCAGTACATTGAGCTTTCCGGGGTCTTAAACGATTGCTATGCCGCGATCGAAAAAGATGAAGAATACAATCCGCGTCAGTTCCTCGCCGCCCTGGAAAACCTACAACGGGCGATGCCGTCGCTTTAGCTTTTATCAACGGGTTTAAGCGCTGCCTCTTGGGGCGCTTCTGGGCATATTTCTTGGGACGTTAGGGTGTTCTGTCTGCGGCCTGTTCTTGCGGCAGCATGGGCAGGTTCAACTCTGATACCGCGTCGATAAAGGCATCCAGGTCAATCTCATCTGAAACAAACCAGGGGGTGCCGCGGTCGTTCAGATAGAGCTTCTGCTGCTCCTCTTGTGTGAAGGGCCTGGAGCCTAGACGCCCAAACACCGCAATCTGATTGCCCGACTCATCGACACCTCTGTCGCGGTCTAAGCCCTTTGAGAGCGCTGTCGCCGGTTTCGCGGTTGGATACCAGGCAATAAGTTCGGGTTTGGGGTCTGGGCTGAACCCGTAAAACCCGGGTTGACTGTCGGGTGAGGTTAACTGCACGACCTTCAGTCCGTTCTTTCCGTCGGCCACGTAGGCAAATAGCGAGGCGTTGGTCGAGCCGACGATAACATCCTGGGCATCCTTAATTTGCCCGTCCGCGGTGAAGGTTTCATAAATTGTTGGTCTGTCGGGGTGTTCAATGTCAATGATAACCAGGCCATCGCGCCCGGCTGCCACATAAGCAAAGGTGCGCGCCACGTATATGCGGTGTGCCTCTTTCATGGCTACAGACGCACCCTGCAAGACCTGTGGGGCCTGAGGGTTGGTGACATCAACGACGTGAACGCCGTTTTGATCCGCGACGTAGAGATAGCGGAATTGCAACGCGGTCGAGCGTGCACCTTCAAAGGGGATGACGGTTACAAGTTCCGGTTCAAGCGGGCGTTCAAGGTTGACCACTGCAACACCAAAATCACTGCTGATGTAGGCGAGTTCTCCGGTCAGAGTAATGTGTTGTGCACCGGCCAGTACACCGCCTGGGTTCCACGTCAAGGCGCGTTCCAGGTGATTGTTGCGCGGTTCGCCGTCTGCCAACGTATCGACATTCACAATAATCAGACCTTCCGATGCATCCGTAACAAAGGCATAGGAATACAGCGGATGAATGGGCTGCTCTTGGTTAACCTCAATCATCAGGTCCCGCATGGCCGGATCACTGTTCATGCGCGTCGGTGCAATCGGCTGGTTGGTCGGTAAGGCGATGCAGGTCGCGTTCTGGGAGGAGACTTCGGTGTCCTGACCCAAGGGGCTGAACGGGGCTGAAATAATGCGTTGAGAAACGCCTTTGTTCGCGATGGAAGCCACATCGTAGACCTTAAGCCCGTCTGCGCCGCCCGCAGTAAATAGGTATTCACCGCGCAATTGGAGGCAGCCCACTCGGCCGGCACCATGGGTGTAGCTTTCGTAGAGTTTCCGCCCGCGATCTTGATGATCTTGGAACCAATCCGGGTAGGCGTATTTGTGCAAATAGCTGCCGATGACGGCTTGAGGTTCGTCCCATTCGGTCACGCGCACGGCTTCAATACCGCCGTCGCCGCCAATCCATGCGTTATAGCCGACAAAGTTCACGAAGTTTGTGCCGTGCAACAGCAGCTGCGCCATGATCGCATTGTTGTCGTTGTCTTCCGACAAATGACAGTCAGAGCACGTTTTGGTTTCGGTCTTGCGCACAGTGTGCGGGAAGTGAGGCGCGAAGGCCTGGCTTGAATACCCGGCCGCCGAGATTGGCGGCTGCTGAATGTATATTTTTTCGCGGTTGATATTGGTTGAGGACAAGATCAGAGCAGACGTCGATCGTATTGGCGCGATGGTGTTGCCCTTGGTTGTCTGATGAATGCCCAATTGGAACATCTGGTCACGTACGACTTGCGGGTTATAGGTGGCGAAGTTTCGTGTTTCACCGCCCTCGTAGTGATGCCGTTCGGTTTTCCAGTTGGCTTGAATTGGCAAGTGACATCCGGCACAGGACGTCGTCCAGGATAGATGACAGGTATAGCACTCCATTTCATCGGTATCGTGCGCCCGGCTTTCCTGCGGCACGCCCAAACCCCAGTCCATTTTCGATGTGTCATTGCTCACCAGTTTCGCCCTGGCCGCCTTGGGGTTGTAAGTGTCGTGGCCGGGATTAACCGAGTCTTTGACCAGACTGAGCGTCCATTCTAAATCTGGGTCTAAGGATGACCGTTGAATGAGTTCGCAATCGCGCACCGTTGTTTCTGGCAAATCGCATTCGGTTCCGCGCCACTCAAATCGTCTTTTTCCATCCATGACCCGCATCAAGCTGAGGTCTGACCCACCGGGCCGCGCAGCCGGTCCAGATGTGCGCAAAGTTGGGTAGGTATCGGCATCGCCGTGGCAATCGTTGCATCGAATTTCGATGGCGTTTGCGACTTCGCCATGAATGTAGCCGTTGCCATGGGCGTCTTGGGAAAAATGACAGTCGACGCAATGCATGCCGAGCTCAATATGAATGGATTTCATATGAACAGCCTTTTCCCACTTGTCGGGGTCGTCATGGGCGATCATCTCGCCAACATCGTCTAACAGGTTGCCTTTACGGTCCTTCTTAAACACCGCACGAAAATTCCAGCCGTGGCCATGATAATCAGCAAACTGTGTGTTATTAAGCTCCGGGTTGCGGTCCCATACGGTACGTAAGAAATCAACGTCCCCCCATTTACCGCGGATGGCCGCTTCTTCGGGGTTACGTTCCAATATTTCAAGCATTTCGGCGCTTGTCGGATACTGCTGTTCTTCAGGCCACATCGCCGGGGCATCAGCTTCGTAATCCCACATGGTGTAGCCCAGCATGGAATTCACGAAAATGTTTGGCTGATGCATATGACAGACCATGCATTGGCTCGTCGGGATGGCACGCGTAAAGGCGTGTTTGATCGGGTGCCCGGATTCTCCTTTGGGAATGACCGGGTCCACACTCGCGCTTTCGCCCATATGACCATACTTGGCATAGGGGCCAGAGTGATCCGGTTCACGATCATTGGCATAAACCACATGGCACGATGCGCATCCGGAGGACCGGTAGTCGCCCGGTTGATCATTCGTGCCCAAAAACCAGGTGAAGGGGTCATTGAGCCGCGTCTTGTGAATGTTGATGACCGGTACCGCGATGCGGAGTCCGGTTCCAGGGCCACGGTTAGACTGGCGGATATCAGGACGGCCCGGCTCTTCAAGACGTTGTAAGCTGCCGACCAGTGTTGCGACATTGGGCAGGCCGATTTCAGGGAAAATATTGAGGATGTTGCGGCCACCGCGTTCAAATACCCGGAAGACATCGCCGGGTGGGATGACCTCCCAGGCAGGTAAGGGGTAGAGTTGAGGCAGAATCCCTCTTTCTTCTGTCATCCATGGGTCAACCTGACCTGGACTCTTAATGGTCGCAGGATCCCCTTCATGGGTGTAGGCCGCGCCCAGAATGTAATTTTTATAAGGTAGAATTCCGTTGTTATAGGCGGCACCCCCCCACAGCATGGCGCCTGTGGCCATCAAGCTGCGCTCTGCGGCCTGGATGACGGGGAGATGGCATGATCCGCAGGCCGTGCGCGCGACCCGGTAATCTGACGGGTTAATGAAGCGGACGTACTCGGGACTTTCCTTGTTCAGCAACGTATAAGTGCGTTCGGGGTTGGCGCTATGCGGGTAATGCCAGGTTTCAGGGTAGAGCGGTTGAACATGTGCTTTTTCCTGCGCTGCGCGATAGGCGGGGACGCCTTTCATCGCATTTGCAGGCGCCCGGACGCTTGGATCACCACCGTGGCAATCGGCACAGCCAAGCACAACAGCCTCACTTATATGCATTGTCTTCTGATCAGAGTCCGTGTGGCAGGTTATGCAACCGGCGCTCATCGCATCAGCTTGATCCCAGGTTTGAAATTGAGGAGCCGGAGGATAATAGGGATAGGTGACAGAACGCGGCTTCTCTCCATCGGCGGCATGGGCAAATCCGGCGACTATAAGGAAAACGGCTGTGAGACAAAAACGCATACTTGGCCTTAATAAGTGAGTATCAAATTGAAAAGTACAGAGTAAAATTTGTCGCCGCTGCGGTCGGTCGCAAATAGCTCTTCAAACGCCCCGCCGCCCGACAACATGGCGCCCGACGCTCTCAGCACGATGTTCTGTGTAAAGTTAGGCCGGTAAAGCAAGGATACGGACGTATCCCAACCAATAGACTTAGAGGTCAGAGGTTGGTTACGCGCGACTTCTACGATAGGTGATTCAGCAAAACTGATGTGATTGATGTTGGCAAAGACACGCAGTTCGGGAAGCACATCGAAATCAGCCCCGATGCCAAGCAGCACCGTTCCGGGGTTAAGAAAATTAGACTGCCCCTGTTCCTTCGAGGACCTTAGCGAGTTGAGGAGCCCGTTACGCCCCGATAACACAACACCGCCACCGCCGATGAGCGGAACCGGTTGGCGTATCCAATAGCTGGTGTCTGCCCCTGCAAATTGCGGGTTCTCGAAAATGGCATCGAAGCCTTGAGCCTTGTCATCAAAGGGGTCTTTGTCACCGGAAGCATACAGCCCCTGTGCTCTTAGGCGTATCCAATCAAAATCTATGGACGGTTCAACGGCGACAAACCATGATTCAATGTCCGCTTTCTCTTCCTCGAAAAAAGATGTGAAGCTGTTGGCTGATATGCTTCCTCTTGCCAGGTAAGCGGCGTGGGTAAGGTTGAAGCGGCCAAAATGGCCATCGCCGTTGAAGCCGAAGTAGGTCACGTCATAATTAAAGCCGCGTTCGGTTCCGAGAGACGCTGGACGCTCTAAGAATCCGTTTTCGTTAAAATATAGTTCATCGTTACCTTCGCGGTTACGGTTGTGTGCAACGATTCCCTGCACGGTATAACCCACCACCGGCCAATCCTGGCGGTATACGTTGGCGAAAAGGACATCATCATCGCGGATGCGCTGGCCAATATCGTTGAGTCCAGAGTTGGTGTCTTTTTCCAAGCGCCGGAACCAACCAGCATTGTATTGCCAGATATTGTTGTCCCGCGTCCCAAACAGGCGGATGCCAAGCTGTTGATCTTGGAAAAGAAAGCCGCGGAAATCGAGTGTCACCGGTTGAATGCCGACTCTGATGGAATCAAAGTCGTACCGGTCAGAGACGTTACGTATATGATAATCGACAAACGCTTCTTGGAGGGCGATGTGGCCGTCTTCGCGGGTATCCCCTTGGGCCGGGTTGATCAGTAAGGCCCGGTTTTCGTCAGCCCAGACGTGGTTGTAGTTTAGGACGGGCGTGAGGCGTATCTCCCAATCAGGGGGCTTGAAAGCCGTGTCGCCTTTGATGAAAGACACCGAAGTAATTAAATTCTGATTGAATATCGTTTGGTCTGTTTGACCGAATAAATCAATTGACCCGGGTCTGGCCCCGCCCTGCGGCCCCACGGGCGTGGGAATGCCACGCGGTTCAACGACGGTGTCGGATATGATTAGCAAGTTGACAAACCAGTCATCGAACAGTGGGCGATCCCCTTTAAGGGTGTTCTGGTTGTAGGGGTCCCACCAGCGTTCATTCACGCCAATCGCTTCCACCAGACGCCACCGGTCTGGCACCGGTATGGTCTCTCGGGGCAAACTGCGTGCTGGCGGGGCAACGGCTGATGGATCAATTTCAGGGAGCGAGCGCTTTTCTTCTCTGCCCGGGCGACGGCGTTCTTGTGCGAGTTCTTCATTATCCTGAACGACCGGCCCTATGGACTCTGGTCCGGCACCGGCCACTTCGGTTTGCGCATTGCCGTCTGCGGCAATGGCTATCAAGCTCAGCAGAAAGCCGCATGTAGATAAGTTTATTTTCCTGCGCATACAGCCTGCTCTCTTGAACCTAGAAACGGAGAAAAGGGACAGTTGACGTAGCGCAGGTTCACACCCCCCACAAACAAAGTGTCAGCACGCTGCTCGGGCGGCGCATTTCCGACGCCGGTGTTGAGCACTTCTCCGGCATTGTGCAGTCCGAGGAACGAAATCATGTCATCCTGGTCGATGCCGTCGCCAGACACGCCAATGCCGCCGATGAGAACGCCGTCACGAAAAATGGGAACACTCCCTGGAAAGATCTGTAAACCATTTGCCAGGCGTGTCGGCATTGGACCCGGAGCAGCCTCAGACTGTGGCAGAGCGGTGCAGCCTTGAGGTGGCGGTGCACTGCCATCAAGCCTAGCAACAATATCTGGCAAAACCAGATCCAATTGTAGTCCGGTATTGAACGGGCTCCATACATCAAAAGGCACCGAGAACGGGCCATTGGGATTGCCGTTGATGCCGTCGGGATAGAAGGGGCGCGACAGGTTGCCGCCGGAGCGGTCGGCAAACGCGATGCCATCCGCCAGCGCCGTCGGCCCAACAAATGACTGCACCGCTTCGACATAGCTGCTTAGAGGTGGCAGCGTTAGAACGCCTGGCAGAAGTTCTACGGCAGGCACAGCCGATAATTCGGCTGCCGTTGTGGGACGGGACGCAAAAGTTGCGGTCCGGGCTTTTTGCAAAGAAACATCTGTGCCGAAGATTGGGGCATCAGGGGTGCGCGCAATAGCAAGAATGTTGGCTTCAGAATCAACAATAGAGACAGACACCTGGGCATGGCTTCCCAATGGGCGGCGGATTTGTGCGCGTGCTTTGAAGGCGATTTTTAGGGCCTCGGATAACAGTGTCGCCACCTCATCTGACGACAGTCCTCCAGACAGAGGTGCTGGCGCGAGACTGTCGCGTGGCGCATAGCGGTTGCCCCCGTTGCCGTCACTCAGCACAAAAACGTCTGAGCCTGGAACGACGATGCCGCTGCTTAACGTAATGCCTGACGCGTCTGCCCCATATTCAAGGCCAGCCCGGCGACCGGGCGGGGTGTATCCTGCAACAGCGATATAATTTGCCGGGTCTAAAGTTGCTGTTGACCCTTTGGCTCTTAAGAAGCGGGAATCTATATCTGCATAACGGAACAGTTTGCCTTCAACGGTAATTCGGTGGCCTTTGATATCTTCCGGCGGCTCGAAACCTTGTTGAGCTGCTATTGCAATCATTTCATCAAGATCGCGGTCAAAGTCACCAACGGATAGATCAAGGCCGTACAGACCGTCCGCAAGTACGCCGACACCTCCGACAACCCGGCCATTTTTATACAGCGGCAGGCCCCCGGGGTCTGCAGATAAGCCGAGTGGTGAACGTCGCGGCCCACCTCCTAACGTCTCACCAAAGCGCATCATGTCAGAGCAGGGCAGTTGACTGAACTGGACGCCAAATAAAGGGCCGCCCGGCTGCCCACGTTCTCCCGGATTGAAGTTTTCTTGGACAATCTGGCTGGCTGTGCGTGTGGTGAAAGCGTTGCCTGATGACGACAGGTAAGCGCCAGTAATGGCCTTAGAGATGGCAGCTAATGGCGTGATCGGCAGCGTTAACCCCTCGAGGCCGTTACCTGATGGGATGCCGCGTCCTGAGGAAATAGTGGTTTCCGGCATGGCTGCTGGGTCCATGGCGTAGACACCAAGTACGTTACCCACGCGGTCAACGACTGCAATCACTGCATCATCGGCGATGTGGGCCGACGCCTCAGCCACGGCTTGAGATATAATTTGATCAACGTCTGTTTGCGTCAAGAACTGGCCGAAGGCGAGGCTGCTCGAGAATAAGGAAGCTGCAAAAGAGGTGGCTTGTATAAACCGAAGGATCATTGATCAATCACCATATAACCGGACTTCAGACGCCCGTTCTCTAATGTGTATGCGATTGTGAACACGACCGGGAAAAAGCTTAAAGACACGGCCTCATCAATAATCTTAAACGTCAGTGTGCCGTCATCGCTTGCAACAAAACCCGCATCAACAAGATCGGACCTGGTCTCACTCCAGGAATGCCACGCTCCGCCCGCCAAGCGGTGGTAGGGTGTATTGTTCTGAAACCGCGCCATGACATGGGTTGATACGGGCAAATCTTCTTTAAGGTTGATCGTAATTTGAAGCGGCGAATCTGTTTCCGTCGCTTTTACACGGCCCAGAAAAGTACCATCATATGACAGTGTTAAGTTCTCTGCATGTGCAACCTGCGTGCATATCAGGCTAACGCATAGGATGTAAACTAGGCGGCCCATCAGCGCGACGCACCAATAAGTGTTTGGATATTGCTTCGCCGTGTGGGAGCGTGACCATCCCACCCTTGGCTTGCGGTGCTCTGCAGGGGTTTTAGGGGCGGCATACCATGGGTGTGAAAATCGTGGCAGGTCACACAGGTTGAAGGAACACGGTTTGAAGCAATTTCACCGCCATGACAGCTTTGGCATGTCTCAATAGCGGGCATGAGAACGTCAGATGAAGTTGTTGATGACTCTACGTCATGGCAGGTGCGACACCCAACATCGCTGTGGCTGCCATGGTCAAAATTAGCCTTCGGGTACCATTGTTCAGTGATGTAGACCGGTTCTACCGTCCATATCTCCGTTGATGTGTTCTCGACAATTTCATGGCACTCGCTGCACTGTCCCTTGCCAAAGCGGCCATTCAGAATTTCTGCTGATTTTTCATCAGCCCAATTCCGCGCTGCGGCGCGGTCTTCGTCTTTTAAAGGGCTGCCCGGTAGACGCCTGATGATGATTGGTGCGTCAGGTTCCTCGTACCCGCCGCGCAGTGCTGCGGCATTATAAATGTCAGAGACTTGCATGAATAATTCTTCTGGCTGGCCGTGAATTAATTCGCGGCCCTGCAATTGAACGTCAAAGCTCAAGGTATGGCATTGATGGCAATGACGATCAAAACTGATGGGCAGCATGGACACGTTGCCTTCGTCCGATACATGGCAGTCCCGGCACCCTAAGTCGATAATACCTCGTTTTGGATGTTGGACGCCGGCCTCTCTAAGGTGGTCTGCATGTGAAAACTTTAGGCCTGAATTTTCCAGTGGTGGTTCAGAGGCGCCAATGGCTCTCTCGCTTGACATCACATGAAACGCGGCATCGATAATCACCGTGGGCTTGAATTCCGGATGATCGGTACCGAAATCCCGAACGTTTCTTAGTGTGGTAGAGGTTTCTTGTTCGGTAAGGTTGGCATGGCAGTCCACGCAAAAGCCTTGATCATTGCGGGCAACAGT
Source organism: Rhodospirillaceae bacterium (assembly GCA_040219235.1). Lineage (NCBI taxonomy): Bacteria > Pseudomonadati > Pseudomonadota > Alphaproteobacteria > Rhodospirillales > Rhodospirillaceae > Rhodospirillaceae bacterium. The sequence goes on from JAVJSV010000012.1 coordinate 846,770, forward strand.
TTGATTACCTTGATGCTCTTTGTGGCAACTCTGACATTTGTCGTTTTCAAACGATGCAGTTGGAAAAAGAATAGGGTTGGTATGATGTTCTATGGCCTGATGGCACGCCACACAGGCTGTGTCTTGAACCGGAACAAAAGGCTTCTCATGGCAGACATCACAACTTTCGCCAAAAAACTTATGCGCGCCCGAGATTGATCCGCTGGTCCAGAATGCTGTGGGTCGTACCGCCGCATCATAGGTGCTGGCTTGCTCAACATTCACAACAGCTTCGGGCATAAACCAAGACGTGACCATAGGACCGATCAGAAGTGCGACCAGTACTGTAACGAATGCCGCCCAAGACCATGTTCTTTTGGTAAAGCCAACGGACTCAATCTCAGTTTTTGCTGTCGCTTTCAGGTTCTCTAGTTCGTCCCCGAGTTGGCTAATAAGCTCAACAGAGACAGTTATATCGGTGTCGTTTTTTTTCGGCTCAACGGTGACCTTAAATGGCCCGATATTGATGTCATCAAGTTCGGTAATCTTGGCAATTTCAACGAGGTTGTCATTGATTGATAAGGGGCCGCTATTGAGGGCCTCTATATAAACCGCTTCAGACCGCACCGTAATGCGGGCATGCTCAAGAAGAACACGCGGGTCCACAAGTTGAACGTCGCATGCTGTGCTGCGTCCAAACAGAATGGACTCACACTCAATCCATTCCTCCCGAACGGCAACATCACCGCGGTTTCTTCTCGTAACATGTTTGATAAGAGTCTTCACGAGAGCGTTACCAGTAATAAAAAACGACAACCACATGGGCGATCAGTGCCGCTAGGGTTGCAAATGTGAAGGGGACGTGAACGTAAAGCCATATCTGCAAAAGACAACGAAGCCGGATATCTTGGCGAATACGGCGCAAAAGACCTTCCTTTTTGGTCAGCCGGGTTAGTAGCTTGCGTCGCGTTGCTTCGTCGGAAGACTTATCAGACTGTTCAATGAGTTTTCTTGCGCGGCGTGTTGCGCAGTTGGGATGATTTAATGAGAGCTGTTGTAACAGGTTTCCACCGATGACCGTATTTTGCACGGCATTAATTGCTGCCTGTCCAGTTTGGTCCTCGACCTTTAAAGCGATGCTGTTGAGTTCACGGTCCAATTCAGCAATTTGGCTTAGCATCATTTCGGTGGTGAGTCCGCGCCTGTTCTCAGACAGTAAACGCGGGAAGCGCATATAGAAATACAAACCAACACCGCCACTCAAGACGACGATAAGCATTAAGAAGTAGAGCAGGGTGTGGATGTTAAGCCCAAACTGAAAGCCGCTATGGAATGTGGAAACAACGACCAGGGCTAAGCCTAAGTAGATGTGGGCCGAGGCCCAATCTTCCATGCGAATTGCGCCTTTGCCATACGCCCGTCTGCGAACACCATACCAGGCGAGCCATATCATAATTCCTGCCGCAATAACGCCAAGGGTGTAGCCCAGCCAGGTTCCTCCGTTTGGACTCCCGATCGGCGTATGCAGAACGTATAGCCCGCCCGTGATGATCACGAGCAGAAGCGATGCTTTTAAGTAGCGAAGGTTTCGATAAATAAGGAGGGACTCGTGCATATGCGGGTGATCCCTTATCGATTCAAAGTCGCAAGGTTCATGAATTTTTCCGGGCTCACCCGGGCTGCCGCGCCTGTGGGGCAGGCATTCACGCACGCGGCACCGCCAGCTAAGTCCTTACACATGTCACATTTTACGGCTTTTTTTGCGATACGTTTTGTCGCCGGGGCGGTCTCATCGCTGTTGGAAGCCGGTTGCTCCTGTTCAAACGATACAGCATCCCCGGGAGCTGGTCCGCGGCCAAACATTAGCCATGAGAATAAGTTAGATTTCGCCTCCGGCGGAGAGGCGAGCTGAATAACGCCATAAGGGCAAGCGCTCTCGCAGTTGCCGCAGCCGATGCAGCTGTCGTCAATATAAACTTCACCGTCCGGTGCGCGGTGAATGGCATCGGGCGGGCAGTCTGACATGCAGTGAGGGTGCTGGCAGTGGCGGCATGATGTTGGGACGTGAATGGACGCAAATGAAGGGCCGGCCTCGCGGTCTAACCGTGATAAGCCGCCGTGGGTTTCGGCGCAGGCCTTTTCGCAGTTGTCACAATGGACGCACAGAGTCTCGTCAATAAGTAAAACGTCAGTGGCTTCGCCAACACCCTGTTCAATTAGAAACTGAATGATGTTGCCTGCTTCCGGGCGCGATTCCATCTGTTCATTTTGGCGAAGGCGTGTCCGGAATTTAGCTTCAATACTGCTGCGTATCGCAATGTTGTCATTCATCACCTTGTTAAAGGCATCGCCTGACAAACAAATGGTTTCTGTATTGTTGGCGGCGCGAACTGTGGCCGAGCGGGGCATATCAGAGAGCAGCGCCATTTCGCCAATATAGTTGCCTGACGGCACATAACTCAGCACGATGTCGCGTCCGCCGATACGGCTTGAAACCGTGCAAGAGCCAGACCGGATCAAATGCATATGATTACCAATTTCGCCTTGAGCGAATATGGTTTCACCCGCCTTAAAGTTCTGGATTTCAGCGGTTTCCACCAGTTCTTCCAGGTCACTTGCCGGAACACCGGGGGTCATATGCATCTGGATCTGTCTTAGAATTGAGGTCTTGTCCAGCGCCCGCTTCACGCTCTGCACGGATTGAATCAGTTTCAGCATTGTGCGTCTTGGCGTTTCGAAGACAACACAATCCGTTACCGCGACAACAGTTGCTGTTCGCCGCCGGCCCGAGATCAATCCCATTTCACCGAAGAACTCGCCTTCGCGCAGTTTAACAACTTGGCTGGGATCGTTTTGATTGATTTGAATGCCGACTTGGCCGGTGAAGACAGTGTAGAATGTGCTAGAATAGTCATTGCGTTCAAAAATGGTTTCCCCCGCTTTGAAAGCATGAATTTGTGATTCCAGCATGGTTTCCCGCAGCAGCAACGTGTTGAGCTCAGAGAAAACGGGGATAGTCTTGCGGATTGCCGAGAGCACGTCATCGACTTCGACGTCTCCCATGACGGAAAACTTTTCGATTAGCAAAGGTTCGTCAGCCGGAGGTATGTCCTCGCCATTAATATAGGCGGTAACCTCATAGCCTTGATTCATCGCCTGTTTAATCAGCGGGTATCCGGCAAGGGCGCCGACAATATAAAGTCCGGGGACATTTGACTCGTAGGTTGGGCTGACTTCCGGCAAAACCTTGGGATCGTCACTCGGAAACTCCACACCGCAAGCCTCGACAAACCTGCGCGGCGGTGATGCACCCAGACGTGCAATAATACGATTACATTTAACAGTTAACTCGCCGTCCGGTGTCTCAAGCACGATACCGTCCGGTTCAACACGGACCGGGTTTGATTCAAAATAACATTGCAACTGGCCTTTATCGATGGCGCCATTAATAAGTGTTAGGTTACCTTGTTTTGCGCGCGCAAATTCAGCCCGCCGATTTACGATGAAAACGGTATTTTGCTTGGCGAGGGCGACCGCGTTTTCAATTGCGGCATCGCCAGCGCCGACAACAACAATCGTTTCGTCTTGATATTCGTCCGGATCGTCTAATTGGTACTGCACAAGGGGGAGGTCGCCACCCTCGCAGCGCAAGGTGTTGATATTGCCCTGCAAACCGATAGACAGAATAACGTTTTCTGCTTCAACAACGCTGCCGTCGGCAACTGTTACCTTAAAATGATCAGACGTACGTTCAATTTTTACAACATCAGAATTGTAACGGATTTTGGTTCCATAGAAGTCGAGGCCCTCATCCCACTTGGCAAGAATGTCTTCCCGCAGACCGGCGCGGAAGGATAAGTCTGAACGCAACGGCAATATGTCCGGCGTAGCCATGACAAACTTGCCCTTTTGGTATTTGTATATCGTATCCGAGGCATGATCTGCACGTTCCAGCAAGACGTGACTCATGCCAATCTTGGCGGCGTGCGCGGCAGCACTCAGACCAGCGGGTCCAGACCCGACGATCGCAACTTTAAGGCGTTTCGCCAAAGAATTTTCCCCCAAGAACTAACTTTTTTTACGCTGTTTAAATTATGCGTGGGTAATACTCAACGTCAATGGAATCAATGGCACTGCCAGAAGAGTTTTTTGCACAACAAGAAGTTATATTCTAAAAATAAATATCTAAAATTGCACAATAGAGTAAAGAATCTATGACGGATTGCTCTAGAGCAGTTGGCACTGTCCGCAGTCACCGGCGAGTTAATCATGTCATTGTCCTGTTAAACTCGAAATTTACAGAGAAAAATACAGCTTTTGGGACACCTTGCTCAAAAAATGACCCATAAACCACACAACACCTTAGCTCTGGAGTTCATTTCCTTAAAGCTGAGGATCAGTGCAACTAATACATATTTTGTAGCGCAGAAGTTGAGCTGATAAGGTCTTCTGAAGGGCTGAAGCCGTTTGCCTGCTGCACAGTTTGAAATTCCAGAATAAACTGATCGGGTATTTGGTTGGGCAGGCCCAAGAGTTCTCGCTGCGCTTGAGATGAGCTGGAATTCGCCAAATGCATTATGCACAAAGGGTCAAATGTCAAACTTAGTAGGAGACGGAGACCAGGTCGAACGGAGATCGTTTCTAGTGGGGTGTAGGCTCGACTATGAGGTTCGCGATGAGACGACCTTCATTTTTAATGTGGCACCTGCGCGTTGTTCTACACAGTACATCGGTACCGAGAATATATCGGTTGCTCCTAATATTCCAATGGATGAATACGTTGAGCAAGTGCATGGCAATCGTTACCATCGTCTGTGTTGCCAGGGACAAACATCATTGAGCGTGCAGTTCGACGCTAATGTTATGACGACTCCACAGCCCCAAAATCCATCAAACTATCAATTGGCGGCGTTGCCGAGCAGTCTGCCTCTCGATATGTTGACCTACCTGTTTCCCAGTCGTTATTGTCAGTCGGAACAACTCCAGATATTTGCTCAGCAAGAGTTTTCGAGGTTTCCGCGAGGTCTGTCGCAGGTGGAAGCTATATGTGAATGGGTTCATAATAACATTCACTATGTTCTCGGTAGCACGGGATCTATGACCACTGCCTTTGATACGTTCAGGTCACGCGCGGGTGTTTGCCGGGATTTTACCCACCTTGCAATTTCCTTTTGCCGCGCCGTTGCAATACCTGCCAGGTTTGTGAGCGGATACGCGGTTGGCCTTGATCCACCCGATTTTCATGCACTACTTGAAGTATGGGTCGCTGATGGCTGGCATCTTCTGGATCCAACACAGAAAGTTGATGTGAACCAATTTGTCCGTATTGGCATGGGGCGGGACGCGGCTGAAACCTCGTTTGCATTTATTTTCGGAGACGCCTACATGCAGAGCATGAACGTCTCCTGTTTAGAACATGAGAAGTATTAATGGTGTAATCAGCGCAACTAAGGCATGTCGGCTTTAACGTATTAGGCAATGCAGGAGAGGCGATAAAATTGTCTCTAGGTTTGTGGGTGGTTGGCCGTATGTGCCATCATCAGGATGAGACGGTTGAGCCTTGGATGCATGGATTTTAAGTCTTAATTTTACCGCATCAGACTAATAAATCTAAGACGGCATTTTATCTTGCGAGTTTGTCACATATATTAGATTCTATGACAGATATCGTAGTGGCAGCATTTTATCATTTCACCCCCTTCGAAGATCCGGCAGCATTGCGTGAGACTTTGCTGGTGCAACTCTCAGCGCATGATCTGAAAGGAACGGTCTTATTGGCACCTGAGGGTGTTAATGGGACGCTTGCTGGTTCGCGAAGGGCAATAGACTCTGCGTTAGAGATTTTGCGCGGATTGCCAAATTCTATGCATCTAGAGCATAAGGAATCTCATGCTGAGAGTATGCCATTTTATCGTCTCAAGGTCCGCTTGAAGAAAGAAATCGTCGCCATGAAAGTGCCCGGTGTCGATCCGTTGGCAAACGTCGGCACTTATGTTGCGCCTGAAGATTGGAATAACCTCATTGCTGATCCGAACACCATTGTCATCGATACGCGCAACAACTTCGAAGTAGAGATGGGCACATTTGAGGGTGCGATCAATCCAGGGACGACGAGTTTCAGTGATCTTCCGAAATGGCTCGAAGAGCATCATGCTGAATTCGAGCATAAAAAGATTGCGATGTTCTGCACAGGTGGTATCCGCTGCGAGAAGGCAACGTCATTCTTGAAAGAGCGTGGCATTGAGGATGTTTTCCACCTAAAAGGGGGTATCTTAAAGTATTTAGAGAATGTTCCCGAAGCAGAAAGTACTTGGCGTGGTGACTGCTTCGTCTTTGATTATCGGGTGTCTGTGAAGCATGACCTGGAGCTTGGCGAATATGAACTTTGCCACGCATGCCGATGGCCGGTTAGTGCCGCCGGGCGCTCGTCCTCGCACTTTGTTGCCGGCGTGTCATGTGACCGGTGTATCGACCAACGTACCGATAGTCAACGCGAACGCTATGCAACCCGGCAGGCTCAAATCAAGCTGGCTCAGGAACGAGGCGAGATGCACGTGGGTGCGACTTTCAAGGCTGTGAAAGAATCAACTGCTGTTGATGGCTAGAGTCAGCAGAATGCTAGGCGAACTGCCTATTCTGTATTCCTTTCGGCGTTGCCCTTATGCGATGCGGGCGCGTATGGCGATTGCTGCGAGCGGCCAGGCATGTGCGTTGCGTGAGGTCGTCTTGCGCAACAAATCACCTGAAATGGTAGCGGTTTCTCCGAAGGGTACCGTGCCAGTAATGGTGTTGCCCGATAATCGGGTTATCGAGGAAAGTCTTGAAATTATGCGGTGGGCGCTCGACTGTAGCGATCCGGAGGGATGGCTTGCGCCTCTGCATAATGATCCTAATGATATTTATGCCCTGATTGCCGAAAACGACGGACCGTTTAAGGAGGCTCTGGACCGGTATAAATACCCGACGCGCTATGAAACCCCAGACCCACTTTTTTATCGCGCACAGGGTTTGGTATTTCTGAAAAAACTCAACGAGCGGCTGTTGAAAACCGATTATCTGTGCGGCAGTAACTTTACATTTTCTGATGCAGCAATCTCGCCGTTCATTCGCCAGTTTGCCAATAATGACCGTGAATGGTTCAACGCGCTTGATTTGTCTAGGGTCCAAAACTGGCTGCAAAATATTCTTGAGTCGGATCGATTTTTGCGCGTGATGGAAAAATACCCTGCCTGGGAAAGCGGCATGGTAGAACCAGTATTTCCCTCCACTTGAATGATACGGTCAGAGTTTAAAACTCGATTCTCTGATTGAGACTCCGCAGGCGGACTTCATCAGAATCAGATGTCACCATAGTTGCGTCAACAGGCCGAATAGATAACCGCATCCCGCAACGATCACTACACATTCAAAAAACTTTTGCAGAAACGGAGCTATCCACGGATGACGATGTCCAATGCGTTGGCATTCAAACTTAGCTATTGCTTGAGGGTGATCTTGACGATGCTATTGTCGCCGCCGCAACTGACAAAAATGGCTCCTGAACGATTGACGGTAATTCCGAGCGGAGTATTTGCGGGTAAGTGATGTTTATCCAGAGAGATCGGTAGTCCGTGCGCCAATACAGAGCGTTCGTCTGTTGAAAGGTCTATTGCGATTACTTCACCTCTAGCGGGCTCGACAACGACAATGCGTCCATCCGGTAACGCAGCTAGACCGCGAGGGCTAATCAAGCCTTGTATTAGCGCCGTGCGTTGGCCGGACGCCAAATCAATACGACTCACGGTGCCGGACCCGATCTCTGTCACGAGAACCGAACCGTCATTTTCCAACAGGACTCCAACGGGTTCGTTTAGTCCCGTAGCCACGTCTTCAAATCTATCTCCTACAAGACGCAGAAGTTTCCCGCTTGATGCATCGGCAATGATTGCATCACCATTGCTAGTTAACACAACGCCGCGGGGAGCGTTGACCTCCCGAGACAAAAACGTGACCTCATTGGTCTGACGATTTATCTTTCTAACGGCATTAAAATTTGCGTACGTCGTGACAATGAAGTCTTCATTAGCGGCCGCAGCGGATGACCCACCCACGCTCCACATTTCTGGTTCACGGGTAATCTTTGCAGTCTGCGGATTAAGGAAGCGATAGCCGAATGGATCGGTGATCAAAATTGATTCTTCGCCGTTCAGAGTTGTCAGCGCCATACCGAGCGGCACGGTGAACGATCCAGCAGTCACGACCCAACTTTCTCTCGTTTTAGGATCGAAGGCCGTTATGCCGCTAACTGCGAGGTCAGCCATGTAAATTACGCCATTCTTATCGAATGTTAGATTGTCAAGGGGGGGCGGGAAGTTGGCGAAGATTCGAGATTCGCCCGACTTCATATCTGTCACCCATAAGTCACCTGTCACATAGTCAACATTCCAGACATCTCCATTCGCATCTGTTTTTGTGGCGGCCGTTGTTCCCACACCTTTCGCTATGACCTCAAATTCCCCTGTGTCGACGTCGATTGCGAACAGTTCATTTGTGCCGAAATGAGGAGCGTAGAGCCTACCGTCTGGACCAAAACCGAAACCGTTAAGCCGCCCCTTATTTTTCGCGACCAACCTTGGTGGCTTATTACCGATCACATCCAATTCCCATAGGGCATTTTCACCTGCGCCAGATTGAGCGGTGAATAGTCGCCCCTCTTTATTGAAGGCAATAGGATTGACACGGGGAACGTCGGACATGAGAACTTCCGGCATGCCACCAGGGCGTTGAATACGAATTTCGCCAGTGGTTTGCGCTGTCCAGGCGAGAACCCCTTCTACAGGTGTCCCTTTCGGGCCAACCGCGACATCATCAGACTCACCATAAGGTGAGGGGACAGCGACTGTTACGAAACCAGTATTGGGATCGATACGATAGACAGCTTGGGCATGAATGCTCGTCCCATAAATCATTCCATCGGGTCCGATGTCTATTCCCTCAATCGCCTGAATTACGGAACCGGGGACGACGATTTCGACGGTTGTCAGTTGCTCAGACGTTTGTGCCCTAGCCAAACTGGAAGGAGCGGGCACAAGAGCGGCGGTCGAAACAGCAAGTAAGGTCACTAATCGCATGGCTCAACTTCTCCAAAATTCAGGCAGTTTTATAGAATTCATTGTGGACTATGTTGATTAAACAGAAAAGCTCAAGTCTCGGAAACAGTTCCAGTTTCGATCCAAATCCATGGGCGGTCACTATTCGCCAGCCGAACCAAAGGGAAACGCTGCTTCTAATCTTCGTCAGCATCTGAGAACGTTGAAGATCATTCTTAAGATTTCATGCCGGTTTATAGAAATAGGGGGCGCTAAAGTATGCTGTTTCCCAGCATTTACGTAGATGATCACGGCCATAGTTGTTTAGGCGAAGTTGATCTTCCCCAATCCGGGAATGAGCGACGCGTTGGTGCTGCCAGCCAGGGAGTTAAGCACTGGCAAGCCGCTAAGTATCTGCCAGGCCATTACGTCGACTTTAAAACCGTTGATGACATTCAGTTTGTCTCTGTCATGTCTGGGCGAATGGAGCTAACCGTGAGCAACGGTGAGAAACGCTATTTGTCACGCGGTGACATGATTCTTTTACAAGATACGTCGGGTCAGGGTCATTGTACTCGCATACTCGGTCATGATCATTGCCAAGTTCTGATCATCGCTATGGATAACCTGGGAGACTTCGTCGTATGAGAACCCCAATTATCGCTTCGCTTATGATGCTTGCAGAGCTGGCAATATCTTCGGCTTCGGCTCAGGATGCACGCCTAATTCATATCCCGTCGGCTAATGCGCCTATATATAAGGCTGCTGAATGGAACCTTCCGGTGCCGAAAGCGGATGGGCCAGTATATGACCGGGTGTTCACCGCCGAAGGGGACGCCGTCACAACGGCACCCGATGGTGCGAGCCATTATTCGGCTCAGGAATTCAATTTCCCGATGGGCTCGCTCCGTGTGCTGAAATGGGATTCCGGGCCCGTCATTCATCAAATCACATTTGAGACACAACTCTATATGCTTAAAGGTTCCGCCACGGTTGGGGTGGCAGGCAAGCCTGTGACGGTCAATGCTGGGGATGCTGTGTTTCTCCCGTCGGGTATTTTGCGCAACCCAAATCCAGACGGTGAAACGGTGATTCTGACTTACATTGTTGCAAATAACAGTGAAGCACCCGAGGCAAAAGTCGTTCGGAGTGAAGGACTCAATGTTATGGCCATCGCTCAATGGATGGATGGCGACGCTCCGACAACAGCGACTGATCACGATGCAATTCTAAGTGCACCCGATGGTGCGGCTAAATTTACAGTTAAACGCTATGTTGGCGACGGAAACTCATTCCGTCGGGCAGTGCTTGAGGCTGGAGGTCGCACCACTCCGGCAACTAATGGGCGCGATATCCTCATTTACATCAACAAAGGGCGTATGAAGCGTACGGAAGACGGTATCGATTATATGGTTAAGGCTGGCGATGCGATTCGCGAGGAAGCTGCCAAGAGCGGTTACTGGGAAATTTTGGAAGATTCTGAATTTATCGCGACCGATATGCCGTTTAATCCCTCTCAGCCTCGCTATAACTTGCAGCGGTCTTCGGACACAGTGTCTGGCACCGGGTACCGACAGGAATAAAAGGGAGTCCCACCATGAAGCTTTGTGCAATGGAGATGGATAAAAATGACCGGTCCATCACAATCGAAACCGAGGTTCCGCTTATCCAGGTGAGTGACACCGAGTGGATTTCAGAAAAACAAGATGCAAAATACTGGGGAATTGCCATCAGCCAGCCTGGAGAGCCATTTCCGGGTGGGCCAACCGAAATGCATTTGACCAATAGTCCACGCATCGTCTGGTGCATGCAAGGTCATGCAGAAATTACGCAGCAGGACGGAACGACCTGCCGTCTTGCTACCGGTGATGGTATCTACGTAGATGGGCGTGCGTTACACCATTCTGCTTTCGCGCCTAGTCGTGTGCCCGTTATTACCCTCAACGTGACGTTCGATGGCACTGTAGACTACGAGTTTAAATAGTGTCGGAGATCACGTCAGGAAATTACTAAAAGTCCTCGAGCAGCCTTCCAAAGCCCTGCACTTTGTCAGCGATGCCGTTTGCGCGCAGCGCATGCCAGTATGTCGCAGCATTGATGGAAATCACAGGCTTTCTCAGCCAAGTTTCAGCAAACCCTGCCAATCGCATCATGCTCATGTTCGTGCCGACTTGAACAATTGCGTCAACGTCGGGTCCATCAAGTTCTTGTAAAACATCAACCAATTGATCTTCTTGCACTTCAGAAATGGCGATGGCACTTGGACACTGCAGACATGTTTCTCGAACAGTCTCAAAACCGTGGTCGGCGAAAAATTGTTTAACTTCCGCATTGGCTGATGGGTAGTAGGGCGATACAAATGAAATACGTTTGATACCACCGTATGCCTTTAATGCGGCAATGCAGGAATGTGATCCAATTGACGCTTTAATTTTAGATTCGGATTCGATGCGATCTAAAAATTCATCTGCGCCTTTCGCACCCCCGTAAAAAGTGACAGCTGACATTCCCATAACAAGATAGTCAGGTGCACAGGTCATCACGCTCCTCACGGCGTCGATTACGTTGTCTGCGATCCCTCGCGTCAACGCCATGAATTGCTCATCACTCTCAATGGTTCCGTCTTTGACCAAAATTCTGCTGTAGTGATTTGTGACACCTGGAACGCGAAGGTCATCAAAATCAGGTTGGACTATGGTGTTGGTCGACGGCCCCATGACACCAAATTTTCGTCGCCACGCTCGTGCATCAGTCATTTCTATCGTTCATCCTTAAACATTAATCTTAGCTCAATCAGTTTTCTTTTTTGAAGATGGAGCACGTTATTTGAGAAGCAGTAGGGTGTATCATCTCCGAATAATACGCGATCTTCATTCTCAATGAGGCAGGATAGGCCGGTTTGGTTCGCCATACGAATATTCAGCCCGCCACATCTGCAACCTTTCAATACGAAAATGAAAGCATTAACAATGCTCACAATGTGGACAAATATATCGAAAAGCTGTCAGCGTGCCAGTTTCGTGACAATGATCCCTTGCCGCAAGGGTTTGGGGTTTTGAGGGGGAATATCCACAATGCTATCTACAACACAAGAGTTCCAACGCGGCTGGCGAACGTTACTCGCATGTTCGATCGGGAATGGGTTCGGCTTAAGCGGCTTCGCTTTTTATACGTTTGGCGTGTTTGTCATTCCACTCGTGGATGCCTTCGGTTGGACCCGGGGTGAAGTCTCGACCGCGGCAAGCTTTCTCCTGTTGGGTACGGTCTTCACCGCACCAATAGTTGGCACGATTGTTGATCGATACGGCGCAAAGCGAGTGGGTTTGATTTCAATGGCTTGCTTGTGCATTGGATATGCATCACTAACGCAGCTGGGTGGAGGGATCGCATTCTTTTATGCCATGTGGCTACTGATGTCGATCGTTGGCGGTGGAACCACACCCGTCGTTTGGACGCGCGCAGTTAACCTTTGGTTCGATAAGGGGCGTGGCTTGGCGCTAGGTCTAGCACTCGCGGGTTCTGGTTTGGCGGGTATTGTTGGACCAGGTGTCGCGACCGCGTTGATTGAGAGTTTTGGCTGGCAAGCAGGATATTTGGGTATCAGCGCAATAATTCTGGTAATTGCACTGCCACTGATTGCTTTGCTATTTAATGACCATGCTCCGTCTGTTGCTCAAGCAAAACAATCAGATAACGCAGCTGTACAAGCCTCGACAACAGTTCATCAAAGTGGACATGCCGGACTCACGTTTCAAGAAAGTTATAAGACCGTTGTGTTTTGGAAGATCGCCATTGGTTTCTTCTTTATTTCGGCAATTATTGCTGGATTGTTGATCAATCTAATTCCTCTTTTGATTGACAGAGATATGTCTGCGATGGATGCAGCAAAGATTGCCGGTGTTTTAGGATTTGCTGTCCTATTCGGTCGCATTGCCGTCGGATTCCTAATTGATCACTTCAGAGCCCCATTAGTGGCTGCCTTATTATTCTCGGCAACAGCGGCAGGCTGTTTTTTACTAACGCTCGATAGCGCACCCTCTTGGGTGTTTTTAATTGCTGTTATTACACTTGGTTTATCCGCAGCAGCTGAAATTGATCTAGTGGCCTTTCTGGTTAGCCGTTTTTTCGGATTGAAAGCGTACGGTAAGATCTATGGAAGTCAGTTGTCGGTTTTTTATCTTGGAGCAGCGGTAGGGCCTCTTGCGGTTGGGATGTCGTTCGATATTTTTGGCAGTTATGAAGTAGCTTTGTATGCGGCAATCGTGATTTTATTGTTCGGCTCAATTGTTATCGGTGGCTTGGGTAAGCCGCGCAACTTTTCAGAATAAGGAAACGGCAATGGCTCATGTAACTGCTTCAAACACTCAAGCTGGTGTCAAATGAATCGTCGAACTGCTGTACTTATAAATCTGGCCGCCGCATTTTTCGCGGGCCTGCCAGCGCACGCACAAATGACATCGCGTGAGTTTCATACTGACCTGTCGGCGTGGAATCAGACGCGGCTGACAGAAAGTGATGCAGTTGGAACGGCTGATCTTGAACTCGATCTGACGACTTTGACTTTAACTTGGAACGTTAGCTTCACAGGTTTGGTCTCCCGCCCGATCGCCGCCAGCTTGCATGGACCTGCACAGCCGGGTGCAAACGGATTGCCGTTTGTTGATTTAGCGCCGAATGGAATTGTCAGCCCATTAAAAGGGTCTGCCGTTGTCACTGAAGCAGAAGTTCAATACCTGCTTGCCGGGTGGACATACGTGAACATCACCACTGAGCGCTGGCCATATGGCGAAATTCGTGGGCAAGTAGACGTTGGTCCACGTAACTAAGTACTCTCTCAAATGTCGCCACAATTTTCATATTTGATTTAGACTCATGGAGAGCAAAAAAGCCGGTAAAAATATTGCGACCAAAAGGTGGTTGTCTTAATGGAGAGCGATTGCTTGCTTTAAGGTTAACCGTCGATAGATGAGTACAGAATCAGAACTAAAGGATACCGCATGAATAACGGTGTGTTTGCAAAATCTCTTTCACTCTCTTTATGGGCTTTGTCCGCTTTCACTGCACTTGCGTTTACAGCGCCTGTGTCTGCACAGGATTCCGAGTCCGTCTCCATAGAGACAATGGCTGATAGCGATGATCCGATTCAACGTGGATTGTACCTCGCAACGGCTGGCAATTGTATGGCTTGTCATACGCGTGACGGTGGGGACCCTTTCGCTGGCGGAGTGACTTTTCACACTGACTTTGGTGTAATCTATTCGACAAACATTACGTCGGACGAAGCTGTGGGTATTGGCGCGTGGACAGAATCTCAATTCATTCGAGCAATGCGTGAGGGCAAGTCCGCGGACGGATCAAACCTTTATCCAGCATTCCCGTATCCATCCTTCACTAAGGTCTCGGAGGAAGACTTAACAGACTTGTATGCCTTCTTGAAGTCAACGGCTTCATCATCCTATACGCCGCCTGATAATGACATGGGCTTCCCCTTTAATCAGCGCAGCTTGCTAAGCATTTGGAATGCCTTGTATTTAGACAATGAGCGTTTTGAGGTCGATGATTCACAATCGGAGGAATGGAACCGTGGTGCTTATCTGGTTCAAGGGCTCGGCCACTGTGGCACGTGCCACACGCCACGCAACGCGTTGGGTGGTCTGAAAATAGACCAAATGCTAAGTGGAGGGACGTATAACGACAAAGTTAACGGCGATAAAATCCGACCTTGGTCGGCGGTCAACCTGACCTCTGCACCAGACGGATTAGCCGCCTGGTCAGAAGATGATATCGCTTCATATCTTAAGACCGGCCACGGAAGCATGGGTGGTTCTTTCGGCCCAATGAATGAAGTCATCTCTCTGAGCACATCCCGCCTCAGTGATAGAGATGTGCGTGCCATGGCCATTTATCTTAAGAGTTTGCCTCCAACGGTGCGGTCGCCTGAGCATAAGATGAGCGATAGTGACTTTAGAGCGGGAGAGCTAGTCTACACGATTCATTGCGGAACCTGTCATTTGCCGACGGGCCTTGGTGATCCAAGTATAGGTCCCCCATTAGCCGGGAGTGCTGTTGTTCAGGCAGAAGATCCCGCCTCGCTGATAAACGTCATCATTTACGGCGCTGAAGTGCCTGTGGCATCACCACCGGGTGCATGGAAAAGCATGGATGCGTTCGGAAATAAGCTGGATGATGATGAGATCGCACTGTTAAGCAGTTATCTAAGGTCGAATTGGGGCAACCGCGGTGGCCCGGTGACTGAAGCCGATGTGGGCAAACAGCGTTAACCCTGTCCGGTGTCTTTGGTGCTCCAGGACTCGCAGTAGCCGTTCTTACTTGCTAAACCTTCGAAGATACTGCAATCGCCACAATTGGGCACTTCTCCATCTGGCCCAGCAGGCTGTGGCGTGAAAAATGCACAGTTTAGGCAATTCTTTTCTGGCTCGGGCGATGCTTCCGTATATTTGTTAGCCTGACGGATGCTGTTTTCACCAAAGCTCAAGCTGTTGGGGTCTGCGCACAGCTCGATCTCTTCGCTGTTGTCGCAAGCGCTGAGTATTCCGGCTGCCGATAGCGCAAACGGTATCTGAACACCAAGTTTGACGATGGTACGTCGATTAAGTTTCGCATTTTTTCTCATGGCAAACCTCAGCGTAATTTATAAGGTAATATCACGGACTGTCACATTTAGATGAACGTCTTCAAGACTTCAGCAGGTGGTCACGGCTGCCGCAGTGTGCCCTGCAATGCGTCTCCAGAATGCATAATTACGTTTACTGCACGATTGCCACCGTGACGATAACCCAGGAATGAACCTTGAGTCTTATCACGCGTGTTGGTGAAGAGGTGCCGACCTTTGTAGGCCCACTGCCTACGACCATCAGACAACTCCAGGATAGCCCAATTACCGCCAGGGGCGACATCATTAGCGTTTGCATACTTTGGCACCCATTCTTCGTCGAGGCATTCCGCACCACATTCTGGGATCGTGTTACGTAATCGTGCGAAGAGGCGGCTAGGGTCCCATGTATAGATAGTATTGTAGTTTTCGTCGGCGAGCATTTCGCCAGCGTCAGTATCTTGGACTCTAACCCAATCTGGGTAGGGTGGCCGTGGCTCAAGAACCATAACTTCCATAACATTGCCTTGGTCGTCAAAGGTAATGTTATGCCCTGCAAATTCTCCGTTTAAGACGTCATTAGAGTACCGGAACAATGGCCGGCCTTGGTATGCCCATTGCTTCAAGCCGTCGTCACGTGTGATCACTGACCAGTCACCAATTGAACGGGCTATACTGGGGGCAACCACGGGGTCCCATTCTTCAAAACAGGCATTTTTTATACACAATGACTCAGCATTTAAATCGCCTTTAGGGGTGTACAAGGTTTTCTGGTGCTGATCCGCAGCAACATACCCGATAAGCGTGCTATTGATGCGAATGCCTGGGGGCTTGGGAATTTCTATGAAGGAAATATCCCAGAGCAGGCCAATTCCTTCACCGTATGTATCGCCAGGGCCTTGGTCCACACTATAACGGTAAAGCGGTTTATCTTTATATGCCCACTGCTTGCTGCCATCTTCCCGGGTGATCACGGACCATCCGTCGCCCGTTCTCGATGTGTCAGCAGCTAAGTAAGGAGGCCAAGCTGTCGCGCAGTCTTCGACACAACTTGATTTGCCGGTCTGTATATCTCTCTTAGAGGTGTATAGAGTCATCTGCTCGGTGTTTGTGATGATCCAGCCGTGGCCTTTTTTTACTAGTATGAATGAGTCTGGAGCTTTTGGTGCAGGAACTTCTGCCATGGCAATCGCTGGTGCCAGTGCAAGATAGAAGATCGGCGCAGCGGCCCGAACCATAAAAGCGCACAGCCGCGCAGGAATCTTCATTAATCGAGCCTTTCCACATCTTCTCTCAACGGCAATCTTTACTTCCGATGAGTCTAAACTAAAATTTCTGAAATCGTCTTGGAGGTTTGTAGAGACTTCGTCCCCCAGGTCTCAACCGGTACACCCATGATTTGCATGGCCGTTAGCCCAACCCGTGTGATCGGGTCGCCACCACCCGCCAGATACATACCCTGCTTCATACGACCGCCAGCACCGCCAATAAGATATACTGGTACACCGTCGATGGTGTGCAATCGAGCATAGTTTGTCTCAGAAGATGCGAAGATCAGACAATTATCGAGCAAAGTACCATCGCCTTCCGGAATACTTTCGATGATGTCGATAAATGTCGCCATACCTTCCATAGACTTCTCGTTGAACCAATAGGTCAAAGGCTGATAGCCACGGTCGGCATCAATGGCCTCCTCGTGGGTCAATAGATGGTGCGTGTAGGTTTCGCCGACCCGCCGCACGTTGGCAAAGTTGTCGGTGAACACCATGTTAAACACGTTAGTCTGGTTGCAGGCCACAGCCATAGCTAGAATTTTAGTCATGACTTTGTGGGTCTCGATGACGGAATCCATTTCGCGGACTCTAACAACTTCTTGAGGACCCAGTTCACCTGGCCGTTCGGGCACAACACAAGCTTTGTTCGGTTCCGGCTTCTTCAATTGCAGGGCCAATTGATTTTCAATCTCACGAATTGAGGTAAAGTATTGGTCCATTCTTTGTTTGTCAGCGGCACCCAAGGTTTTCATGTAATCCTTGGTTTCTTCAGTGAAAGATGACAGCACACTTTTACGTAACCGAACGTCTGGGTCGGGTTTGAAGTCCGCCTTGTTTGGGTCGGCAAACTCTGGTCCGTAAATGCGATCGAATAAGGCAACTGGATCAACCTCTGCGGCTGCCCGGTTGTAGGTGTTGCGAGCGCTGTAGTTCTCGCGCGCGATACCTACGCTGCTGACGTCGAGCGTGCGGAATCTCGTACCCTTACCGATTTCATCGGCGATCAAAAGATCCAAAGTTGGCGCAGGGATGTCGCCACCGGCCTCGGGTGCTGAGCCGGTGCGATTGGCAACCCACCCAGAGAAGTGTGTGTAATTAGATCGGCCATCCAGAGGCATGTTGAAGTTACCAAAGTAGTTCAACTTATCCTTATGTGGGATCAGCGCTTTGGTTTCTTCGAGGAATTCTATACCAGGGCCGGATGCCGTCTTGGCTTTTACGGCCCGATCAGGTGTGTGGCCCATACCCCAATACCAAGTGCCGAAGCGCGTCGGCATCGGCGCACCACTGGCCAGGGCTGAGCCATTGGTGTTTAGAAAGCAATCGAGAAATGGCAGCGTCAGGGAAACGACACCGCCTCCCATCATAGTGCGCAGAACTTGCCGACGAGATTGTTTGCTGGGAAGTAGTATGCTCATGAACCACGCTCCTGTTTGATCGAAACGTCAAGGGAAGCTGACCGCTCACCCTCCGCCTTGTTCTTGGGCTGAGAAATCACATAAAAGGCGTCGCTGGTGGCGATGTCGCTAAGAAGATTTTGCAGGCTGTATCCAGATTCGGCGAAACCGGTTTCTAAATAGCGGACGAACTCCCTTTCATCGCGAGCCGGTGCACGGCCAACGGCATAGGAATACAACTGATTGGTTAAACAAGCTGGCACCGAAGGGCTGTCATGCATAGCCTGAGCTAAAGACTTGGCATCGGTGAACTCATCCCCATCTAGATCGCCAGAGACGTCAATGATCGCACCTTGTTCGGCTACTCGGAATTGACCAATCCCATCAAATTGTTCAAAGCCTAGGCCAATCGGGTCAGTTAACTTGTGGCAACCTGCACAGGATGGCACTGTTGAATGCGCCGTAAGCCGATCTCGCGCTGTGCGACTAGGGGCGTTGGGATCATTGAATAAGGAGAAGTCTACGTCGCCAGGTGGGTCTGGCACTTTCTGGCACAGCAGCAATTCGCGCACAGCTTTGCCGCGAAGCGTTGCTGAGCTGCGCCCCGGATGGGAGTATAAGGCAAGGAAGCCGATCTGACTCAGAATGCCTGCGCGGACGTCATCTTCCGCAAATTCATAGGGTTCCCAGCCGCCGTCTGGCCGAGTTACAGGCAATTGATAAACACGTCCAAGATGAGCATCCAAGAAGGTATGCCGCGTCGTAAAGATTTCCGGGTATGGCGCATCGCGATTAACCGTGTGATCGACGATAGTATGCAGAAGTTGTTCTTTAGCGCTTTCCGCTGTTTTGATGGTGTAAGCCGGGTAAATGATGGTGTCTTTTTCGAGGGTCTCAAATTTCTCTAAGTCTAGAAAATCTTCGAAGAAAGCGCTTACGCCTCGGGTCAGGAAGTGGGATTCCATCATACGCTCGACCTGACGCTCCAAGCCTTTTTCCGTATGCAAGTCACCTGATTCTGCTGCCTTCAGTAGCATTTCGTCCGGCGCCGAATTCCATAAAAGAAAGCTTAAGCGGGCCGCCTTTGCGTAACTGGTTAGGCGCAAACCGCTCGGCGAAGATGAATCAGGTTCGGTCTCATCGATAATGTATAAAAAACTGGGCGTAATGAGCAGCCCGGTTAGGCCAAATTCGATACCCGTGTAGAAATCCCCGAACTGATCCGCAACCTGGTTGGCGGATGAGACGGCGGTTTCCATTTCAGATTCGGTCAAAGGTCGGCGGTAAAGATATCTACCGGCCTCAGCAAAGAACTGACGGCTACAAACTTCATCTGCACCTGAGGCATCAACTGGTGTGCAGGGCACAAGTGTAAGGCGGTTATCGTCGTTCACCACCTGACTCGCTACGGACCGCGCGACGTTGTAAAATTTTTCAAAGCCAGACGGCGTGATCAAGGCGTTGCTGGCACCAACAGCAAACAGACCATCGGTGCGAACCAGTGGATCAAATCGGCTGGCGATCTCAATGTGCTCACCGAATACGTCGTGGATTACGTTTTGGTATTGCTCTACGGTCAAGCGTCGCATGTCAGCCGGTGCGCCATTGGTTAGTGGCTCACTCTCTCCGCACGCGGACAGAGCTAACGCAGCAACTACAACAGACCCGGTTTGGCAGAAATAACGTTTTATTTTAGATATCAACATGTATCCCCTGAAATCTTAGCAACGCCTGTTATGCAACAGACTCACTTTTCGGCAGTTTCCATTTCGTTTGACTGTTCCGGGTGCACCACAAATGCTGCATAGGCATCGACCTCAAAAGCCGATGAAATGTGGGTGCACTCTCCTGTCTGTGGGTCGGGGTAGCCGTCGGCTAGTTTTTTGGCCGCCTCAAAGAACGCCGGACAACTGAAATTACCGGTAGAAATCACCGGGCCAAGCCCGCCAGTGTGATACAGGTACTGCTCAAGGTCATAGTATCCTGCAACTGATCCTTTGGCAGTGGTGCCGTCTTCCGCAATCTCTAGCTTAATCTGCATATCGCGGATCACCGGATGCAAATAGTTGTAGTTGCCGTAATAAGGCAAACGGACGTCCCCAGAGCCAGCCTCTAGGACACCGTCAACAATGGAGCCTTTTATACTGTCTCCGTATCGTGGTCCGTCGTTCTTGTAATCGACACGATAGCTAGAGAATGGCAGTACTTGGCCGGAACTATCTAAGGGAAATTGATCTATTGACCGATAAAAAGTCACCGTAACGTCGTCGTCATTGCGGGCGTCATCGACATCTGTGATTTCGATGAGAATCATCGCCAGGCCGCTGGTGCGACGCATCTCGTTAGCGTTGATTTCTATGACGCCCTGGTCGCGGAAACCGTAGACGCAGCCGATCAGTCGGTAGAGCTGATTATCGATACCGGGAGCGCCGGATGGGCTGGTAAAGTTTTCATGACGGCAAGATTTGGGCGTCGCGCTACCGTCCGTATTACCATCCAGGTTAACGCCAAACGAGGTTGGGCCTTCTACAGTCAGCAGTGGCGGGTCATCTGTAATGACTTCTGGATTGATACAGACGTCTTCGCCGTTGGGACCGCGGCGCACAGCGTTGAACCAGCGGTCCAGAGTAGTGATTAACCCATCTTGGGTGAGCTCGCTGCGCTCAGTCTTGGACAGGTTGCGCCACCAAATTTCGTCGTTGCTAATGTTTAAACCAGCGGGACACTCGTCCATAAACTTGGTTTCATAGACTGCGGGCATCCAGTCCTTGATCACAAAGCCAAGTGTTCGGTTGTGCAGCGTATCTGCAGCACCCGCATCCGGCGCTGCTAGACAAATCAGAACAAAGGCCGATAAGGCTATCTCTGGAAGAAACTGCGTTTTTGTCTGGTTCTGCCGTGACATCATATTATTACTTCCGCCAAATTGACGGCCAAGCCCTTTTAAATTTCTAGGTTTTATTAAAGACTATTCGTACTCTTTTATTGGCGTAACAACCACTTTGTTATCTTCCCGTGCGCGCCGTGCGAACATCGATGCGTCACTGAAAATATAAGACCTTAATGACTTACTCAGGACGTACTCGCATAATTTGGCCTCTAAGCTCTCCAGCTGGGTATTTCGCAGAGTGGATATTCACATACAGGCGTCCAGTGAGCAGGTACTCAAGTTCGCCGTCATTCAGCATAACGGAGCCTATCAACGGGCTTGTCATGCCGTCCGGCGCCAAATCTACGAGAACGCCCGCATTACCACCGGGGGTTTGTGGCCCGTGAATATGAGCGGCGACCGCACTTGAAGTCAGAGTGGTATAGGTAATAGTCCAGTCAAGCCGCTGAGTCGGTCGATCTAGGATGAATTCGGCTACTCCCAAACCTGGACTTTCCGTCGGTGCACTCTGTTCATCAGCTGACAGGGTTGTGCGGAATTTTATCGGAGGTCCTTCTGTGCCGGCATAATCAGGAGCCGCATTGGAAATATTAGGCAACAGAGCACCAAACAGGGCGATTGAAGCGATAAGGCGCTTAAAAACCATGGAAAAACTCTCCGGACGATATCGCGAGTTATTAACTGTCACGGACATAGACGACACGTATTCTCAATGTCCAGCGAGGTCAGGTGTGTTGACTGAATATAGGCTGCAAACTGAGCTATTTTAGCTTGACATGTTCGCCTGATGACTAAAGGCTCGGTGGTGACTGCGTTCCTCAAGGATGATCGCCTTGAAATGAAGGCATCGAGAGTGCGACTGGTGGCCATACTTGCGAAACGGGTTTTGAATTCGCCAATCATTTAAGCATGATGTGCTTCTAATAATCGGAATCTGTGCGAGAGTGAGCCGCGCAATCCGCTTGCGAGCAGAAATTTGGGACGTCATGAAAAAAGATATGAAATTAAAAACGTTATCAGCAATCGGAGCGCTAGCGCTTGGCGCAAGCTCTTCCACGCCCACTGTTGCAGATGTGGACACGGAACGCACCATTGGTTTGGTCGTAGTGTCGTTTTACACGTCGGTCTACGAGACAAAATACATGGAGGAATGCCCTCGAGGTTTGGCCATCGGCAATGATGAAATCTGGTGGAAGAGCCTAGAGCCAGGGATACGCGATGAACTCACCGACGGAGGCGAGATCGAACCCGTCACGGGCACTCGCCGCGCCATGTCCGCAAAGCGTGGCCCCAACGGTGAAGACGTTTGCGCTTTCCCAACCATCGTTGAAGACCCACCACACAAGGTTGTCGAGGGCGATATTTCTTACGGCATGAATCTGGATGGTTTACTAGAAGGTGGTGCAACCCCAAAAACATGCAGCCACAAGAACTTCACAACACCGGACGGAAAGCCCGGGATCGACAATCAAATGTACCGTCTACTGGGCTGCACCTTTGGCTGGCGCGATAGCGGATATGTTGAAACCAACGCAAATGGCGAACTCATAGATACATCTCAGGGGATCATCCTCATTGAAGTTAGCGACGTAGACGACAGACGCAATGATGACGATGTTACCGTGCGGATGTACCGTGCCAATGACATTTTTCCGAAGGACGCCCAGGGTAATGTTTTAGCATACGCCAGTTATCGAGTTCATGACATACCGGGCTACGGTAATGCTGCCAAAGGCCGCATTGTTGATGGTGTGTTGTCTACGGATCCAATTGAGGCATTCCTGCCGTACTATGGCAATCTTGCTCATTCCGAGATTCATCTGCGCGACATGCGTATGGAATTGGATCTTGAAGCGATTGAAGACCGGGCTAAGGGTATTATTGCTGGTTATCGCGACGTCGAGAATTTTTGGAGCTACTTTCGCAAGGGCGGCTATCTGGCTGTAACTGGACAGTTCAGTTGCCCGGCAATGTATGTGGCAGCCCATGAGCTTGCGGATGGATACCCAGATCCCGAAACCGGGGAGTGCACAGCGCTATCGTCATCTTATACTATAGAGGCAATCCCAGCTTTTATTGTTCGCCCTGAGGAAGATGATTCTAAGACGTCAGAGATAACAACAGAACCCCACGCCACACAACTTGCTGCGCGTGACGAGTAGAATTTTAGAGCAATGATGACTTATTTAAACCGATCAATTAGTGCGGTCCTTTTATCCGCGCTAGCTCTTATGCTTAGCGCATGCGGCGAGAGTGAACCGTTAACCGAGGGCAGTGAGCCACAACTTCGGCGCCTGACCGAACAACAGTATCGCAATACTATTCGCGACATATTTGGCGGCAACATTATCGTTGCTGGTAGGTTCGATCCATTGGAACGGATTGATGGCCTGCTGGCATTGGGTGCCAGTAGCGCGACGGTCACGCCGGCAGCTTTAGAGCGCTACGAGGCTTTAGCCCGTTCCATCTCCTTACAAGTGGTCGATGAGAAAAATCGTGCGGTTCTGTTGCCCTGTGCGCCAGTCTCCAAAAACACCCGCGATGATGCATGTGCGGAAAAGTTTGTGTCTTCGGTCGGTCGTTTCCTCTTTCGACGGCCGCTCTCGGATACTGAGCAGAGCCTTTACACTAGCCTCTCAGGCTCTGGAGCTGAGGCGCTCGGCGATTTTTATCAAGGCCTAGCTTATGGCCTTAGCGGTATGATGGTGTCGCCAAAGTTTTTGTACGTCAACGAGATTGCTGAACCAGATCAAGACGGTCTTTACCAGCTTGACGCCTATTCTAAAGCGTCGCGACTGAGTTTTCTGTTGTGGAATACGACGCCTGATGTGGCTCTGCTTGATGCCGCCGCCGCAGGTGATTTGGACACGAAAGATGGCCTGGAAAAGCAATTCAACCGGATGATGGCTTCTCCGCGTGTTGAGCAAGGGGTGGCAGCATTCTTCGAGGATATGCTGGAATTTGAGCGCTTTGACATCCTGGAAAAGGATCCGATTATCTATTCCGCTTTCATTCTTGATGTGGCGGAGGATGCCAAAGAACAAACATTGCGGACTTTGACACATTTGCTGCTTGAGGAAGAAACGGATTACAGGGATATATTCACCTCCCGCAAAACCTTCATCAGCGGTGCTCTTGGTCCAATTTATCGTGTCCCAGTCGATAACCCAGATGGCTGGTTGCCATATGAGTTTCCTGAAGGTAGCGCATGGGCTGGCATACACACCCATTTGAGTTTTCAGGCTTTATTTTCCCATCCTGGAAAAAGTTCGCCAACATTGCGGGGGCAGGCCGTGCGCGAGCACCTGCTGTGTCAAAAGATTCCGGAGCCGCCAGGCGATGTCGACTTCTCTGACTTCAACGACGATGCCAATGCAGTCAACCGCACGGCCCGCCAACGCCTCTCTGCTCACAACGAGGAAGCCAGTTGTGCCGGATGCCATAAGTTGATGGATCCAATCGGTCTGGCTATGGAAACATTTGATGGTGCGGGGCAACTGCGAACGATGGAGAACGGTGTTGTTATCGACACAACAGGTGAGTTAGACGGAATTTCGTACACCGACGCGGTTGGCCTTGGTGAGGCGTTGCGCCAGAATCCATCTGCCCCGGCTTGTGTCACCAACCGGCTATACGCTTATGGTACTGGCCGTTCGCCTGTGCCTGCGGAACGGCAATGGATGGCTTATCTTGAAGAAAAATTTGCCCAAACGGGCTACAAGATTCCTGACCTGTTGCAAGAGATGGTGTTAAGCGATGCTTTCTACCGCGTTGCCCCGCCTTTCTTGGGTACGACAACCGCAGACGCACGCGCTGCCTCTGCCAAGGAGACTAACTTATGACCGTAAGTCGTCGCTCTTTCCTTCGGGGTACCGTTGGTGGCTCAGCCGTTGCCCTAGGACTGCCTTTCCTAGATTGTTTCCTTAATGAGAACGGCACAGCGTTAGCTTCGGGCGCGCCGATCCCGGTGCGTTTTGGTTCTTGGTTCTGGGGGTTGGGACATACACCAGGCCGCGGTATCGCTATGGATGGTAAATCTGAGATCACATTTCTCGAGGAAACCCAGCCGTTGACACCGTACGTCAACGACCTGAATTATTTCAATGCGTTCAATACGCCGCTTGATGGTCGTCCTAGTGCGGTACACTTTACCGGATGGGTCGCAGCGAAGACAGGAACTGTGCCTCGCTCATTTGGTGATACGCCGCAGCCGACATTAGACGTGATTATTGCCGATCAAATTGGCGGCGATTCCCGCTTCCGGTCGCTTGATCTTTCAAGTACGGGGAGCGCGCGGGACAGTTATACCTTTAGGAACTCTACCAGTCGGAATGCTGCTGACGTATCACCGCTGGCGTTTTATCAGCGCGTATTCGGAGCAGGATTTGTAGACCCCAATCAAGCTGATTTCACACCCGCGCCGAGCGTTATGGTGCGCAGCAGCGTGCTGTCCGCCGTGCACGAGGAAAGCAAAGACTTCCTGCGCACTCTAGGCGCAGCGGACAGGGCTCGCATGGATGAATATTTCACGTCTATTCGTCAACTCGAGCATCAACTTGCTCTTCAGATGGAAAAACCTGATGTCTCCGAAGCCTGCGGCATTCCGACGCCGCCGCCAGAAGATGAGGTTCTGGGTATCGAGATTGAGGTGGCGCAGAACAATCACAAATTATTGACAGATATTCTGGTCATGGCACTGGCTTGTAATCAGACTCGCGTATTTAACATGCTGTATTCGCAGGCGCTGTCGCTGTTGCGCCGCAGGGGTGAGTCTTTCACTCATCATACGCTGACCCATGAAGAGCCAATCGATGCTAGTCTAGGGTATCAACGTGAAGTTGCTGAGCTTCATGTTACAAGCATGATGGCACTCGCGACCTTCATCCAAGCCTTTAAGGATATTCGTGAAGGCGACGGTACTCTGCTCGATAACACCTTAATCTTCGCAAATTCAGACACCGGCAATTCCCGAGTTCATTCTGTTGACAACATTCCGGTGATGATGATCGGTAGAGCTGGCGGTCGACTCAAGACCGGTATGCATATCACTGGAAATGGCGACCCGATAACGCGAATCGGTCTGACGGCCATGCAAGTCATGGGCATACCGGTAGAGCGCTGGGGAACCGGTTCTCTGGAAACCACCAAGACCATTTCTGAAATTTTAGTCTAGTTAATTTATGACCCACTCTAAGCTTCTTAGTTTAATTGGTGCACTTGCGTCCGTGCCCCTGCTGGCATTAGCAGCAGACGATCCGCTTCCTTCAGAAATTGGTGCGAGAGATTTAGGAGGTGGACGACTCTTCGTAACCGCTGATGGGCTCACGCTCTATACTTATAAACGGGATAGTGAGCAGCTAGGCACGTCCACCTGTGTCGACGAATGTGCAAGCACTTGGCCACCTGTAATTGCAAGCGAAGACGCAAAACCTCAAGGTGATTGGGAGCTGATTGCTCGGCCAGACGGTTCCCTGCAATGGGCGTATCGCGGTGAGCCTGTATACCGGTATGTCAAAGATACGGTTCCAGGCACGATGGTCGGTGAGAAAGCGTCCGGGTCATGGGACGTTCTATATGAAGCGATTGAAACGCCACCCAATGTAATGATCAAACCAACAGTCCTCGGGCAAACACTCTCCATTTTAAATGGTCATACCATTTACACTGGGCCAGAATCAGAGTGTGAGGGAGTTTGCCTCACACAATGGAAGCCAGTGGAAGCGCCGTGGCTAGCTGGGCCGGTTAGCGATGATTGGACAATATCCCAGAGCGCAGATGGTCTGCCCCAATGGACTTATAAGCAGAAACCGCTATTCACTTATGCTGGTGACTTTAATGCCGATGACCGCAACGGCTTAGATGCAGATGGTGGGTGGACGGTCATGGTTCTTCAAGACGCGCCCGGCATTCCGGAATGGGTTACGTTTCAGGAAACCGACATAGGCCCAGTGATGGCTACGTCTGATCACATGACCCTTTACTACTTATTAGGTGATTGGGAGACGATCCGTTTAACTACGTGCGACGAAGCGTGCGTTGCTGAGAACTGGGATCCCATCATTGCGCCCGAGAAAAACAGCTCAATAGGCAATTGGGCAACAGCGCCAACGGAAGATGGTCGCTGGCAATGGACATATCTCGGGCAGCCAGTATCAACCTTCAAGGGTGATCGCATGCCAGGAGATACCTACGGCGATAAATTCGGTACTGGCTCGGACATCAGGGGCGGTTGGGTTGCGATCCTGCAGGAGACGCTGATTCAGAATCTCGCGCGTTAGATCGCAACCGCTTATTTTTATATTTTGACTGACCAATTACTGCTGTGGTGGAATATCAGTGGCTTCGTCCGGATTGATGCCTGACATATCAAGCGGTAAGCCACTGGTTGTGACGAACCCCGAGTTCTCTTGCACGATCCAATTATGAGTTGCGTCTGCAACCTCACGAATGAAATCCCCTTTATTTACAATAAACTCAAGGCCATTCTGAAAAAACGTCATCGGACCGCCAGTGACATAGATCATGGAATCGGTCTTTGCGCTGTTTGGGTTGGTGCTTCCGCCAGCTGCCAATTTTACGGCGCGCACAGAGTTGCCAGGAAACGTGTAGCGCTTGAGAGTGATCGCACCACCACCGCCTTCTTGAACGTCAGCACCTTTGACATGGGTGGGTGTGTTCTCTCCCGTCAGACTTGGCACGTTCCATGTAACGATAGTCGCATCCGAAGCGCCGCCAGAATTACGAAGCGCCCCAGATGGGAAGCTGACGACGTCGCCGGCCACCAGTGAAGCAGTTTGATCACCGACGCCAACCTCTGCCTTACCTTCAAGCACATAAAGAAGGGTTTCATCGGTAATGGGATGTAAGACGCCGCCGCTGTCCTTGTTGAAAGTCATGACGCGCACACGGCCTGTTGGCCAAACCACCTGCTTCGCTGCATATGTAACAGCGTTGTTCGGCGCGTTCGCGGTATCCGCACGGGCGGCAAATTTAACTTTGTCACCGTCATTCCATGCGGCCATGGCAATAGACGGCAATGTTGAGTCTGCCATCACATAGACGTCATTACCCACTGGGGTCTCAGCAAACACGGGAAAAGACAAAAGACTAACACTAAGCACTGTGGCAAGAACGGTTCGCATAAATTGAGCCTCAATATTCTGATGGTACTACTGATAGACGATTACTATTCTCTCGCTATTTCAAGATAAAAGAGGCCGTAGCGTTGCTAGGTGAATATACTCTATTTAATCAATCTGCGATTCAAGCGCGGATGGCTAAGTGATTTAGGCATCTTGATGAAATATCTTAATTCTGATGCGCCATGCACATGCTCTTAAGGAATTAGTGTAATGGTAAAAATCCTCAATCTAGAGGGAATTAACCGAGTATTTGCGATACTGGAAGCCATATGCAGAGGCAATGGTCTAACAGTATCGGAAGTAGCACGAGCCACTAATATTTCACGTGGCGCTGCAAATCGATACATTTATTCGCTGGAACAGCTTGGTTATATCCTGCGGGAACATATGGCCAAGGAGTACTTCGTTTCTTCCAAGCTCAAAGACCTCGCAGCCTATGTTAAAGAAGATGAATGGATTGACACTATTGCCTACCCAATTATGAGAAGGGTCGGCGAAAAAGTAATGTGGCCGCTTAGTCTTGTTACTCTTAGAGGTCATTCGGTTGTTGACTTGCATAAACACGGATGTCGAATCCCCATTAATGACGACCCCGGTCTCACGAATGTCACATTACCGGATTATTGGTCGGGCGGGCGCTCATGTATTGTTAGCTGGACTCGATGATGAAGATATCGACAATCTTTTAAACACTGTGACAAATCAGGACCCAAGTATTTTCTTGCGTACCAGCTTAAACCCCGCAGCGCTCAAACAACTCATTGCAGAAATCAGAAGAGATGGTTATGGGGTGTTTAAGATGCCAGGGCGTAACTGGGCAGGCTTATCTAAAAGTGTTATCGTTAATGATAAGATTAGCTTGGCGCTTTCGATACGCTTTCATCTGTCTGCAGTTGCCACCGATAAGGCTGTTAAAGAGTTTCTATCAATCCTTAATTCTGGCGCTTCGGAACTCTCAGAAAATCTGTCTGGGCAATCATTTTTGTGATTTCAAGAATAGCCTCTCTCAAACCCTAACGTCGTTAAGCTGAAAATTCGAGGTTCACCCTGCCTTTACGGCCATGAGATTGTTGCGGTGGTGCCAAGCTGGCGGGCCTTCTTCCGTCACCACTAACTGAGCGTCTCTTAGAGCCTTTGGAAAATCAAGCTGGCTGCATTCAACGCACCACACTTCTTCATTCCAGCGATCGAAGGGTATTGTTGATACGCCCCAAGAGCACTACGACGACGTGATGCGCATGAGCAAAGGAACAGCAAACCCAGGCATTTTGCGGCTTGCCGTCGACAATGCATCCCCGACGATCGATTGGCTCTTTGAGGCAGGATTCGAAGCGCGACCGGAGCACCATATCCTCGGCGGTGGTCATGACCCATATTCCAAAAAGCGATATTTTTGGGGGCCTGAAGGCGGCATGTCGATACTAAAAGTCTTGGAGACAGAACTGCAACTCGAAATTGATCGGGGAAATGTTAAAGTCCTGGTGGAAACTGAAGGCAAGGAACTCATTCAAGAGCGAGTTGGTGGACCTGTAAAAGGTGTTGTCTCTGTTGGTCCAGATGGCATTGAAGTGCCTCATATTGGACGCAGCGTGATCCTAGCATGCGGTCCGTACGGGTCAAATTCTAAAATGTTTGAGCAAATTGAAGGCGTGAAAGATTATGCTGATACCGTTTATCCATAAAGCCAAGGCGCTGGAATCGATATGGCGCTTGCTGCTGGAAGTTACCTGCGTGGTCAAGAATCTCATCAACCTTTGTTTAACGCCATGTTGGCTGACGATGAAATTCCTAGTCCTCTACTCGTGCGTGTCGCGACCGACCCGCTTCAACGCAAACCATGGGAAGTTATTGTAAACTCACACGGAAAAAGATTCTTGCGCGAGGATACCTCCAGCTACGACGAGAAAGAAAAGGCACTCAGTCGCCAACCGGACGAGAGATGCTGGATAATATTTGATGATGAAATTCTGAAGACAGCCCCGCCCATCACAAGACGCTGGACCAAAGAAGAATTTGTCGAAACATTCGATACACATCCCTTGTTTTTTTAAGAGCGACACTATAGCTGGCTTAGCTGAAAAGACTGGCGTCGATAACGCGGGAATCGCTGAGACGATTGCGACCTATAATGCTGGGCAAGCATCTGGCCGTGATCCCTTTGCGCGCCAGCACGTGCCCTTGCCGATTTCAAAGCCCCCCTTCTATGCTATTCGCATGCAGGGGTATTATTTATTGAACACTGCGGGTGCTGCCGTTGACAACAAGCTAAGGATCTTAGGACAAAACGATTTACCGATTGATAATCTTTATGCTGCTGGGGAAATGCTGGGAATGGCCGCGTTCCAAGGAAGCTCTTACTGCGGCGAGATGTCGGTCACACCAGTATTTACATTCGGTCGGCTTCTAGGTGAACGACTTCTACCGCTTACTTAGGCCGCACTTTCTGAAAACCCCATCTGCTTGAAATAAGCGGTGATCAAATGTAGATCATCACGGCTAGGCGAAACATCATATGCGATGCCTTGGAATATTTAAATTGATTTTTCATTCGAAGACGCTAAGACACGCCCACGTGTGACTCAAGCCGTTTTCCTCTGACAATGACTCAACTCTGCTACGTAGTGACTTACATCACTCACGTTGCCTGAAAAATCAAAGAAATAGGAGTTTGAAAATAAATGGACGTCGAACTGCAAGGTCTCTCCGAGAGTGATGCCTATGCACTATTTAGCCAAATTATTATTCCTCGCCCGATTGCCTGGGTATTAAGCGATAACGGCAAGGAATATGGCGCCGAACGTTGGAACCTTGGACCCTTTTCTTATTTTAATGGCATCACCAGTGACCCACCGATGGTCATGTTTTCAATTGGTGATGGCATGGCTGGAAAGATCAAAGATACGCATCGTAATTTGAAAAATAATCCTGAGTGCGTCATCAGTTTAGCGTCTGTAAACCAAGCTAAGGAAATGCAAAATTCATCTGAAGATTTGCCTGCAGGCGAGAGTGAAGTCAAAAAATTTGATATCGCTTTGAGTGACTGGGACTGGTCAGTCCCACGTGTAGCAGCAGCGCCAGTGTCCATGGGTTGCATTGCTCGCCAGTTCACACGTGTTGGGAACACCGAACAAATTTTGGTGTTTGCCGAAATCAGCCGTCTCTGGGTACGCGATGATGTGGGCGCATTCGACGTGAAAGGTCAGTTGCGAATTGATGTGGAAGCGTTCAACCCGCTAGCACGTGTTGGCAAGGGGGCCTATGCCCGACTTTCAGAGATTTTTAGAGTCTAGAGTCCAGCTTATAAGGGTCTGTCGGTATTGTCATGTGTGGATGGCTCCGTTTCTGCAAGGGTTTTTTTGAGTGTGCGGTGATCGATGCGGGATGCGGTCATGTGTCCGGCCTGTTGACGCGGCGCTTATGACCGCTGGCCCTGATGAAGTCCGCTTGCCGGGTCCCAATCAGACTATCGAGCTTTTAAGCCCTGACAATGCCTCGGGGTGTCCCGGCTGCGGTCCAGCCTGATCATCATCACTCATCTTTGCCCTCACAGCTTTGTGCAGCGACCTGACGCCGCTGTCATTCAATAACGTTTACGCGACCATCGGCGTTCGATAGGTCTCGCCGCGTGCGAGTACGGCCCAGGTGATGCGCGCGGTCTTGTTGGCCATGGCCACAGTCGTGACGCGTGCCGGTTTGCGCTCCAGGAGTGATCGAACCCAGGCCCCCGTAGCCGTGTCATTCGTCCGGACCCGGCGGATCACCGAGGTGGCTCCGACCACCAGCAGTTTTCTCAGATAGCCGTCGCCCATCTTGGAGATGCGCCCCAGCTTGTCTTTCCCACCCGACGAGTTCTGACGCGGCACCAGCCCTAGGAAGGCGGCAAACTGCCGATCGGATTTGAAGACACTGGGATCTGGCACACTGGCTGATAGCGCCGTAGCGGTGGTAATCCCTACGCCTGGAATCGTCTCCAGCCGCTGGCTGGCTGTGTCTTCGCGGTGCCAGACCATAAGTCGGTGCTCTAACATACGTATCTCGTTGGCCAGGCTTTCGAGCTGGGCTGCCAGCGCCAACAGGGCCGCGCAGGCAGTCACGGGGACGCCTGGATCTTCATCGCTTCTAATCCGTGCGATCATATCCATAACCTTGCGTGGACCCTGCGCTGCGATGATCCCAAACTCGGCCAGGTGGCCCCGGATCGCATTCAGTATCATAGTGCGCTGGCGTATCAAGAGATCGCGCGTTCGGTGCAAAACGAGAACACCCTGCCGTTCTGCACATTTGACCGGCACAAAGCGCATATTGGGCCGGGTGACGGCTTCACAGATAGCTTCTGCATCCGCGGCATCATTCTTCTGCCGCTTTACGTAAGGCTTTACATAGGCTGGCGGGATCAGACGCACTTCGTGGCCCAGCGCGCCAATCTCCCGAGCCCAATAATGTGACGTTGCACAGGCTTCCAGCCCAATCAGGCAAGGCTCTAACTTACCAAGAAAATCAAGCACAGCACCGCGCCGCAATTTCTTCTGCAAAATCACCGCGCCAACGGCGTCAACGCCATGAAGCTGAAAAACAGACTTGGCCAGATCGATCCCCAGTGTTGTAATCGGCATGTGGTTGGCTCCTTCCTTTGTTGGGTTGTGACAACACCAGCATGGCACATCGAGATGCCGTCAGGGTGGAGCCATCCACAACATCAGAGGAAACTGCCTTGAATCTGCCGGGTCGGCCTTATAGCGTCCTCGGATGAAAAACCCATTCAAATACTTCAAGACTTCGCATATGATGTTTCGCCTAGCCGTGATGATGTATGTCCGGTTTCCGCTCTCGCTAAGGCAGGTTGAAGACCTTCTTCATGAGCGAGGGATAGGCGTAAGTTACGAGACGGTTCGATTCTGGTGGAACCGGTTCGGACCTCTATTTGCAGCCGAGATCAAGAAAAAGCGAACTACAGACAGACAAGCAACTACTCAATGGTGCTGGCACCTAGACGAAGTTTACGTGAAGATCAGTGGCGACGCTTGTTATCTTTGGAGAGCAGTAGATCATGAAGGCGAGGTGTTGGAGTCCTTCGTTACTAAAAAGCGAGATCGCAAGGCCGCGCTGACGTTCTTGCGCAAGACCATCAAACATTACGGAAATCCGAAAGTAATAGTTACTGATAAGCTACGGTCATATCGCGCCGCAATGAAGGAGTTAGGTATTGAAAACCGGCAAGAAACTGGAAGGTGGTTCAATAACAGGGCAGAAAATTCGCATCAGCCATTTCGGCGACGAGAGCGTGGGATGGCACAATTCAGGAGCTCCAAATCGCTCCAGAAATTTGTCTCTATTCACGCTTCAATTCACAACCACTTCAACACAGATCGACATTTAAACAACGCCAATACCTTCAAAATTACTCGTGTCGCCTTGCTAGCTGAGTGGCGTGAACTTACAGGTTTAGGATGGCGACAACATGACATTCTCACGGATCAGGATTTTACTCTGACAAAGCTATTTAAGGATATAAGTGGGATTTAGTCGCGCGGTGAAATTGACGAGGCTCAATGTTTGACTTGCCCATTCCAGATAAGAACACCTCTTAGAAATATGTTTAGATGGGTTAGTTGTTAAGAAGGGTCCTATGACGCGAGAATTAAGCAGTCGTCTGCCTCTAGTTTGTCAATTCTCTGAGGTCGGACTCGACGATATCGCTCTCGTTGGCGGAAAGAACGCGTCCCTTGGAGAACTAACGCGCGAACTTTCTAAATCTAATTTGAAAGTGCCGTCTGGCTTTGTGATCACATCTGCGGCTTATGAAAACTTTGTCGAAGAAGCCGGGATTGGTCCCGAAATACAAAATCTCTTAGCCGGTGTAACCGATAAGGACCTGAAAAAACTTGCCAATCGAGGCGCGGCTCTACGTAAGTTGATCTCTGAAACAGCCCTGCCGACCGATCTTATTGAGGAGATTCATAAAGCCTATTCCACCTTGCTAAAGCAACTTGGAGGCCGTCCCGCCCTGGCAGTGCGTAGCAGTGCGACGGCGGAGGATTTGCCGGGAGCGTCTTTTGCGGGCCAACACGAAAGTTTTCTTAATGTCACCAGCGAGAAAAAACTCCTAGAGGCTTGCCGTCAATGTTTCACCTCAATGTTTACAGACCGGGCAATTGCCTATCGTCTTAAACATGGCTTCGAGCATACCAAAGTGAAAATGTCTGTTGGTGTGCAAAAAATGGTCCGTGCAGACAAGGGGGCGTCTGGGGTCATGTTCTCGGTCGATCCTGAGACCGCCTTTCCTGATGTTGTTGTTATCAATGCCGAATGGGGGCTAGGTGAGGGGCTGGTCCAAGGCACGGTCGACCCTGATGAATATTGGGTCTTTCGTCCCTTATTGGACAACAAGAATTGCCAACCCATTCTGAATAAGAAACTGGGAGCAAAGCAAAAGTCCGTAGTCTATGGTCGTGGCGGTGCAACAAAACTGGTGAGTAAGCGGCGGTCAGAGCGCGATGTGTTTGTGCTATCTGAAGACGATATAATCACCCTTGCACGAGGTGCCGACCATATTGCCAAACATTATGGTCAGCCTATGGATATTGAATGGGCGCAAGACGGACTCTCCGGCGAATTCTTTATCGTACAGGCTCGTCCTGAAACCGGACACGCCTTGCGCAGAGATGCAGGACTCAAAAGTTACACAGTCAGAAACCTTGGAAAGCCGCTGGTATCTGGTCTGAATGTGGGCGAGGGCGTGGTCTCTGCCCCGGTATGCTGCTTGGATAGCGCGGCAGACATAGACTCGTTTGTTCCTGGATCTGTATTGGTGACCCCGATCACGGACCCTGACTGGGTTCCTATTATGCAGCAAGCCGTCGCGATCGTTACCGATCACGGTAGCCGTACGTCACACGCCGCGATTGTTTGCCGTGAACTGGGTTTGCCGGGAATCGTTGGGACGCTGGCCGCAACCCGTGTTTTGAAAACAGGCCAAGTGGTCACGGTATCTTCCCTTGACGGGAAGGTATATTCCGGTGCGGCGGATGTTGAAGTTGAAGCAGTGAAACTCGATTCGATCCCGCCCACACAGACGCAGATTATGCTGAATCTCGCCAACCCGGCTGCGGCAGCACGCTGGTGGCAGTTGCCGTGTGATGGCGTTGGCCTGGCGCGCATGGAGTTCATTATTAATACGGCCATCAAGGCCCACCCTATGGCGTTGGCCCATCCTGAGCAGATATCTGATCCGCGTGTCCTACGTGAAATTGCTGCATTAACGCGAGGGTGGAACGATACGGGTCAGTTTTTCGTTGATGTCCTTGCCTACGGTATTGCTAGGATCGCTGCCGTATTTCATCCCAAGCCTGTTATCGTACGACTGAGCGACTTTAAAACAAACGAATATGCTTCGCTCATTGGTGGCGCGTCATTTGAACCGGAAGAAGACAACCCCATGATCGGGTGGCGGGGTGCAAGTCGCTACTATAGCCCGAACTATGCGGATGGATTCGCGTTGGAGTGCAAGGCCCTCAAGAAGGTGCGCGATGAGATCGGGCTGGAAAACGTCATCATAATGGTACCGTTCTGCCGTACTCTGGGCGAAGCGGATCGTGTACTCGATGTGTTAGCCAAATCGGGCCTTCAGCGCGGTAAAGATGGTTTAAAAATCTATGTTATGTGTGAAGTGCCTTCGAACGTCATTCTCGCGCATGAGTTTGCTGAGCGCTTCGATGGCTTATCGATTGGCAGCAACGATCTTACCCAACTGACTCTGGGTGTTGATCGTGACTCGGAACGGTTGGCGGAGCTATTTCAAGAAGAGGACCCTGCTGTAACCCGGCTCATAGAATCCGTTATTAAAGATGCGCACGCAGCTGGAGTGAAGGTTGGGCTTTGCGGTCAGGCCCCTAGCAATAAACCATCGTTTGCTGAGTTCCTTGTCCGATCAAGTATCGATTCCATCTCCGTTACTCCGGATAGCTTCGCGCGGGTCAAACACCATGTCGCCTCGGCTGAAGCGGTGCTGCAAAAGACAGCTCCCTAGTTACTGCTATGCTTCTGCGATTTCGACACTCTGCAAGAGGACATGGAGTGCGTCGGGATGGGTGGGGTCATCAGACGCCTCAATATGCATCTCCGCGTCTGCACCGCAGGTTCCCGCCGTCATCTGATCGTAGTGGTCTCTAAAATGATCGGCTGACATTTGGCTAAGTGCTCCGAGCCAGATGTTGACCTGGATGATCCGCGCCTCACCGTTCTGTTTCGAGACCGCTTCTATTTGGCGCAGAAGACCCCGCATAAGTGCAATTTCATGCATCTGTTCGCGCGTGTATCTTGTGGTGCAGGAATTTCACGTCTTCACGGACGCTCATCGCCGTTGACCAGGCTGCTTGAGCAACCATAGGAGACAGCGCCTCATCATGCTCAAAGCTTTCACCATATATGGAAAAAATTATGAAGTCCTTTGGTAGCGTCCCGAGTGCATAGCCCATGCGTATCGCCTCAGCGACGCCAAGGCCGTGGCTTGATGGGTCGGCGCGGGCAAGCGGCCCGGTATCGGTCCCGAGGTTAAGTCTGACGATCGTCCCGGGCGCCTCTGATCCCCGGGTGGCATCTATCAGGATGACAGCCTGTGCGTGTTCCCAGCAGGCCAGGAGATCGGTTGCTTCACCGCTCACCACTTCCATCGCGACGTCTTCTGGCAAGGCGCCTTGGAGGTGACGGACGACCATTGGGCCGACTCCATCATCACCCCGAAATCGATTGCCGGCGCCGATCACGACCAGGCGCGCGACTTTTTGTGGACTGGATGCGGTCATTGTCTCTCGACTTCCAATGTTAGAAAGTGCGCGGCACACGAAATGCAGGGATCATAATTACGAATGGTTTGCTCGCAGCGCCATTGTAAGTCCGAGTCTGAGAGATGCTGCGATTGCGTTGCGACGTTCTTGAGGTCCTCTTCGATGATGGCTTGGTTTTGTGCAGTTGGTGGAACAATCTTGACGTCTTCAATCATACCGTCTTTCCCAATCCGGTAGCGTTGATAGAGCAAACCGCGGGGGGCTTCGATAATGCCGAATCCTGTCGCGTTTTGCGCTTCGACTTTTTCAAACGGCTGGTCGGGTGGTTCATAGGCGCGAACGATAGCGAGCGCTTCTTCGCACGCATGCAACACCTCTATGCTCCGCACGACAATGCTCATAAAGGGATTCTCGCACCCGGCAAGCAGATCACTTTGCTTCGCGGCTTTTGCGGCGTGCGGGTTTAGTTGGTCACGGCTGAGAGCGAAGCGGGCCATGGGGCCAACGAAATATGCCTGTCCGGTCGAAGCCTTTGAGTAAAGTGCGGTTGAGTTCGACCGCTGCTCTTCAATGAAATGCTCTTCGTAAGATTCTGGAGTAATATTCAAGCCGGTGGACGATTGCAACAGTCCCGGTTCAAGCGGGTAGCCGCTGGTGGTTAGTAGGGCGACATACTCGTACGTACGGGAATAATCTGGAAACGGCAAACTCGCCGTCCAGCGGACCGTTTCTTCCGCCGCTTCACAGGCCCAAATCAAGCGCTCCGTCAGACTATGAAGCTCCTTACGGGTCGGAACTCTATAGAATCCGCCGACCCGGACATTGACCGGGTGAATTTCACGACCACCGATCAATGACATGATCGCGTTGCCGACTTTCTTTAGCTCGAGTCCGCGGCGGACGATGTCCCCATGGTCACGCGCCATTTCCATAGCGTCCGGATAGTTGAGGAAGTCGGGCGCGTGAAGCATGTAGATGTGGAGAATGTGGCTTGATATCCATTCGCCGCACATAAGCAGCCTGCGCAGATCCTTGATCGGCTGCGGTACGTCTATAGCGGCAGCATTTTCAACCGCGGCGACGGCGCTAAGCTGATAGGCGACTGGGCAAATGCCACAGATGCGCGCTGTAATGTCGGGGGTCTCTGCTGCATCCCTGCCGCGCAGAAGCGCTTCATAAAAACGCGGAGCCTCAAAAATACTTAACTTGGCCTCTTCCACTTTGCCGTTGCGTATGATTAGTTTTAACGCCCCTTCGCCCTCGACGCGGGCGAGATAATCAACCTTAATGATTCTAGTCGTCATGGCGGGCCGCTTCTCTAGCAAAGGTCTCTGCACCAGTATTGAACGTGCTCAGGGCCTGGCGAATATCGCGACGACTTGCCCCGAGCGCCGTCCATTGCTCGGTTAAGCTGGGTAGGTTGGGTGTCTCCACGGGGCCGAAACAGCCGTAACATCCTCTATTGCAAGCCGGGCATAGAGCGCCACATCCTGCTTGGGTGACTGGGCCTAGACATGGAGTACCACGAGTTACCATGACACAGACTAAACTGCGTCGTTTACACTCCATGCATACGCTGTAATGAGGAATATTCGGCTTTCGCTTAAACAAGAACGCGGTAATGACCTCAAGAAGTTGTCGCTTGTCGATTGGACAACCCCTGAGTTCGAAATCGACCGTTACGTGTGCCGAGATCGGTGTGGAAGTAGCAAGGCTGTCGATATAGTCGGGTTTCGCATACACAATCGACATAAACTCTTCCGCATCGCGACCGTTGCGTAACGCCTGAATACCCCCGGCTGTGGCACAGGCGCCGATGGTCACGAGATGGCGGGACTGTTCGCGGATATGACGGATGCGCTCAAGGTCGGCGGGCACCGAAATCGAGCCCTCAACCAGCGACAAATCGTAGGGGCCAGCAATCTCATTGCGTGTGGCTTCGCGGAAAGACGCAAATTCAACTGCGCCCGAAAGGGCTAGCAGATCATCCTCACAGTCCAGAAGACTGAGTTGACAACCGTCACATGAGGCGAACTTCCACACGGCCAGTTTAGGTTTCGTATCAGCCATGATTTCTCACACTTCTGCAACGGTCAGCAGGCGTTCGACAGCGTTAAATGGTAGCACGGGACCGTCGCGGCACAGAATGAAGGGCCCCAACTGGCACCGACCGCACTCGCCTATACCGCATTTCATATTACGTTCTAGAGAGAGAAATATATCTGAAGGTGCAACCTTTTTGGCCATCAGTGCACGGGCGGCAAAGCGCATCATAACCTCTGGCCCGCAGATGAAGGCATTAGTGTTGCTGGGCTCAAGGTCTATACCCTCCAAAAGCTTCGTGATGAGCCCGACATTTCCAGTCCAGGTTGCCTCGGCCGTATCAACTGTGATTCGAACATCAATGTCGTGGTTCATTTTCCATTCCGAAAGTTGATCCTGAAAGAGGATCATGTCCGGGGAGCGCGCTCCATAGAGAAGGGTTACCGCTTTATAACTCTTGCGTCTGGCCAAGATCTTAAATAGCAGTGGCCTCAGGGGAGCAAGGCCGAGGCCGCCTGCGACAATGATGATATCCCGGTCCTTTGTCTGGTCTAAGGGCCAAGGTTGGCCATAAGGTCCTCGGATGCCAATCACAGACCCGGGCTCTGCTGAAGCAATCGCTTTTGAAACAGCCCCGACACTGCGCACTGTAAGAACAATCTCGTTTTCTAGTGATGGATTACCGCTCACGCTGATAGGAATCTCACCGACGCCGAAGACATAGGCCATAACGAATTGGCCCGGTGCAAACGTGAATCCCGAATCTAAAACCGGGGCATCGAGTCCTATCGAAACGACTCTCGGATGCACGCTTTCCACCCATCGAACGCGGGAGAACTGTGGCGCGAGCGTGTGATCTTCTGCCGGAGCACCAAACGCGGTCACCGGACGTTCCTATCGTTCGACATGGAATAGAGATCAAGCGCTTGCAGGCGTGCACAACGCAAGCGGTCTACCAGCATCGGAATGAACTGCTTTAGAAATGCATAGCCAATCTCGGGATCAGTGTCACTTTTATGTCTTAGGCACTGAGCGTCGAAGGCTAAGGCGTTTACGGTCTCGATAACACGAGCATCGTAATCCCATACATAGGGAGGAACGAGCCAAGACAAACCTAGGCAATCCCCGGGGCCCAAGGAATGGAATATAAAGCTCCCGCGCCCTGGTATGAAAGTTTCGAGTGCCACTTGCCCGGAACGAATAAGATAAAAGTGGTCCGCAGGTTCGCCTTCGCGGCATATCAACTCACCGGCCCTGAATTCTGTGTTGTGGCCGCATCCTGCCAGTGTGGTGAAGATGATCGGGTCGACATCTTTCAAGAAGGGGTGCTCACGCACCAAGTCCTCAATGTTAAGGGTCTCGGGCATAACCGCCCTCCTTGTAATCTGTAGACGAAATCGCTTTTGCCTCTTCCGTAATGTCTATCCCGACAGGACACCATGTGACACACCGCCCGCAACCGACGCAGCCGCAAGTTCCGAACTGATCAACCCAGGTGCTCAGTTTGTGGCTGAGCCACTGGCGGTATCTGGAGCGACCTGAATCGCGGATGCTGCCGCCTGCGGCATACGTAAAATCGAGAGAGAAACAGGAGTCCCAGATACGCCAGCGCTCGGCATGATCACCCTCCAAGTCTGTCCGGTCTTCAACCGTCGTGCAGTAACAGGTCGGGCAAACCATGGTGCAATTGCCGCAGGTCAAGCAACGCTCTGCGACTTCGTCCCAGTGGGGGTGATCCAGATTGGCGGCGATCGCCTGTGCTAAACCGTTTGTGTCGAGCGTGCGCTCCATCTGCTCAGCGGTGCCGCGGATGATCGCTTCGGCTTTTAGCAGGTCAGAGGAGTTAGTCTTTTTCACTGGAAGGCTTGCTACAACATCTGCACCTCTCTCGCTTCCGACCTCAATGACAAAAACATGCCGTTCGCCGTCTACGACTTCGGTCAGGGCAAGGTCGAAACTATGCGCTACCTGCGGGCCCGTCTTCATTGAAACACAAAAGCAAGTGCCACCGGCAGAGCTGCAATTGATCGCTACGGTAAAAAGGCTATTACGGCGGGCCACGTAGTTAGTGTTTTCTCTTAACACCGTATCGAGAATAACTATGGCCGCCAAATCGCAGGCCCGAACACCGAAAAACGCCAGTGCGCCGGATTTCGTATCAACTTCGTGTTCGATTTCAAAGGTGTCGCCGGATCGATTTGCTTGCCAGAGAAGTTCTTCCTCTGGGCGAAGGAATTTTTTCCATGACCCCGGCCCATTTGAAAAGCCAAAGAAGGCGTCGTCCTCTCGTTGCTTCATCCTATACGATGCCGCGTCCTGAACCTCCGTCCACCCCCGTGGCAGATCGTTGATAGACTCTAAGGGAGCGTAATCAATCGTCCCATCACGTACTGTGGGTCCGACCACGGTATACCCAAGCCTGACAAGCGTATTGAACAAGATGCCAAGGGCTTCCGCCGGGAGGAGCCAATGCGACCCTGTTTCGAATGCAGTACTATCAGACATTGTCCTGGTTAAGTCCTCAATGTGGCGCAAATCATAGCCATAGATGAGAGGATAAATCAGGCTTGATCTCAGCACCTTGATACCAATCAACAAGTCATGTCAGCAGATGCGGGGCAGAGGGTCGTCCTCAAGCTCTTCAAGGAGCCGTTCACCGCCTAGCTCGGTTTCTAAGAGCACCGCGCCAAAACCATCCTCAACCTGCCCAATGACGGCAGCATGCTGGCCCTGTGGCAATGCCTGCCACTGTGCCAACGCTTCATTCGCTTCGTCTGCCGCGACGACCGCAACAACGCGACCTTCACAGGCCAAATAATAGGGGTCGTATCCAAGGGCTTCACAGATGCCCAAGACCGGTTTTTGAACCGGTATATGTGTTTCCCACAGGCGGATCCGGGCGTGACAAGCCGCAGCAATTTCATGTGCCACGGTGGCGAGCCCTCCCCGGGTCGGGTCCCGCATGAAACGCGTGCCCTTAATATCGTAGAGAGCCTCAGTCAGCGGTAAAACGCAGGTACAATCTGATTCGAGGGCGCTCTTAAAACCGAAATCCTCACGGGCGAACATCACTGCGGCACCGTGATCGCCAACGGGACCGCTGACCAAGACTTTGTCGCCACTTTGAATATGGTCGAGGCCCAAATTAGCATTGCTACGATAACGTCCCACGCCCGTTGTCACCAGATAGAGCCCGCCACCGTGGCCGCGGGGTATCACCTTGGTGTCTCCTGCTACTATGTTGACATTTGCCTGCCGTGCGGCCTCCGCAGCACTTTCTACGATACGGTCCAGCGCTTCCACTTCGAGCCCTTCTTCGATCAAAGCGCTCAGGCATAGATA
Organism: Rhodospirillaceae bacterium; assembly: GCA_040219235.1. Taxonomy (NCBI): domain Bacteria; kingdom Pseudomonadati; phylum Pseudomonadota; class Alphaproteobacteria; order Rhodospirillales; family Rhodospirillaceae; species Rhodospirillaceae bacterium. The sequence goes on from JAVJSV010000012.1 coordinate 889,301, forward strand.
GAGGGGGGTCGCCCCCGCGACAGCCAAGTCGTTGACTGTGCCGTTGACGGCTAAACTACCGATGTCGCCGCCGGGGAAACTCAATGGCTGCACAGTGAATCCATCGGTAGTGATCATAATATCGGATCCGTGAAGTCGTAACAGTGCAGCGTCGGTGCTCGCGTCAAGATTAGGGTTAGCAAAGTGACGGACGAAAATGCCGTCAATCAGCTCACGCATCAGGCGGCCGCCGTTGCCGTGGGCGAGGGAGATATGCGTCACGCCTTCTAATGCGCCATGCCATTCGGTGGATGCATCAGGCATTGCTGCACCTCCCAAGAACTTCAATAATCTGTCCATAACTCAGGCCGCCGTCATTTACTGGCATACGTTCCGGGATGCGAATAGGAATGCCAAGAGTCTGGCCTCGGTTGACAATCTCTTCGACAAGTCTGCGGTTTTGGAACACACCACCGGTCAAGCCAATGGCGTCAATGTGGTGCCGGACTGCAAGAACACGCACTTGATCAATGACGGCGACGGCCAAAGTTGTGTGAAAAATGGCTGACCGTTCCGTTGGTGGCCTTGAGCGGTCCATAAGCATGGGGAGAAGGGGGGCCCAGTCAGTCCGTAAGATGCCGGATTCGTCATCCAAGAGAGGAAGCGTCATTGCATCCGGTGAATCTTCTGCGATGGCTTCTAGCATCATCGGTCCGTGGCCCTCGAAGCTGGTGGCCCTCAAGCCCAATACCAAGCTAGCCGCAGCGTCGAACAGACGGCCAACGGATGATGTGACCGTGGTGTTGATTCCTGCCCGCCAAGCGGCTTGAGCGGTTTCGAGGTGCGGATGGTCGATCCGGCTGTTATAGCCCGATTCCCAACAGATCGCCGCTGCAGACCGCCAGGGTTCTCGTCCAGCCTTGTCACCACCTGGAATTCTGAAGGGTTTTAGACTGGCGACCCTTGCCCACCGTCCCGGTTTACCCAGCAGCGCCTCTCCGCCCCAGAGTGTTCCATCTTCACCGAAGCCGATGCCGTCCCATGTAAACGTGAGCCATTGATCGACTTCGGGGTGCTCTCCAGCAAGCGCGGATGCATGCGCATGATGGTGGAAAACTTGCCGTAATGGCAACCCACTATGCTTGGCGCGCCGTGTGCTGGGCGACCCAGGGTGTGCGTCACAGACTAAGGTTTTTACATCAACCCCGTAAACCTTTTGTAAGTCGGTTACAACTTGCTCAAGGACTTCAAGACTACGGCGCGAGCCGAGATCGCCAATGTGTGGCGAGACGACTACTCGGTTTTCCCAGGCGAGCGCTACTGTGGCTTTCATATGTCCGCCAAGAGCCAGAACGGGTTCAGGTAACCTACCCGGCAATTCCATTTCCATAGGGGCCCAGCCACGGCCCAACCGAATTGTGCGGGTCTTGCCCGCAGCCACCGCAACCACTGTATCGTCTGCAGGTCGCAAGATAGGGCGGTCATGATGCAAGAACACGTCCGCTATTTTTGCGAGACGCTGTTCCGCCTCTGCATTGTCCGTCAGCACGGGCTCGCCGCTGATATTGCCGGAGGTGGCAACAACCGGACGACCAAAATCTTCGAGCAGCAGGTGATGCAACGGGCTATAGGGTAGGAATACGCCAAGATAATGAAGACCGGGGGCCAGCATCTGGGATAAATCTGAATCGAGCCTCTTTGGCACTAAGACAATTGGCCGGCTCGAATCTAAGACGTGATGAGCCGTGGTCTCATCCAGTGAAACGGCTTTGCGAACGGCATCAAGTCTGTCTGCACCATACATAGGACACATGATCGCCAAGGGTTTGTCGGGACGATGCTTTCTTTTCCTCAGAGCTCTAATCGCATCATCATTACTGGCATCGCATATCAGGTGATAGCCGCCGATGCCTTTTACGGCGGCGATCTTCCCCGCTCCGAGGGCGTCGCAACAAGCGGCAAGAGCATCATCGTTGTTCTCCAGAGTCTCGTTTTTACTCCGGAATATAAGTTTGGGGCCGCATGCCGGACAGGCAAGGGGCTGGGCGTGAAATCTACGATCAGATGGATCTTCGTATTCAGCGCGGCAGTCGTTACAGAGGTGGAACGGCGCCATCACAGTATTCTTGCGGTCATAAGGTAAAGCTTTGATGATGGTATACCGTGGCCCGCATTGCGTGCAGTTGATAAATGGATATCTGTATCGGCGTTTAGATGGATCTTTCAGTTCGGCAAGGCAGTCGGGGCAGACGGAAAAATCAGGAAGTAAGTGAACATCAGCCGACCCGCCATTTATACTTTCCTGAATGTAGAACGTATCCGGTGTGGCGACTTTCACCTCTAAGGCTTCGGCAATTTTGGGCCGCGCAAGAGATGGGGCTTGACTAATTAAGGCGTCTTGAAAAGCGTTTAGAATTATCGGGGAACCCTGGACAAAGATAATGACCCGCCCTGATTGGTTGACCACGCTTCCGCCCAGGCCTAGGCGTTTGGCCAAAGTGTAGACAAATGGCCGGAAACCAACGCCTTGAACGCGCCCAGTGACAACGATCCTAAACGCCCGAACGGTCGACTGTTCAGCTCTTGTGCTCTCAGCATTGTCAGACTGCAGATATGTCATTCCGAGACCTATCATTGCTAACCCTATGGGCCGCCGCGTTGGCAACGCTCGCCCACCAAATTCTGCAAGCCCCTTCATCTGACACCATGCATGGTCCGACAGGCTGGCGTGGCGTGCAGGCCCGTCCATAGAGCACGCATTCGTTTGGGTAGGCTCTACCCAGCACAACCTCAGTACAGGCACATCCCGGTGGCATGCGGTCTGCTTCCTCGTCCCGGTTAGTCCTGTCTATGGCGAATTGGACCCTCGCATCATGAGCTATGAATTCGGGACGCAATGCGAATCCTGAAGATGGGATGATGCCGATCCCGCGCCATGGTGCATCGACAACGGTCATCACCTCGTCAAGAAGCCAGCGCGCTCGGGGATTCCCGCCCGGCTGCACTACGGAGGCATAGCAATTGTCGAGGGATGGCTTGCCAGCGAGGTATTGCCGCAGAACGGCGTAGAATCCGGCTAACAAAGAGTCCGGCGAAAACCCGGCCACAGCTGTCGGGATGCGATGTTGAGTATGAACAAAGTCCCATTGCTCTGGACCCATGACCGTTGCGACATGTCCCGGTGCGACTAAGGCGTCAAAACCAGGGGAGCCTGAATTCAGGAGAAGAGCCACGGCTGGCCAAGTTAAGCGCGCAGACAACAGGACAAGAAGATTCTTAGGCGGCCCGTCAGCGATCATCGCGGCGACCGGAGCCATCGTAGTCTCAAATCCTGCCGCAAAGAACACAACCGTTCGGTCAGGGTGATTGTCCGCGATCACAACAGCATCAAGGGGGGATGCAATCGGACGAATATCTGCACCAGCGGCTTGTGCCTGTTCTAGCGAGCGCACGGATTTTTTTGGCCCATTTATCGGCACACGCAACATATCGCCGAATGCCACAAGGATCACGTTTTCATTAAGGGCGATGTTAATCGCATGGCGGATGTCTTCTTCCGGGCAAATGCAGACGGGACACCCCGGACCAGAGATGAGCTCAACATTATCCGGTAAGGCGGACCGCAGTCCGGCCATAGAAATTGACCGCTCATGCCCGCCACAGACGTTCATAATCCGTACACGAGCAGGTAACGCGAGATCTCGTATCCGTTGTAGCCAATGGGCAGCTGAGGCACTCACTTTTCAGTCCCCCGGCTTTCTTGACTCATGACGTCAATCTCGGAATCATCCGTATATTCACCTAGAATTGAATCATAGTGCTCCCAAGTCGTTTGAGCAGTTGTCGGACTGATTTTCTGCAAGGCGTATCCAACGTGAACAAGAACATAGTCGCCGAGCACAAGAGTTTCGTCCTGAACAAGAAAAAGACTAACTCGGCGCTCAACACCCTTGACTTCGCAACGGGCGTAGCTGCCATTAATTTCGATAATCTGCATCGGAAGTCCCAGGCACATTTTCGCAGTCCAGCACTGTTAGTCTTTCTAGTATTTTGAATTAAAAGGCGGCCCAGCAACTTGATCTCTATCAAGGTGCCCGGTTTTCAGCGGACTAATCTGGTGAAGCCTAGGCCTGTTCGTGATCGAGATCGATCCGGCGCTTCCTTCGTTGGGCTACGATGCAGAGTTTCCAATTGGTTTATTAGTCAAATGAAAATCGAGGGTATAACAATGGCAGAGGGTACACTTGACCGCGACGACGTGGTTCAGATTCTCGGTGAAGATCGAGAAGACAAGCTCGTTGCAGTGATTTCGACCCGCGCTACCTTGGAAGAAATTGAGCGGCCGGTTGCGTACGTTAATGGCGACGGCGATATACTTGGCAAACAAGAGCATCCGTTGATCGGTGCAGCTGCAGAAGTGCATGACATCCTTGTGCAGGATGATCTTTTCCCTACCGACGATCGATAGAAAGCCCTGTCCTTCCCGAAAACCTCATCCGCTTGAAATAGGTTCGGATCATCTGTAACCAGCTTGAGATGATCCAATTCGTGACGTTTTTCTTGCTGGCAATCTTGGCTCTGGGTAAGACTCAAAAACGTCTTGCAGCAGAGAATA